>NZ_JABBJJ010000042.1 GCF_012933655.1 Pyxidicoccus fallax | reverse complement strand
GCCCTTCCCTCTCCACCCCACCGCGCGGCTTTCACGGCCCGTCAATCCCTGGCATCGCGCTTGCCTCTGGACTCCCTGGCTACAAGTGAAACGTCCGCCGGAGGACGTTGGAGGCAGACCGGGGTATGCGCTGGCTGGGACGAGGCAGGTGGTGGGCAGGACTGTTGGGCGCGGCGTTGTGGGTGGGGTGCGGCGGAGGCGGCACACCCGATACCCGTCCAGCCGTGGAGGACCCTCCGGTGGACGAGAACCCGTCGGTCGGCGACGAGGAACCCCCGCCGCCCGAAGAAGAGAACCCGCCGCCCGTCGGGGAGCCTGACGCCGGCACGCCCGACTCCGGCACTCCGGACTCCGGCACACCCGACTCGGGAACGCCCGATTCCGGCACGCCCGACTCCGGCACTCCGGACTCCGGCACGCCCGACTCGGGGACGCCTGACTCCGGCACGCCGGATGGCGGCGGTGGCGGTGGCGGCAACAACGTCCCTCCGGACGCGAACGGCTGGCGCTTCCTCGGAGCCGCGCAGGGGGCTCCGCGCGAGGTGCTCGGCGTCACCGAGGACGAGGGTGGCAACCTCTGGGTGGCCGGCGGCGAGGACGGCCTCTGCCTGCTGAAGCCCAACGCCTCCACCTTCAAGTGCTACACCATGGCGGATGGCCTGAAGCCGTGGGCCCCGTGGAAGGGCAAGGACCCCGCCCCGGAGAAGCGCTACCTCAAGGTGATTTCCGTCGCTGGCGGCCCCGCCGGCACCGTGTGGGTCGGCTACCAGGGCCGGGACAACTGCGAGAGCGAGTTCTACAAGGCCCCGGGCGAGCTCGAGGACCCCGCCATCTACAAGAGCGGTGACGCGGACCGCGTGGAGCTCCAGGACGACGGCACCCTCAAGGTGCAGCACTACGACATCCACTCGCCCGCGCACTCGGTGCCGGGCTACGGCCACCGCGAGAAGCTCTGCACGGTGAACCGCATCGTCTGGGACAAGCAGCGCGACAGCCTCTGGTTCGCCTCCAACCACGGCCTCGCCTGGGGCGAGCCGAACTACGCGGGCGCCGAGACGTGCTCCAACCCGGAGATTCGCGCCGCCAACGAGTGGGTCTACATCCAGAAGGACGCGGCGGGGAACGAGATTGGCCGCGAGACGCGCCAGCGCTGCAAGTTCGGCGTCATGGAGCACGTGCACCCGGCCATCCTCATGGGTGACGACACCAGCGAGGACAGCCGGCTGGCCGGCGACGTCTGGGGCGTGGCGGTGCGGCCCGACGGTGACGTGTGGATGGGCACGCACATCCGCACCTCGCGCTTCAAGATCATGACCAACCTCGAGGGCCACACCGTCGGTGGCCCGTGGAACTTCGAGGCGGCGCGCAAGCAGACGGAGGAGAAGAAGCACGTCAAGAACCGCATCGACGTCTGGCCCGACCTCGTGGGCGAGGCGGACAAACCCACGGGTGCGCAGCGCATCGACGACCTCATCAGCGACCTGGTCCTCATGCCGGACGGCACGGTGTGGCTGTCCAGCTTCGCCCGGGGCCTGGCGAAGATGGACAGCACGGGCGTGGTGACGGCGCGCCACCTCGCGGCCGAGCATGAGCGCTTCGTGTCCTCGCTCGAGAGGGATCCGCTGGACGGCAGCCTGTGGATTGGCCACCGCTGGGGTGGCGGCCTGATGCGGATGCACACCGAGGGCGACTTCGTCAGCCACAACAGCGTGCTCGGCAACCTGGCCGGCCTGCCCGTCTGGGACATCCAGGTCGTGGGCAGCGGCGAGAACCGCAAGGTGCTGGTGGCCTTCGACGCCTTCCGCGACAAGACGGGCAACATCACCCACCGGGGCGCCATCGGCATCTACACCGGCAAGTAGCAGGGCCGCCTGCCCGCCTCCGGGGCCGCCAGAGGGCCCCGGAGGCACGCCTCCCGGGAAGGGGTGTCCTCTCCGGGAGGCGGCGTCACCTTGAAGGCACTCCCGCCCCGGCGGGAACGCTCCCGCCAGGACGGCGGGGGCCTTCAACCCTTTGACGCACAGGAGGCCTCACCATGTCTCTTCTGGGAAGCATTCTCGGTGGTCTTGCCGGCGGTCGTCGTAGCTATGGCACCGGCGGCTGGAATCGCGGCCGCACCAGCTATGGCCGCCGTCCCATGGGGTACGGCTACGGCCGCAGCCGGGTCGCCTCGGGAGGCATCCTCGGCGGCTCCCTGGGCCGCATGGCCATTGGCGGCCTGACGGCGTACGGCATGCGCCGCTTCTTCGGCAACCGCTCTCCCTACAGCTATTAGACAGGTGCCGGACAGGAAGCTCGCCTGTCCGGCCCCCAGGCTGGAGTAGGTTCCTCCCATCTGGCCGTCTGCCGTTGGGAGGACTCACCCCATGCCGAAGGCGAAGCACGTGCTGGCCCTGGACCAGGGCACCACCGGAACCCACGTCTCCATCCTCGACTCGAAGCTCCAGGTGGTGGGGCGCTCCTACAAGGAGTTCACCCAGCACTTCCCCAAGCCCTCTTGGGTGGAACACGACCTGGACGAAATCTGGGCCACCAGCGAGTGGTGCATCGCCCGCGCGCTGAAGGACGCGGGCCTCAACGGGCGCGACATCGCCGCGGTGGGCATCACCAACCAGCGCGAGACGACGGGCCTGTGGATGCGCGACACCGGCAAGCCCCTGGCCCACGCCATCGTCTGGCAGGACCGGCGCACGTCCGAGCTGTGCCGGCGCCTCAAGGAAGAGGGCGTGGAGCCGCGCGTGCGCGAGGTGACGGGCCTCGTCGTGGACCCGTACTTCTCCGGCACGAAGCTCACGTGGATGTTCGACCACCTGAAGGGCGCCCGAGCCCGCGCCGAGAAGGGCGACGTGTGCTTCGGCACCATCGACACGTGGCTCGTCTACAAGCTGACCGGCGGCAGCGCGCACGTCACCGACGTGTCCAACGCCAGCCGCACCCTGCTGATGGACCTGACGACGCTGCAGTGGAGCGACGACATGCGCTCGCTGCTGAAGGTGCCGGCCGCGTGCCTGCCGCAGATTCGCGGCTCCGCGGAGGTGTACGGCACCACGCGCGGCATGCGCAGCCTGCCGGACGGCGTGCCGGTGGCGGGCATGGCGGGTGACCAGCAGGCGGCCCTCTTCGGACAGGCGTGCTTCGAGCCCGGCGAGTCCAAGTGCACGTACGGCACCGGCGCCTTCCTGCTGATGAACACCGGCACCACGCCGGTGCGCTCCACGTCCGGCCTGCTCACCACGGTGGCGTGGCGGCTGGGCGGCACCGGCACCACCACGTACGCGCTGGAGGGCAGCAGCTTCATCGCCGGCGCCGCGGTGCAGTGGATGCGCGACGGGCTCAAGGTCATCAAGAAGGCGCCGGACATCGAGGCGCTCGCCGCCAGCGTGAAGGACTCCGGCGACGTCGTCTTCGTCCCCGCCCTGGCGGGCCTGGGCGCGCCGCACTGGCGTCCCGAGGCGCGCGGCCTCTTCGCCGGCATCGACCGCTCCACCACCGTGGCCCACTTCGCGCGCGCGCTGCTGGAGGGCATCGCCCTGCAGATTCACGACCTGGCGGACGCCATGCGCCGAGACAGCGGGCGGGACATCCCCACCTTCAAGGCGGACGGCGGCGCGGCGGCCAATGATTTGCTCATGCAGTACCAGGCGGACATCCTCGGCGTGCCGGTGGTGCGCCCGCGCAACCTGGAAACGACGAGCCTGGGCGCCGCGTTCCTCGGCGGCCTGGGCGCGGGCGTCTGGGACAGCCCGGACGCCATCCGCCGCGCGTGGAAGGCGGACAAGACCTTCAAGCCGAAGATGAAGGCGGACGTGCGCGAGCGGCACCTGGCCAAGTGGAAGCGAGCGGTGGAGCGCGCGTGATGCGGGCCCCGCGCTGGAGGTCCCTCGTGGCCGCCCTGCTCGTGCTGGGCGGCGCCACCGCCTGCCCGACACCCGAGCCCTGCTTCAGCGGGCCGCAGGGCCAGCCGCCCACGCAGGAGCGCGTCTTCGGCATGGACCAGGAGGTGGTCCTCGACGTGCGCGCCACGCTGACCCACGCCTGCGACCCGACGACGGTGGAGGCGCGGCGGCCGGAGTCCGTCACGGTGGAGGTCTACGACCCGGAGAACCAGCCGGTGCCCGCCACGGCGGAGCTCAGTCTGGCGGGGGCCACGGTCCGCTTCACCCCCACGATGCGCGGCCGTCACCACGTCCTCGTCGCTTTCGCGCCCGTGGGAAGCCTCCACCAGCTCGACGTCCTGGTGGTGGAGGACCACCGCGAGGCCCCCCGCCTGGCCTTCTTCCCCTCGGTGACGACCTGCCCGTACGTGGACCGCACCACGCAGGGCACCTGGCTGTGTGGAGCGAAGGCCCTGCGCGAGCCACGCGAGCCCCTCCAGCAGCTCGCCACGTCCTCCCACCCCACCGTGGCGGTGGCGGGTGACGTGGTGTGGGTGCTGGATGGGAACGAGGTGCGCCGCTATGTCGACCGGGGCTCGGGGCCGCTCGCGCCCACCGGGACCGCCACCCTGCCCCTCAACGCGGGGACTCCCCGGACCCCGGGGCCGGACTCGCGCGGCGCGACCCCCGAGGAGCTGCTGCTGGTCCGCAACGGCAGCCTGTACCGCTACACCTTCAGCGAGTCGGGGGGCGTCGCCAGCGCGCCCACGACGGTGCTGAGCTTCATCGATGCCTCCTCGTCCATGATGGGCAACGACTCCACCAGCGCGCTGCTGCTGCGGACGGGAGCCCGGCTGCTGGTGGTGGGCAGCGCGAGAGACCCGCGGACCTTCGAATCGCGGACCGTGGTGTGCCCCTACGAGCTCGACACGTTGGGCGCGTATGCGCCCGTGCTGGACATCCCCTGTCAGGCGCCGGAGGGGAACGTCGTGGGCTACGAGGCGGACGTGCTGTGGACCACGACGACGGAGTTCTCGGCGGGCCAGAGCAAGGTCACGCTCCACCGTTACCCGGCCGCGAGCGGCAGGCTGGTGGCGGAAGGCACGCTGGCGCTCAATGGCGGCATCACCGCGTACCCTTCCTCACTGCGCCCGGGCCCCATCCTTCCGATTCTGCGCTCGACGGGCTCGTACGTCCCCGCGGTGATGGCGCGCTGGAATGCCACGACGGGACTGGTGGACCTGGAGGTGGCGCCCGGCGCGGGGAGCACTTCCGATGTGTCCTATTTCGGGGAGCGCTTCATCTGGGTGGAGCACCAGGGTGGAACAGGTGGAGTGACGGTGTACGCGCGGCCGTCCACCCGCTGACGGCCGGGCATTGTCGGCTTCCCCCCGGCGCGGGAGCGGGTAGAAAGCGGGCATGGCCTACGACCGCACGCTGCTCGCCCCCGAGGCGCTCCAGACCTTCCTCGCCCAGCACCCCGAGTGGAAGCACGAGGGCGGGATGATTCGCCGCACGTATGAGGCGCCGTCCTTCCTCGCCGGCATCGCCTTCGTGGAGAAGGTGGCGCAGGCGGCGGAGAAGGCGGACCACCACCCGGACATCGACATCCGCTGGCGGAAGGTGACGCTGGCGCTCGTCACCCACGACGCCGGGGGCCTCACCTTCCGCGACACCGCCCTGGCCGCCGAGGCGGACCGCCTCTTCACGGAGGTGGTGCGGGCGAAGTGAGCAGGCGCGAGTGCAAGGCGCTGGTGTTCGCGGTGGCCCTGGCCGCCTCGCCGGTGGCGTGGGCGCAGGAAGAGCCACCCGTGCAGCCGCGCCCGGAGCGGCTCTATTTCAACCCCGGCGCGCTGCTGGGCTCGGCGCGCGTGGTGGCGCTGGGCGGCGCGTACGTGGGCATCGCCGAGGGCGCCGCGGGCTTCCCCAGCAACCTGGCGGCGCTGGCGCACCGCAGTCCCTCGCTGGAGAAGGACTGGGACCTGGGCGTCACGCTGACCTGGTTGGACCTGCCCTTCACCGGCGGGCGCAAGCGCGACCTGGACAACGACGGGCGCGCGGACGAGTCGGAGGACAGCCGCCAGCTGCTGGGCGGGCTGCTGCTCCAGTACAAGCGCTTCGGCATCGGCTTCGCGCTGCGCAACAGCTCGGTGTCCTACTGCGCCACCGTGGCGTGCTCGGGCGACAGCGAGCGCATCCGCGTGTCGCTGACGCAGTCGGTGCTCGCGGGGGCGGTGGCCTTCGGGCAGGACGACTTCATCCTCGCGCTCGGGCTGTACGCGGCGCAGGCCACCTTCCGCCTGTCCTCCGGCGGTGACGACATCCGCTACGGGGACACCGGCGTGCAGGTGGACATGCTGTACCGGCCCCATGGCCGCGCGTGGCGGCTGGGTGTGACGGTGCGGCCGGAAGTCATCGCGGACCTGCGCGGTGACGCGAGCCAGGCGCCGGTGCTCGCGGGCAAGCCGCTCTTCAGCGCGGTGGCGGCGCCCGCGGTGCTGTCGCTGGGCGCGTCGTGGCGCTTCGGCGAGGGCTCCGAGCGCTACAACCGGCTGTCCCCCGCGGCGCGCCGGCAGCTCCTGGTGGAGGGAGACGCGCTGCCGGTCCCGGACGAGGAGCCACCGGGAGCACCCGCGGGGCGGTGGCTCTTGAGCGCGCAGGTGGACCTCATCTCCGGCGTGGACAACGCGGTGCCGGTGCGCTCGTTCGCCTCCACGGCGGAGCCGGAGAAGGTGGGCCACACCTCCGAGTTCGCCCCCCGGCTGGGCGTGGAGCACGACACGGTGCCGGGCATGGTGCGCCTGCGCGCGGGCATCTACGCGGAGTCCTCGCCCTTCGACGGCCGGCCAGCGCGGCCCCACTTCACGGGCGGCTTCGAGGTGTTCGTCCTGCGCTACTGGGAGGACTGGTCCATCAGCGCGTCCTTCGACCTGGCGCGGCGGTACACCAACGTGGGCCTGTCCGTGGGATTCTGGCGCTGATGCGGACGGGACTGCTCACGGTGCTGGCGCTGGTGGGGTTCGCGGCCAACTCGCTCTTGTGCCGCGCGGCGCTGGCGGGAGGCGGGCGGCTCATCGACGCGGCCTCTTTCACGGGCGTGCGGCTGGTGTCCGGCGCGCTGGTGCTGGCGGTGCTGCTTCGGGCGCGCGGTGGGCGGCACACAGGTGGCTCCTGGCCCTCCGCGCTGGCCCTCTTCGCATATGCGGCGGGCTTCTCGCTGGCGTACGTGCGCATCCCCGCGGGCGTGGGCGCCCTGCTGCTCTTCGGCTGCGTGCAGGCGACGATGCTGGGCACGGGGCTGGCACGCGGCGAGCGTCCGAAGGCGCGCGAGGTGGCGGGCCTGCTGCTCGCGCTGGGCGGGCTGGTGGGGCTGACGGCGCCGGGCGTCTCCGCGCCGGACCCGGTGGGCGCGGCGCTGATGGCGGGCGCGGGCGTGGCGTGGGGCGTGTACTCGCTGCGAGGCCGCGGCAACCGCGACCCGCTGGCCGCCACCGCGGACAACTTCCTGCGCTCCGTGCCCATGACGGTGGCCCTGTCCGGCGTGGGGCTGCTGGTGCAGGGGACGCCGCACGCGACGGGGAGCGGGCTCGCGCTGGCGGTGGCCTCGGGGGCGCTGGCGTCCGGCGTGGGCTACAGCCTGTGGTACGCGGCGCTGCCGCACCTGACGGCGACCCGGGCCGCCATCGTCCAGCTCTCCGTACCGGTGCTGGCGGCGGTGGGTGGCGTGCTGTTGCTCGGTGAGACGGCGACGCAGCGGCTGGTGCTCGCGGGCGCGGCGCTGCTGGCGGGCGTGCTGCTGGCGCTCTCCGCGAAGGCGGCGCCTCGTGCGCCCGTGAAGGCTCCCTCGCGGGAGTGATTCACGGAAGGCCCGAGGCGCCCCGGCCCGCGTCAGCCGCCCTGCTCGCAGAAGCCGTAGTTGCACGAAGGAGCCGAGGAGGGGCAATCCCCCGGCCCCGCGCAGGGCGTGCAGGAGGTGGCGCCATTGGCCACCTTGTCGAAGAAGCAGCCGCAGCGCAGCCCGGTGGTGATGGGTGACAGCGGGCCCATCTCCGTGGAGCGCCGCACCTTCATGGCGCACTTGGGTACCAGGTGCTTGTCGATGATGGCCTCCAGCAGCGGCTGCGCGAGCTGCGGGGCGGCGAAGCGGCTCACCAGCGCGCCCGCGGCCGGCGTGGGCAGCCCGTTCTCCACCCGCGTGTAGAAGTGCACCGGCCCCCAGATGGGATAGTGGCCGTCGCGCACGTTCGCCTTGTCCTTGGCGAACGGCGTGGAGTCCGGAAGGAAGCCGCACTTCTGGCCCCGCGCCTGGAAGGCGAGGATGCGCAGGCTGGCGCGCTCCTCGTCCGCGACGTCCGTGGACAGGATGCCGATGGCCTGCTCCGAGCGGCTCGTGTCCAGCAGGCTCATGTTCCTGCGCACGCCGTCACTGCCGCCCCGGTCCACACCCCACCACTTGTCGGCCGGCACGCTGATGGCGCGCGCAATCATCTGCTGCGTGCCGGAGCTGGCGTTGCGCACGAAGAACAGCGACGGCTCCACCCAGGGCGCCGCCTTGCCCTGGTTGCCTCCCATGCCGAAGGCCATGTACGCGGCCTCCGCGCTGATGCTCCGCTGCGTGGAGTTCACCGGCACCACGAAGGTCATCGGCTGGATGGGGCCCTCGTAGTCGGAAATCTGCACGCCCGTGGGCGCCTCGACGCCGCACGTGGAGGCGTAGACGTCCGACACGCCCACGTCCACCGTGACGCCCTCCGGCGGCAACGAGCACTCCTGCGACGTGCCGTCCGGCTTGAGCAGGATGGCGTAGTTCGCGGCCCGCGAGCCGGAGGCGGGAATGTCCTTGATGATGCGCCGGCTCGGGTCCGTGCTGAAGATGGCGGTGACGCCCGTGCACGAGCCCTGGGACTGGTAGACGATGCTGTAGGCCGGCGTGTCCTGCGCGAGCAGCGGCGCCACCACCGTCAGGAACGAGCGGACGGCCGAGGAGCCCGCTACGTAGACGACGTTGGTGGAGGGACAGGAGATGGTGGGCTCTTTCGTCTGCGCGAGGGCGGACGTCGAGGCGAGCACGGCGGTGAACACGACCAGCGCGCACGGCGGGCCGCGACGGAAGGCAAAGGGGCTCATGGAAGGTGTGTCCTCGGAAGGCGGGGGCATCACGGCCGGGGAACGAGGTCGGGCAGGGCGTCGCTCGGATTGCACAGCCCCAGGCGCGCGCAGTTGTCGAAGGGCTGGCACTCGGCGCGGGTGCACTGGTTGAGGAACTGCTCCTCGGTGGAAGCGTTGCCGCGGAAGCAGCCCTGCGGGCCGAGTCCGGAGGGCATGCACACGCCCTCCTGACAGACGGGATAGGTGCCGAAGCGCTCGCAGTCCGCGTCCGTCGTGCACTGCGCGGGCTCGGTGTCCAGGGCCAGCGAGCAGCCGCTGGCCGCCATCAGGAACACCGAGGCGAGCAGCGCGCGACGCGAGGCGTGCGCGCGCCCGGAGGAAGAGAGGAGGGACATGGGCATGGCTCGTGGAGACAGGGGCTAGAAGGCACCGGAGACGCCGACGCTGCCGGGGCCCACGCCCACCCGCACGGACGAGGAGGACGGGGCGGGCGTGTCGGAGTCGCCGCCGGAGAAGAAGGTCAGGTACGCGGAGATGCCGGCGGCCACCACCGTGGCTCCGGTGAGGATGTCGCTGGTGAGGGCCAGCGTCTTCGTCTTGCCGCTGGCGTCGTCCAGCTGCGCGCGCGTCACGCCGAAGGTGTCGCGCCGGGTCTTCAAATCACTGGCCGCGCTGCTGGCGAGCACGGCGGTGACACCCGCGCCCACCGCCAGCGCGCCGGTGGCCGCCCACATCTTCCAGGGCACGCCGCGCGGCTCCTCGGCCCGGGCGGTGAGGGCCGACGTCGTGGCCACGGAGGGCTCGGACGCGGGCGGCGGAACGGTGGCCGCCCTGGGCGCGGGCGGGGGCGCGAAGTCGAGCCGCACCACCATGCTGTCCATCCCCGCCACGTCCACCATGCGCGTCACGGGCGGCTCTCCGGGCAGCTCCGCCGTCACCTTGCGCCGGCCGGCGCTCACCATGACGGGCTCGGACAGCGGCGTGGTGCCCACCGGCTCGTCATCCACGGAGACCTTCGCGCCCACCGGCTGGGTGACGATGTCCAGCGTCGCCACGCGCGAGCGCAGCCGCTCCACCTCGCGCTGCACCTCGTCGCGGCGCTGCGGGGTGATGTCCGCCTGCCCGTCCCGCAGGTACTGCTGGAAGCTGCGCAGGGCGCCCGCGTAGTCCTGGAGCTGATACTGGACCTGGGCGATGTTGTAGAGGAGCCGGTAGCTGGGAGCCAGCTCGTGGGCGCGCTGGAACTCCACGAGCGCCGCGCGGAAGTCGCCCTCCTCGTAGAACTCGCGGCCGCGCTCGTAGCGGCGCTGCGCCTCCTCCATCTGGGGTTGAGGCTGGGAGCGCGCGGGGGTCTTCCGTGAGGGAGCCGCGGCACTGGCGCTGCCCGCCGCCATCGCCAGCAGGAGCACGACGGCGAGCCGCTTCGGATGAGACATCAGGTTCGGGGTCATGGGTTGTCGGGGGAAGAGGAACCGCCCTGCTCGCCCCAGGGGTTGTCCGGGTCGAGCGAGCGCTTGGGCGGCTTGCGGCGCACGGGCTTCGCGGGCAGCTCGGCGAAGTCCGGCTCCTGGGCCTGGACCTGCGCTGGTTCAGCGGGCGCGGCGGGTGGGCGCGAGGTGCGCTCCGTGACGGCGGGGCGGCGCGACTCCTGGCCACGCCGCGAAAGGGTGATGTCCAGGGCGAGGTCGCGCTCGAAGCGGAGCTCCTTCACGACGGGCGCATACCCGGGCGCGGTGACGCGCAGCACGTGCACCCGGCCGTCCCGGGGGAACTTCTCCGAGAAGGGATTGCCCTCCAGCGGCTGGTCGTCCAGACGGAGCTGGGCCTTGCGCGGCGTCACCGTCACCTGGAGCTCCACCTCCGTGGGCTCGGCGGGAGACGCGGGGGCCTGTGCCGCCGCCGTGGTCGCGACACCCGGGGCCGAGGGGTTCGTGGGCAGTGTGCCCGCGTTGGCCGCCGCCGTGGCCGCGACGCCCGAGGGCACGGAGCCCGTGGGTGCCTGTCCCGTGGTGGCCGTGACACCGGAGGCGGTGGGACTCGCAGGCGCCGCTCCACCCGCCGCCACGGCGGGAACGCCGGCTCCCGGAACGTTGGTTCCCCGCGAGGGGCCCATCGCCGCGGTGGCGCCGCCGGGCACGGGGCTCGCCGAGGTGGAAGTGGGCGTCGCGCCCGCGCCACCGCTGGAGCGCAGGCCCATGATGGCGACACCCGCCACCAGCGCCAGGGCTCCCGCGCCAGCGAGGACCGCGCCCCGGCGCCGCGCCAGGAAGGAGGGACGCGTGGGCCCGGTGGGCTGGGGCTCCACCTCCGTCGCATCGGCGCGTAGAGGGGACACGGCGGGACGGGACACGGAGCCCGAGCCCGCGTCACGAGACCTGCTGCCGAGCCCCGACACCGGCGTGCCCATGACGGGACTGCCACCCGTCGGCACGGCGGCGCGGGTGATGAGCTGGGCCACGTGCTGGGTGCCCACGGGATGTCCGCAGCTCAGCAGGTACTGGTCCAGGTCCGCCTGCATCTGCCGGCAGCTCGCGTAGCGCGTGGCCCGGTCCTTGGACAGGGCGCGCTGGATGATGTGCTCCAGGGCCTCGGGCACGTCCTCGCGCCGCGCGGCCACGGGGATGAACGGCTCGTAGAGGATGGCCTGCATCAGGGCCGCTTCGTGGCTGGCCTCGTAAGGCTTGGCCCCCGCGACCATCTCGTAGAGCACCACCCCGAGCGCGTACACGTCCGTGCGTGCGTCGAGCGCCTCGTTGCGCAGCTGCTCGGGCGACATGTACGGCACCTTGCCCTTGAGCGTGCCCACCTGCGTCTGCGGCGCGTTGGTGGTGGCCTTGGCGATGCCGAAGTCCACCAGCTTCACGTTGCCACTGCGTGACAGGAGGATGTTGTCCGGGCTGACGTCGCGGTGGATCATCCGCAGCGATTCACCGGTGTCCGGGTCGCGGAACTCGTGGGCGAAGGTCAGGCCCTCGCACACCGCCGAGGCGATTCGCGCACACAGCGGATATGGGATGGCCTGCCCCTGGGCGTTCAACCGGCGCAGCAGCGCGCGCAGCGTGGGCCCGTCGATGTACTCCATCGCCAGGAAGTACGCGCCCTCGGACTCTCCGAAGTCGAAGATTTGAACGAGGTTGGGGTGGTTGAGCCGTGCCGCCAGCCGAGCCTCGGCCAGGAACATCTCCACGAACTGAGGGTCCTGTGCCAGGTGCGGAAGGATGCACTTGACGACGAGCGTCTTCTCGAATCCTCCGGGGCCGGCGGCACGGGCCCGATACACCTTTGCCATACCGCCGTGACCCAGCTCGGAGACAAGCTCGTACCTGCCCAGCAACGCGGTGCTGGGGACTGCTTCACGGAGGGCTGACACTGTTACCTCACCGTAAAAATCGCGGGTCGCGAATACACCGCGTTTTGACAATGCTGTCGAGACGGGGAGGCTGTCTGGCTGCTCTGTGTTTACAATTCCGTGACTGTTACGGATTCGTGACCGTTACGCGTTCGTGACGTTTACACAATCGTGACAGTCATCAGCGTGTGAGGCATTGGCGAGAGCGGTGTGTCAGGGAGCCTCGAGCTCGGGCGGCCACAAGGCTCCGAGCTCCAGCTCGAACGTCTCGAACGGTTCGGCCCGGGCGCGGTCCTCAGCGGAATAGCGGCCTCGCTCCACCCACTGCCCGTCCCGCAGCTGGAACACCTCCAGTGTCCGCGCGTCCGGGTCCACCAGCCACACGTGGTTCACGCCTTCGCGCGCGTAGATCTCCCGTTTGCGCTTCCGGTCCAGTGACGCCGTGGACGGGGAGAGCACCTCGCAGACCCAGTCCGGCGCCAGGGTGAAGTAGGGGGCTCGCGGCACCTGGGGCATCCGCTCGCGGCGCCAGCCCGCGAGGTCCGGCACCAGGACGTCCTTGCCGAAGTGAAGCTCCGGCTCGTCCATGAACCACCAGCCGCCCGGTCCCGTCCTTCCTCGCTGCACACCACTGTAAAGCTCACCGAACAGGATGGAGTGCGCCATCGCGTGAGGGCTCGCCGGCCGCGACATGGCGATGAGCTCCCCGTCGATGATCTGCCCCACCATGTGTTCTGGCAGCGCCAGCAGCTCCGCCAGCAGGTCCTCATAGGTCGCCGGCCGCTTCGTCTCGTTGCCCATCTCGCGACTCCCCAGTCCTCCGACTTCCCACCCGTCCATCATCGACCCAGCCTCCCCGGAGTGGAACCCCACCCGTCACCTTGTGTCCACTCCTTCCTACTCCACGGGTCTGACAACCGAGATAAGAGGATGCGCCAGGACGCACGTCACCGAGCCGCTGCATGCTTCAAGAGGGTCATGTGGACTTGCGCCCCGACGGCCACAAAGCGCCAAGCCTCAACTCCAACGCATCGAAAGGCTCGGCCCTGACCCGCGCCTTACCGGAGTACCTCCCCCGCTCCGTCCACCGTCCGTCGCGCCACTGGTAGACCTCCAGCACCCGCTCCGCCGGGTCCACCAGCCACACATGGCCCACACCTTCGCGCGCGTAGATCTCCCGCTTGCGCTTCCGGTCCAGCGTCTCGGTAGATGGCGAGAGCACCTCGCAGACCCAGTCAGGAGCGAGGGTGAAATACGGTACATCCGGCACCTCGGGCATGCGCTCGATGCGCCAGCCCGCGAGGTCCGGCACCAGGACGTCTTTTCCGAGGTGCAGCTCCGGCTCGCCGATGATCCACCATCCACCCGCCCCTCCTTCCCCTTCACCAAAGGCACCGTTCACGGCCGTGAGCAACGAGGTGTACGCCACCCCATGGCGGCTCGCCGGCCGCGGCATGGCGATGAGCTCCCCGTCGATGATCTGCCCCACCATGTGTTCGGGCAGTGCCAGCAGGTCCTCATAGGTCGCCGGCCGCTTCGTCTCGTTGCCCATCTCGCGACTCCCCAGTCCCCCGACTCCCAGCCCTTCCATCATCAGCCCAGCCTCCCCGGAGTGGAACCCCACCCATTACCTTGTGTCCACTCCTTCCTACTCCACGGGTCTGACAGCCGAGCCCATCCCTCGGCTCATCCAGCGTCATGACAAGTGCGAGAAGGGCACGCGCTCGCTGCCATCACCCGTGCCTCGCCCTCGGCTCGCCTTGCCTGGCTGGCCCATGCCACGGTCCCTTCCACTTCAACCGGGAGCGGCCCGTGGAACGACGCACGACGATGCACCGTGGTTGCAACCTGAGCTGGTTCGTGGAGGGCCAGGGAGTCCCCGTCGTCCTCATCCAGGGCTCGGGCGTCGGCGCGAATGGCTGGAGGCCGCAACTGGATGCACTGACGCCGCGCTTCCAGTGCCTCTGCTTCGACAACCGCGCCTATGGCCGGAGCGTCCCGTCCGCGGAGCCCCTGTCACTCGAGCTGATGGCGGAGGACGTCCTCGCGCTGATGGATGCCCAGGGCTGGCCGAGCGCACACCTCGTCGGGCATTCGATGGGCGGGCTCATCGCGCAGTACGTGGCCCGGCGCGCGCGAGCCCGGGTCCGCAGCCTCGCGCTCCTGTGCACGTTCGCCAACGGCAAGGCACCGTCCCGGCTGACGCCATGGCTGGTCCGTATCGGCCTGCGCACCCGAATCGGGACCCGGCGCATGCGGCGGCGCGCCTTCATGGAGATGGTCCTCACCCACGAGGAGCTGTCGGCCGCCGACCCCGACACCCTGGCGGAGAAACTGGGCCGCCTCTTCGACCGCGACCTGTCCGAGTCCCCGCCCATCTTGATGCAGCAGGTGAGGACCATGGCCCGCGCGGATGCTCGGCCGTTCCTCTCCGAGCTGGCCGGCATCCCGACGCTCGTCGCGAGCGCGGAGCATGACCGCATCGCCACGCCCGACTCCGGCCGTGAGCTCGCACGAGGGCTGCCGGGCGCGCGCTACATCGAGCTGACCGGAACCGCCCATGCCATGACCATCACCCGCGCCGCGGAGGTCAACGCCCTGCTGACCGAACACCTGGCGCAGGCGGAACGGAACTTCCATTCCGCCACCCCCGTGGCGCGCTGAGCCCCCCTTTCCCGCTGGCGGAGCACCGGAGCCCGCGGAACGGAACTTCCATTCCGCCCTACCCCTCGCGTCCGGCTCCCGGCCGCCTGCCTGCCCGGCTGCCCGCGCGCCCCCTGAACCGCTTGCCTTTCCCCCGCGCTTCTTGAAGAAGAAGCCTCCCCATGCCCGCCGAGCTCGCGCACCCGGCCTCTCCTCCGTCCCCGGAGGCGGGAGGCCCCCCCTTCGACACGGACAGCGCGCTCGACACGTGGCTGCGGACCCACGGCATCGAGCACGTCACACGCATCAGCCTCGTCATGCTGACGCCCCGCATCGAGGCCGCGCTGATGCCCCAGTTCCGCATGGTCAGCGCCCGCCGCCGTCTCGTGGAGCTGGCGAGCGCGGAGTCCCAGGCGCGCTGGATTTCCGAGACCGTCCCCTCCGCGAAGATGCGGGACCTGCTCCCCCGCCTCGCCTCCCGCTACCTCGAGGATGAGCGCTCGGCGGCGGAGGACGCCCGCGCCTCGCTCCCGGAGCTCCTCCGCCCTCCCGAGGAGCCGCGCACGCACGCCGTCCACCGGCTCCTCCTGGACCTGCGTGCCCGGATTCCCGGCTCCGTCGCCCCGCGCCCCCGGCGCGCGCTGTCGGAGGCCTCCCTCCAGCTCGACCCCCAGCTCCCCGGCTTCCGGGTCCGCGAGGCGCGCATCTCGGTGCTGCCCGTCGGCGCCAGCGCCGGCTTCATCCTCCCGGAAGCGCGCCTCGCCTTCTCTCCCACCGAGGTGAAGGCCGACTGCACCTGTGGAGCGCCCACGTGCGTGCACATCCTCGCCGCCATCGACACCACCCTCCTCTGGCTGCGCCAGCCGTGGACGGAGGCGTTCGGCGAGACACTCGCGGACCTGCTCCGGCCCGACTGGGAGCGAACGCTCCGCGCACTGGAGCGCGCGGTGGAGGAGAGCCCGGGCGCCGCGGGAAGCGCGGAGCTGTCCTGGCACCTGGAGGTCATCCCCAGCTACGGCGTGGAGCTGGCCCCCTACGTCCACAAGCGCGGCAAGAAGGGCCAGCTCAGCAGCGGCGCCAAGCTCAACCGCAGGAAGCTCCTCCAGGAGTACGGCTCCCTCCTGTCCCCCACCGACGCGCGGCTCGCGGCCCTGCTGCCGGAGAACGAGGCCCCCGCCTCGCGTGAGCTGCTCTTCGAGCTCGTCAACCATCCGCGCATCTACTTCGAGGACACATCGGACCTCGTGCGCATCGAGCGCGAGAAGGTCGGCCTCGTCGCCGAGGACCGCGGCGACACCGTCGTCCTCAACGTGGGCTTCGACGGAGCCGCCCTCCCCGGCCCGCTGCTGGAGCGCGTGCGCAAGGCGAAGCCCGAGGAGGGCCTCTATCTCTGGGACGAGGGCGCGCGCCGGCTCACCGTGCTCGACGTCAGCCCCGAGGCCCGCGCGATGCTCACGGTGCTCTCGCGCCACGGCAACGCCTTCCCACCGGAGAGCCACGTCGCGCTGCTGGAGCGCCTCTCCAAGCTGTCCACGCGCCTGCCGGTGGCCCTGCCCCGCAGCGTCATGGGCGAGGCCGTCCCGCCCGCCAACCTCCCGGTGCTGCGCCTCGAGACGCGGCCCGGAGGCGGCGTGCGCGTCGAAATCCGTCTCCGCCCACTCCCCGACAGCGGAACCGTCATTCCGGGCGAAGGCGCTCGCGACGTGTACGTGCGGCGCGGCCTCACGCCCCGGCACGCGGTGCGCGACTTCGCGCGGGAGCGCCAGCTCGCCGAGTCGCTCGAAGCGCAGCTCCCGCTCCGCACCGCCGAGCCGGAGGAGCTGCCCTTCAGCTACCAATTCACCAGCGCCCAGGGCGCGCTCACGCTCCTCAAGGTCTGTGCCTCCCTGGACCCGAAGCCCGAGCTGGAGTGGACGGGCGCGCAGATGCACCTGCTCTCCGCGCGAGGCCCGGCGGCGCTGAAGGTCACCGTCGAGCGCAAGCGCAACTGGTTCGGCGTGCTCGGCGAGCTGTCCGTGGACGGCGAGCGCGTGGCGCTGGCGCGGCTGCTCGACGCGGCCCGCCGCAAGGAGCGCTTCGTCCAGGTCTCCGCGCAGTCGTACGTGGAGATGGAGGACGCCCTGCGCCAGCACCTGGAGCGGCTGGCGGACCACACGTACCTGTCGCGCCATGGCCTGGAGATGGGCCCGTCCGGAGCGGAGGCGCTGAGCGCGCTCGGCGGCGCGGGCGCTCGGGTGGACGCGGACGAGGCCTGGCGCAAGCTCGTGGAGCGCATCTTCGCGGCGAAGGAGCTGCGCCCCCGGGTGCCCGGCACGCTGAAGACGGAGCTGCGCGACTACCAGCTCGAGGGCTTCCGCTGGCTCACGCGGCTGGCGTCATGGAACGCGGGTGGCGTGCTCGCGGACGACATGGGCCTGGGCAAGACGGTGCAGGCGCTGGCCGTGCTGCTGGAGCGCGCGAAGCACGGCCCGGCGCTCGTGCTGGCGCCCACGTCGGTGGCCTTCAACTGGGTGGACGAGGCGAAGCGCTTCGCCCCCTCGCTGAAGCTGAAGCTCTTCTCGGAGGAGGAGGACCGGGGCGCCACGCTGGAGCGGCTGGGGCCGAAGGACGTCCTCGTCATCAGCTACGGCCTGCTCGTGCGCGACATCGAGCGGCTGTCCTCCATCCGGTTCTCCACCATCGTCTTCGACGAGGCGCAGGCGCTGAAGAACGCGACCACCCAGCGCTTCCGCGCCGCGCGGGCGCTCCAGGGGGACTTCCGCTTCGCCCTCTCCGGAACGCCGCTGGAGAACCACCTGGGCGAGCTGTGGGCCCTCTTCGCCATCGTCTTCCCGGAGCTGCTCGGCAGCTGGGAGGCGTTCCGCGAGCGCTTCGCCGCGCCGATTGAGAAGGGCATCGACCCCACGGCGGCGCCCGCGCTCGCCCGGGTGCTGCAGCCCTTCCTCCTGCGGCGCACCAAGACACAGGTGGAGGCGCAACTGCCTCCACGCACGGACGTGCGGGTGCCCGTGGTGCTCTCGCCGGAGGAGTGGCAGCTCTACGAGGACGCCCGGCTCGCGGCGCTGTCGGACCTGGAGAAGCACAAGACGACGCTGAAGGAGCAGGAGCGGCGCATCCAGGTGCTCGCCGCGCTCACCCGGTTGCGGCTTCTGGCCTCGCACCCGCGCCTGTCGGACCCCTCGTCGACGGTGGGGTCCTCCAAGCAGGAGCGGCTGATGGAGCTCATCGAGGAGCTCCGGGCGGAGGGCCAGCGCGCGCTCGTCTTCAGCCAGTTCACCTCGCACCTGTCGCTGGTGCGCGACGAGCTGGACGCGCGGGGCATCCCCTACGTGTACCTCGACGGCCAGACGCCCGCGGGCGCGCGGGCGGAGCGGGTGCGGGAGTTCCAGGAGGGGGACACGCCGCTGTTCCTCATCTCACTGAAGGCCGGCGGCTTCGGGCTCAACCTCACCGCCGCCACCAGCGTCATCCACCTGGACCCGTGGTGGAACCCCGCCGTGGAGGACCAGGCGTCCGACCGGGCCCACCGCATCGGCCAGGAGCGCCCCGTCACCGTCTACCGGCTGGTGGCGCGCGGCACCATCGAGGAGCAGATGCTCGCCCTGCACGAGCACAAGCGCGCGCTGGTGGCCGGCGTGCTCGAGGGCAAGGACCAGGCGGGCCGGCTCACCACGCAGGAGCTGCTCGCCCTGCTGTCCCGGAAGCTCGCCCCCGTGGAGGAGCCTCCCCCGCCCCGCTCGCGGCACTGAATCAGGACGCGGAGGAGCCCGTACCGCGCGCGGAGCCACCTCGACCCGCACGAACAGGAAGGGGGCATAGGCCCGTTCCCGAGGCATTCGCGGAACGGAACTTCCATTCCGCGTGGCCTGCCAGCCCCCGGGCCGCCCCCCCCCGGAACGGAACTTCCATTCCGCGTGGGCTCGCCGGGTCCTCGCCGGTCCGTGAGCGGCGGCCTCGCCGCCCGAGCGCCGCTGGCGGGGTCCGGCGCCCCGATGGAGGTCCTCAATGGACATCCGCGCAGGCAACCGCGTGCGACTCCCCACCGCGCCATGAGTGATGGCCCGTCCTGCCCTGTCGGAAGCCCCCTGCCGTGGAAGAGCCCCCTCCACCCCGCACCCATGGCACCGGGGAGGACTCCGCGCTCCACGCCGCGCCACACGCCCCTCTCGGTGGGTAGCGCGTGGCCCTCGGGTGTGGCGTCACGGGGAGCGCGCGAGGGCACGCGATTTCCCACCGGCGTGAAGCCCCTTGCGCATCGGGGCGGCCAGGCGGGCAGACGCCGTACACCCTGTTGCTGGCACCGGGCACCATGCGGACCCTCCACTCGGTGGAGGGGGTTTTCATCATGCGTCTGGGGTGGCGTGGGTTCCGGACCGTCGTGGGCGCGACGGTGCTGGGGTGGCTGGGAGTGGTGACGGGCTGCAGCAGTGGCGGCGAGGCGCACGACCCTCCCGCCACCGGGGGCTGCGAGGACATGTCGGCGGCGGAATGCGCCCCGGCACCGGAGCCGCCCGTGACGGACGGCGAGGCTCCGCCGCCCCCCGTCGGCGAAGTCCCCGACGAAGAGCCGCCGGACACGAACGAACAGCCCCAACAGGAGCAGCCGCCCCCGCCTCCGCCGGGCCCGGGCAGCACCCTGTGGCAGGTGCGTGAGGGCACCCCGCAGGACGACCTGGCGCTGGACGCGGCGCTGGACGCGAGTGGCGACATCCTCACCGCCACCGTCCAGGGCATCGATGACATGCACACCCGTCAACCCACGGATGACCGCGTGCGGCTCGTCGTCACCCGGCGCTCGGCGGCGGGCGAGACGCGCTGGCAGCGGACCTTCGAGGTGCGCGCGCCGGAGACGCCCGCGGAGCTGCGCGCCAGCGTGAGCGCCCGCATCGCTCCGGACTCCACGGGCGGCGTCTTCCTGGCCGGCAACGTGGAGGGCCTGCTGGACTTCGAGACGCGCGAGCTGGGCGACGGCGCCTTCGTCGCGCGATTGGATTCGAACGGCAACCTCCTCTGGGCCAGCACGCCCCGGGGCCCGGGCCTCACCGTGGTGGACCTCACCGTGGACGCCCAGGGCCGAGCGCTGGTGGCCTTCAACTCCTCCGGCACCGCGGACTTCGGCGACGGCGCGCGTGGCTCCGGTGCCGTGGTGGTGACGTACTCGACGGAGGGCCGCGCCGAAGGGGCCCTGCGCATCGGCCGGCCCGAGGGGGACGAGGACCGCGTCGAGCTGACCACCCTCGCGGTGGATGCCCGCGGGCGGCTGGCGGTGGGCGGGCGCTACGTGGGCGCGGTGCGCTTCGGCAGCCAGCGCGCGGAGTCCACCCGGGACGGCAGCCCCTTCCTCGCCGTCTATCAGGACGGCGCGCTCACCTGGGCCAAGGCACTGCGCCAGGCCCAGGGCACCGTGAGCGACGTGGGCGTGGACGGACAGGGCGCGGTGGTGGCCACCGGCTCCTTCCTCGGCACCGTGGACTGGGCGGGCCGCAAGCTCCAGGGACACCCGTACCGCATCAGCCCCTTCCTCGTCGCCGCGCGTCCCGGGGGTGAGGAGCGCTGGGCCCGCCACCTGGGCGACGGACTCCAGGTGGGCGCGCTCGCGGTGGAGCCCTCGGGCGACCTCGTGCTGGCGGGCTTCACCTACAACCGCATCGAGGACGGCGTGGCCGGCTCGGACGGCATGGGCTCCGCGCAGCCCGTGGCCATCCGCTACGGCTCCAACGGCGGGGCGTTGGCCACGCGCATGTACCTCTCCGACCCGCCCGAGGCCCGCGGCGAGCTGTTCGGCGTGGAGGCCATGCCCTTCGTCGGCGTGCTCCCGGATGGCGACGCCATCCTCTTCGGACATACGGACCGGGACAGCGACCTCGGCCTGGGCCGCCGCTTCGCCGCCCGCAGCGACGTCTTCCTCTTCCGCCTCAAGCGCTGACCCGCTCGCGGGTGGGTCACCGGGAACCCACCTGCGGGCCTCTCCGCGCTCGAGAATCCTGCGACCGGACTGGACAGGCGTCGTTCTCCTCCACGAGAAGCACGTGTGCCGCGACCGCCTTTTTTGGGGAGGCGCTCGCCGGCACATCCCAAGTGGAGGAGAAATCCATGTCGAAGAGGTTCACGCTTGTCGCCGGCGCGCTGGTCGGCTTGAGCGCGCTGATGGCGGCCTGCTCACCAGGGGGCGGCACGGAAGAGAATCCGCAGCAGCAGCCCGACATCGAGGGCGCGGCCGAGGTCTCCGTGAAGGGGCTGGCGGCCTATCAGCTCCATTCCGTCGTGGTGACGGCGCAGCCTGCCAACATCTCCAAGGAGCTGCTGTACAACGCCGACGCGGGCACCTTCACGGGAACGCTGGTGCTGCCGGTGGGCCCCCAGACGCTGACCGCCAACGGCTATGCCTACGTCTCCAACACGCCGGACGGCGGCCCCTTTGACGGAGGCCCTTTTGACGGCGGCGCCTTCGACGCGGGCTCGTTCGACGCGGGTCCGTCCTTCGACGGCGGCATCTTCGACGCGGGCTCGTCCTTCGACGCGGGCTCGTCCTTCGACGCCGGTCCGTCCTTCGACGCCGGTCCGTGGCCGTCGTTCGACGCGGGCAGCTCCACCGCGCTGACGCTGGTGGCCACGGGTAGCGCGACGACCAACATCGTGGCCAACACGACGACGGGCGTCAGCCTGCGCATCTATGACCTGACCCCGCCGGAGAACCAGCCGGACATCGCGCCCATCATCCGCGCGCTGACGGTCTCCAACACGAGCACCATCGTCAACCAGCCCGTCACCTTGTCGGTGGACGCGGTGGACCTGGACGGCGACCCGCTGAGCTACCTGTGGCACGCGGACTGCGGTGGCGGCTTCGCGGACCGCAACGCCGCGACGACGACGTTCACCGCCTCCGTGCCGGGGGCCTGCAACCTCGCCGTCAGCGTGGTCTCGCGCGGCCAGGCGGTGACGGACTCCGTGACGGTGGTCGTCTTCCCGAACGACGGCGCGGGCTCCGGCGGCGTCCAGGTGAACGGTGAGTACATCCCCCGTCCCATCGTCGCCTCCATCTCCATCTCCAACTACCCGGAACTCCCGTACTCGTATATCTACCGCAGCAGCAGCGCGGCCAATCTGCCGACCGTGCGCGCCGGCGAGACGTACGAACTCGAGTTCTCCACCTACTACGGCACCAGCGCCGGTCTGAGCAGCCGGACCACGAACCTGGACGTCACCTGCGGCACCGTGCTGAAGGTGTACGACTCGTGCCCGAGCCCCAACCAGTGCTACTCGATCTACAGCTGGACCGCGCCGTCCTCGAGCGCCGCGTGCCGGGTGACGGCGAACGCCTCCGTGGACTCGCTGTCGGACAGCTTCTCGGCGGGCATCCTGGTGAAGTAGTCGGCTGAGACGTCGGGCGCTCCCACGGAGCGCCCGCGCGTGTTCGAGGGCCACGAGGGTCCGCGGCAGGCAGTCCGCGGCCCCGTGGCCCTCCTTGCTTTTCATGGCCTGGGAGGGCGCGGCCCCTTCGGTCCTGCTCCGAGGCACAGACACATCGGAGCGCCGTCAGGTGCCCGAGGGAATCGCGGGGTCGCCCTACTTGCGCGGGGTGCGCCGGGTCGTCGCGCGCGAGGTGCTACGGACCGCGGTGCGGCCGGTGCCACGAGGCGTGGTGCCCGTCTTGCGAGCCGTCCGCCCAGCCGTGCCCGTCTTCCGGGTCGTCGCCTTCCGGGCGCCGCCGATGGCGCGCAGGGCCTTCTTGGCGCGAGCGCCCACCTTGCCCGCGGCCTTCTTGACCCGAGCGACCGTTCCACCGGTGGCCGTGCGCTTCGCGGAGGCCTTGCGCGCGCCCTTCCGCACACCGCCGGCGCGCGTGGAGGCCTTGCGGGTGGTGCGGCGCCGCGTGGGGGCCGTCACGCCGGTGGTGGGTTGGGTCACGGCGTCGGTAATCTGCGAGTTCACGGCGGTTGGGAAAGCCATTCATCTGCTCCAGTGAAAGGGGGCTGCGGGCAATGCACGGGAAGCGTACGCCCATTCGCTCACCCGCAGTGAATCCGCCCCCGGAACAGATGAACGACAGCGGACGAATGCCACGCGCGTTGGAGCCTCAGCGCAGCGCGATGCCGTGCTCGCGGCCGAGCTGCTCCACGTCTCCGAGCACGACGGTGAGTCCCTTCCCGGTCGCCAGCGAGAAGGCGCGCCGCACCTGTGTCTCGACGTGGGCCTTCTCGCCCCGCAGGGCATGAGCGCGAGCGGAGTCGAGCAGCATCTCCACGAGCGAGAGCCAGTCCTGGTGGGACTCGGCGTTGGCCATGGCCTGCTCCAGGTGCGGGAGCGCGGAGGCGCCGTCGCCGCGGCGCAGGTGGACGCGGCCGAGCATGGCCAGCGACTCGCGCGTGGCGGCGGGGTCCTTGCGCTCCTCCGCCATGCGCAGGGCGCGCTGGGCGGTGGGGAGCGCCTCGTCGCCCTGGGGCTCGCGCAGGGTGAGGACATGGGCCACGGCGATGAGCGCGAAAATCTGGCCGGTGTGGAAGCCCACCTGCTCGCGCAGGCGCAGGCACTCGCGGTGCTGCGCGAGCGCCGTGTCCAGGTCGCCGCGCTTCTCGGCGAGGCCGGCCAGGTGCCGCAGGTTGTAGGACTGCATGAGGGCGTCCCCCGCTCCGCGCGCGACGGCGAGGGAGCGCTCGTAGACTTCCCGTGCGCGGACCGCGTTGCCCTGGAACTGCTGCGTGAGGCCCAGGTGGAAGAGGGCCTCGGAGAGCCCGCGCGAGTCGCCGGCCTGCTCGGCCAGCGCGGCGGAGCGTTCGAAGAGGGCTACGATGGGCGCCCACTCTCCACGCCCGGCGAGCAGCTTGTTGAAGTAGTGGTACATGCCCTCCGCATCGAGTGCCGCGGCCAGCACGCCCGGGTGATTCGAGGCCTCGGCGAGCTGGCGGGCGCGCTGGAGGATGGCGACCACCTCCGCCTCGTCGACGCCGGGCTCGTGACGGAGCTGGCGGGAGAGGACGCGGCCCAGCTCGACCTGGAGGCGTGCCTCACCGGGGGTGTCCTTCAGCAGGCGGGTTCGCTCGATGGCGAAGCGTCCCAGGCTCGCCGCGTCACCGAAGCGGCTGTCCAGGTCATACGCCTGCATGACGGTGACGGCGGATGTGGCGAACGAAGATGGCTCCGCCGCCGCGCGCGTACCGCCCTGCTCCGCCCTCCCGGCCGCGCAGGCCGTGATGAGTCCCAGCAATCCCACCCAGATGATGTGCCGCATGTGTTCCTCCCCTGAAGTCGAGAGGAAAGGTAGAGGGGCGTCGGAGGACTGGGGCGGCGATGGGATGAGTCGCGGGAGGAAGGGACGAGCCGCGATGCCGGAGGGACGGAACGCGGGAGGCCTACAGCGGGTGACCGAGCACCTGCTCCAGCCGGGCACGGTACGTCCGGCTCAGCGTCAGCTCCTGCCCGTCGCGCAGCACCAGCCGGTGGTCGCCGGACAGCGTGGGGCTCAGGGAGTGGATGCGGTCCACGTTGACGAGCACCGAGCGGTGGATACGAGCGAAGCGGCGCGAGGCGAGCCGGGCCTCCAGCTCCGCCATCGTCTCGCGCAGCAGGTGCTCCTCGCGGCCCACGTGCAGGGTGACGTAGTTGCCGGCGGACTCCACCCAGTCGATGTCCTCCACCGGGACCAGCAGCGTCTGGGCACCGGACTTCACCACCAGACGGTCGGGGGTGGGGGCGGCCGGGCGCAGCTCTCGGAGCAGGTGCTGGAGTTGCTGGCGCAGGTCCACCGGAGGCGCGGCCAGCCGCTCGCGGACGCGGGCGAGGGTGCGCTGGAAGCGCTCCACGGTGAAGGGCTTGAGGAGGTAATCCACCGCGGCGGAGTCGAAGGCGCGCACCGCGTGCTGGGGATGGGCGGTGACGAAGACGACCACGGGCGGCGGCATCACCGCCGTCTCCGCGAGCACGCCGAAGCCATCCAGCTCCGGCATCTCCACGTCGAGGAACACCAGCGCGGGGCGCTCGCGGGTGATGAAGGAGAGCGCCTCCTGGCCATCGCCACACTCGGCCAGCGGGTGCAGGTCCGTCTCCGGGGCCAGCAGGGCGCGCAGCCGCTCGCGGGCCAGGGGCTCGTCGTCGACGATGAGGGTGCGGATGCTCATGACCGGGCACTCCGGTACGGCAGTGACAGGGACACGACGCACCCGCGCGGCGTATTGGCCTCCACCGTCAGCGTCTGCGAGGCGCCATAGAGCTTCTCCAGCCGGCTCCGGGTGCCGCCCAGGCCGATGCCCTCGCGCAGCCCCTCGGGTCCCGAGGGCGGCCCCACTCCGTCGTCACGGACCTCCACCGACAACCTCTCACCGGCGCGAGCGGCGCGGACCCACACCCGCCCGGGTCCACGGCGTGGAGCGATGCCATGACGGATGGCGTTCTCCACCAAGGGTTGGAGCAGCAGCGGCGGCACGAGCGCGTCGCGCACCTCCGGCGCCACCTCCACGTCCACCTGGAGCCGGTCAGAGAAGCGGGTGCGCTCGATGTCGAGATAGGGCGCGAGCAGCTCCAGCTCCTCTGAGAGGGGCACCTCGTGGCGCCCGTCGCGTTCCAGGCTGGCGCGCAGCAACTCGCTGAGCTGGCCCACCATGCGGTCCGCGGCATTCACATCGCGGTGCATGAGGGCGGAGATGGCGTGCAGCGTGTTGAAGAGGAAGTGCGGACGGAGCTGGTTGCGCAGCAGCTGGAGCTGCGCCTGCGCGAGCTGCGCCTCCAGCTGCGAGGCGCGCACGGCCTCCTCCCGCATCCGCTGCGAGGACCGCAGGGCCGCGTACGCCCCCACCACGGAGAGGTAGATGAGCACGTCGAAGTCGGTGGTCTTCGACACCAGCCAGCCGAAGTACGTCCAGGCCGCCGACCATCCGCCCTCGGGCGCGAGGAGGAGCTGACGCAGGCCCGCGTGCAGGGCCAGGTGCACCATGGCGAAGAGGAGCGCGGCCGGCAGGTGGAGCGCGAGCTGGACGGGCCAGGACCGCCCGGTGGCGTGCACACGGCGGGCGACGGCGAGGATGAGGGGGGTGAGCGGGGCCCAGCTGTACCACTCGACCGCACCGAGCAGCAGCGACTCCCCGAAGCTCGCGGGCTCGCCCTTCGAAGCGCGGTAGACGGAGAGCTGCGCGCCATAGACGAGCGTCAGCACCGTGTATCCCGCGAACACCAACGCGGGCCCGAGCCAGCGCCGGGAGACCGCGACGCGTGGGTCCACCGATGCGACGCGGGGGAGCGGGGACGGCGCGGCCACGGGAGGGTTCAACGACATGACCGGGATTGTATGCCCATTGCGAAGGGCATGACTGCCCCCGGGTTGGCGAGGCGGGCCGAATGGACGCACGTACCTGGAATGGCCGCGCCGTCAGCACTCATGGCCCCGGGCCGACGCGAATCCCAGGCGCTCCCTGCCATGAGTCAACGCAGGAAGCGCCAGGCCCCACTGGCCCGAACGGATGGAGCGCCAGGTCCTCTTCAACTCGGGCCGAGCAGACCAGACAACCCGCCGCCCTCCGTCAGCCCGCGCCCTTGAGGAACGCGGCGAGCTTCTCGTACGCGTCGGCCAGCGGAGGAATGGGCGCGCTCTCGTTGGCCTGATGTGCCTGGGCCGTCTCACCCGGGCCGTAGTTGACGGCATCCACGCCCCACTCGCCGAAGCGGGCCACGTCCGTCCACGCCTGCTTGGACGCGGCGGGCAACCCTGTGAGGGACATCAGCTTCTGGAACAGCGGGTTGCCGGCCACCACGGGGCCGCTGGGCGACGCATCGGTGAACTCCACCTCCGCGCGGTCCGCGACGAGCGCGAGCACATCCTGCTTCGCCTGCGCGATGCTCTTCCCCGGCGCGAAGCGGTAGTTGAGATTCAACTCGAACGCCTCGGGGATGACGTTGCGCGCGCGGCCGCCCTTGGCGAGCGTGGCGTTGATGACCTCGTAGAACGGGAAGCCGGCGACGTTGACCTCCACGCGCTGGCGGCCGAGCAGCTCCGCGAGGAACGGGCCCGCCTTGTGGATGGCGTTCTCCCCCTGCCACGGCCGCGCCGAGTGCGCGCTGCGCCCGGTGAAGCGCACCGTCACCTGCATGGAGCCGACGCAGCCCACCTGCACCACGCTGTCGGTGGGCTCCATGGCGATGCCGAACTTCACGCGCGCGAGGTCCGGGCGCTTCTCGAAGAGGGGAATGAGGCCGCTCTCCGCATACGCCCCTTCCTCGCGCTCGTAGAAGAGGAACGCGAGGTTGACCGGGAGCGTGTCGCGCCGGAGGTCCTCGGCCAGCGCCATCATGACGGCGAGCCCGCCCTTCATGTCGGAGGCGCCGAGCCCGAAGACGCGCTCGCCCTCGATGCGGGGCTCACGGCCCTGGTCGCTGGGGTGCGCGGGCACGGTGTCGAGATGGCCGATGAGCGCCACGGTGGGGCGCGAGTCCTCGATGCGTCCGAGGAGCAGCGTATGCCCGACGCGGAAGACCTCCTCGCGCTTGAAGTGCTGGAGCGCCCAGCGCTCGACGTGGTCGGCGATGGGGCCCTCATGGGTGATGGGGCTGGGAATGCGGCACAGCTCGAGCGTCGTGCGAGCGAGCCGGGTGGCCAGGTCGTTGGAAGACATGCGCCGGGCACCATACCCCCGGGCCACCCCGGATTGGAGTTGGCCCGGCACACGGTTGCCGCTCAAATGACCGGGAATGTCCACGACCCCAAATCCCGAAGCGACCCGGGCCCTGCTCTCCCTGTGCGAGAACCGCGCGCGCTGGCCGTCGGAGCTCGCCCCTGACGCCGTGCGCAAGCTGCTGGCCGAGGGCGCCGACGTGCACGGGCGCGGCAGGTACGGCTCCACGCCGCTGCACTTCGCGGTGCTCGCGCCCGACTCGGAGAGCGACCCACGCCCCAACCTCGACGTGGTGCGTGTGCTGCTCGAGGCGGGCGCGGACCCCAATGCGCGAGATGACCATGCCCAGACGCCCCTCCTCCGAGCTGTTCCCTCCAACTCCGACGAACGCTACGAGGCGCACGCGCTGGAGCTCATCCACCTGCTGCGAGCGGCCGGCGCTCGGGTCCCAGACGATGTGAGGGGCCGAAACGCGGGTGCGTTCCGCATGGGCGGAACACCCCGCATCTACACGGAGTTGCTCGACGCGGGCGCTCGCATCGACGTGCGTGACGATGAGGGGGGCACGCCGCTCCACCAGACGGTCGACTTCTGGGACGCGCCCCTGGCCGAGCTGCTGCTCGCCCGAGGCGCCGACGTCAACGCCCTCGACGGGTTGGGTCGCACGCCGCTCGGCCTCGCGCTGCGCACCCGCCAGGAACGGGTGGACTGGGGCATGGAGAGCATCCACGACCCGGGCCTCAGCGACCTCAACGCCGTCATCGATGTGCTGGAGCGTGCCGGAGGCAAGCCTCGCGTCCCCTATGCCTGGAACGAGGCCGACCCGTTCGGCCCCTTCCCCGTCGACAGCGCCGCGCTGCGCGCCGCCGTGCCGGAGGACGGGTTCCCGTTCGAGCACGACGTGGAGTCGGCCCAGGAGTTCATCACCGGCCTGCGCAGCGACGGCACCCCCAGCAGGCCGCTGGCCCTCCTCGCGGCGCTGCGGGACACCCTCGGGACTCCCCCCAGACACCTGCGCCTGAAGGGCCCGCTGACGCTGAACGGACCGTTCTTCCACCACGGAGACCTGGAGGTGGACGGCCATCTCGACATCCGCAGGCCCTTCGCGGTGACGGGCAACCTCATCGTGCACGGAGTCCTCGATGACAACGGGAACGACTCCCCCGTCCACGTCCTGGGAGACGTGCGCTGCCATGCGCTCTTCTCGAGTGGCGACTTCAACGTGAAGGGCGACATCCACGCGCGAGACATCGTCATGGGCTACTACAACGACCACTCGCTGAGCGCCGACACCATCCACGCGCGCGTCGTCATCTCGGTCGACCACGACATCATGGCGGACGTCAAAGCCGAGCACGAATTCGGCGACCGCATCCGCCCGCGGGACGGCGAGGACAGCGTCGCCAAACGACTGCGCGCGCTGTTCGTCCCCGAGGTGTTCCGGGAGGAGGCGCCGGGAAACGAGGACGAGGACGAGGCCCTGTACGACGAGCACGACCTCTTCGACCGGCTCCGCAAGGGCCTGCCCGTCTTCCGCGAGCGGCCCTGACGCCGCCGCCTCACGCGGACGGAGAGGCCTCCTCCTCGAAGCGCGTCATGCCCTCCAGCACGGAGGCGCAGAGGCACGCGGGCCCCTCCAGCGCGGTGAAGCCGTGCGCGCTGCTCTCGGACTTCTCCAGCTCCTCGCCCGGCCACACCTCGTGGCCGTCGTCCTCGCGGAAGCCGCCCTCCAGCACGAGATTCCACTCGCGGCCGTGGTGCGTGTGCTTCGGGTAGCGCACGCCGGAGTTGAGCCGGAGGATGCCGGCCATCATCCCCTCGCGCGCCGGCCCCGCCTCCACGGGCATCAGCTCCGAGCCCTCCACCGGCCCGGGCATCCACACCGACGGGTCGCTCACGGACGCCAGGATTTCCAGCGCCCGCTCGCGCGTCAGGTCGAAGAAGGCCGCCACCCGGTCCGCGAACCGGGCCAGCCGCCCTGGCCCCTCCATCCGCTCCATCAGCCGCGTGAGCACTTCAGGTGGCGGCTCCACGGGAGGCACCAGCGACGTGAGCACCTCCCGCGCGGGCACCAGCCGGGCGGCCAGCGTCCGGCACCGGGCACACCCCGCGAGATGCCGCTCGGCGGCCTCCCACTCCGGGGCCGCCAGGGTGCCCAGCGCCCACTCGGTCAGGATGTCGTCCAGGTGCTCCATCGTCACATTCCATCCCCTTCCGCTCTATCTACGGAATGCGCGCCCGGTTGGATTTCGACTGGCGGCTCGCGGCCTAGACGGGCACCGCGAAGTCCCGCAGGGCGGCGTTGAGGCTGGTCTTCTGGTCCGTGGACTTCGTGCGCTGGCCGATGATGAGCGCGCACGGCACCATGAACTTGCCGGCGGGGAACTGCTTCTCGCGCATGCCCGGAATCACCACGCTGCGCGCCGGCACGCGGCCCTTGTAGATTTTCTCCTCCGGCCCGGTGACGTCGATGATCTGCGTGGACGCGGTGAGCACCACGTTGGCGCCCAGCACCGCCTCCTCCTCCACCACCACGCCCTCCACGACGATGCAGCGGCTGCCCAGGAAGGCGCCGTCCTCGATGATGACGGGCGACGCCGTGGGCGGCTCGAGCACGCCGCCCAGGCCCACGCCGCCGGACAGGTGCACGTGCTTGCCCACCTGGGCGCAGCTGCCCACCGTGGCCCACGTGTCCACCATGGTGCCCGCGCCCACGCGCGCGCCGATATTCACATAGCCCGGCATCACCACCGCGCCGCGCTCCACGAAGGCGCCGTAGCGCACCGTGCCCGGAGGCACCACGCGCACACCCGCCGCCTCCAGGCCCTTCTTCAGGGGCACCTTGTCGTAGAACTCGAAGGGGCCCATCTCCATCACCTGCATCTCCGACACCGCGAAGAACAGGAGGATGGCCTCCTTCACCCAGGCGTTGACCTTCCAGCCCTCCGCGCCCTTCTCGGCCACGCGCAGCTCGCCCGAGTCGAGCCGCGCCACCGTCTCGCGCACGGCGGCCACATGGGCCGGGTCCTTCAGCTTCGTCCGGTCCGCGAACGCGGCGGACACCTTCTGGGACAGCTCTTCAATCGGAGTCATGGCGGCAGACATGGCGCCTCCTAAAAGCACACTTCCCGGCGCCGCGCCGCACTCACGTGTGGGCCGCGCCGACGCCCGGGGGTTCCACCAACGGGTACGTCTGCGTGGGAATCTCCCCGCGCAGTGCCTTGTCCGTCTCCGGCAGCCCGTTCGGGAATCGCCCTTCCAACACCACCGAGCCCCGCGCCACGTGCCGCACCCGTGACAGCGGCACCTCCGACCAGTGCAGGCTGAAGGGCCACCGCCGCACGAACAGGTGCTCCTGCCCGATGAAGGCCACGTGCCCCAGCTTCTTCCCTCCCTCGTCCCGCACCTTCATGCCCTGGATGATGGAGCGCCGCTCGTAGGGCGACGCCAACTCTGGCCACGCCATGGGTGTCACCTCCTGGACTTTGAAGCTGGTGTCCCACCTTCACCCCCGCGAGCACGCACCCGACGTGCGAGCGCTTGCACGCTCGGTGGCTTTCCCTTACAACTTTCGAAGCATTCCCGGGGTTTTCTGGCTTTTTGACGCAACTCGACTGGTTCACCTGCGGACAATCATGACACCCTTGGGTTAACCCTCACCCCCCCCATCTGGAGGGCTCATGCGCGCATCTCCCCTGCGCCCGTGGCGCCGCGCCCTCGCTGTCCTCGCCCTGTTGGCCGCCGGTTGCTCCGGCCAGGTCTCGTTCGACCAGCAGCAGGGCGTGCCGGACTACGACGACCCGGATCCGGATCCGCCCCCCGTGCAGCAGGACGGCTCGCTGCCGTGTGACCTCGAAAGCGTGCCCGCCGGGGTGACGCTCCAGAGCATCGCCGAGGACTTCGCGCGGGTGGTGCACCCGGCGATGGTGCGCGAGGTGTCTGGCTGCATCTCCTGCCACTCCACCACCCATGCGCGCCTCTTCACGGTGACGCAGAACGGGGTGGAGACCTTCTACGCCGCGCGCGCGGCGGGCTTCATGAAGCCGGAGTCCGGCTCGCTGCTGTCGCGCCTCGTCACCACGGACATGTCGGCGCGCATGCCGCGCGGGCAGCCGTCGTGGAGCGCGCAGGAGATTGCCGCCGTGGCCAGCCTCACCTGCCAGCTCGCGGCGGTGGAGACGCGCCAGCCCTCGGCCCGGCCGGACGAGGAGTTCCCCCTGGCGCTCCTCGAGCCCTACAGCGGCCCAGCGCTGTCCACGTACGACAACCCCTTCATCGGCTACGACCAGCTGCGGGGGAAGGTGAAGGCCGTCTTCAACGACACGTGGGTGCGGGGCGAGGTGGACCGCTTCGCGCAGAACGTGGGCCTGTTCGGCGGCGTGGACTACAAGGACCACTTCGTCGAGGCGCGCGCCGCCACCGCGGACTTCTTCCTGGGCCTGGACGACCTGTCCCGCGACGTGTGCCTCACGGCGGCCACCCACAAGACGGGGCCCTTCACCGGTTTGGACCTGGCGCAGCCGCTGGTGGACATCCCCGCGCCCACCACGAAGCAGTACGAGATGGAGAACGCGGCGCGCACGGACGGCACCATCCCCGCCGGCACGCAGATTGTCGCCAGCACCGGCGCGCGGTCCGGCACCACCGGGTGGAACCTCTACACCACCGGCAGCCTCACCACGGCCCAGCCGTACGCCTTCCCCGTCAGCGCCACGTACCGCTTCACAGTGAAGTCCAGGGGCAACCTGTGCGGCCCCGACCTGCCGCACATGCAGCTCAAGATTGACGGTGTCATCGTCAAGGAGTGGGACGTCTCCAACGACACGGCCTACGCGGACTTCGTCCACGCCCAGGCGGTGACGGCGGGCGACCACGTGCTGTCCGTGCACTTCACCAACGACTACGGCGAGTCCGGCGTCTGCGACCGCAACCTGCACGTGGACGCGCTCCAGGTGTACGGCCCCACCGAGGCCTCCACCGGCACGCAGCGCGCGGACGCGGCGCGGGCCAAGGTGGACACGCTCTACCGGCGGATGCTCTACCGCGCCGCCACCGCGCAGGAGCGCGCCAACGGCCACGCGCTGGTGAAGGACCTCAACGACATCGAGGCCCACCTCCCCAAGGCCTGGAGCGGCCTGTGCGAGGGCCTGATGCGCTCGCCGGACTTCCTCTTCACCCTGCCGCCCTCGGTCGAGAACCTGAGCGGCAAGGAGCGCGACAAGCTGCTCTTGGTGAAGCTGGCGCTGGACCTGGTGGGCCGCCCCCCCACCGCCGCCGAGTTCACCGCGCTGGAGAGCGGCCAGCAGACGTGGGAGGCCATGGTCGACGGGTACCTCGCGTCGACGGAGTTCCGCGACTGGTACTACCAACGGATGCGGGTGCGCACGGAGAGCGAGGGCACGCCGGACACGGACGAGCCCGCGCGCCTGTGGACGCACCTCGTCGTGGAGGAGAAGCCCTTCGAGGAGCTGCTCACGGGTGACTACTCGGTGGGCACGGACTTCCAGCAGGTGGCGCGCCCCGCCGAGCACGGGAAGACGGGCGTGCTCACCATGAAGGGCTTCATCAAGAACAAGCCCGGCCTGCCGCACTACAACTACGCGGCGCGCGTGATGACGGACTTCATGGGCACGCTGTACGAGATTCCCTCGGAGGTCTTCGACATGCGCGGCGCGGCCACGGCCTCCTCCACGGTGGACCCCAACAGCCTCTGCTTCTCCTGCCACCAGACGCTCACGCCGCTGGCGCACCAGCGCCTGCGCTGGGACGACGAGGGCAACTACCGCATGACGGACGTGGAGGGCCGGCCGCTGGACGACAGCGACCGGGGCCTCGTGAGCGTGTACGCGTACAAGGGCCAGGGCATGGAGGCCTTCTCCACGCAGGCGGTGAAGAAGGAGGCCTTCATCCGCCGCACGCTCAACGCCCAGTACGCGCTCTTCTTCGGGCGGGAGATGCGCCACACGCTCGACGAGCGCGTCATCTACAAGCGCCTGTGGGACGTGTCGAAGGAGAGCCACGGCAACCTCAAGGCCGTGCTCAAGACGCTCGCCACCTCACCCGAGTACCTGCGCCGCTGACCGGAGAGTTGCCGCCATGAAACGCCGCCAATTCCTCGCTGGCGCCACCGCTGGCGCCGCCATCAGCGCCCTGGACTGGCTCCGCTTCTTCCGCGCCTTTGGTGTCCCGGGCACGAAGAAGGAGCTGGGCATCGCCGAGGCCGCCGCCGCCGAGGCCGCCGAGCCGCACTTCCTCATCTACTGGTTCCAGGAGGGAGGCTGGGACGGGTACAGCATGTTCAACCCCGTCCACACGCCCAACGACGCCACCCGCGTCATCCCCGCGGGCACGCTGCGTCCCACGCCCTCGTGGAGCCAGCACCGCTACCGGCCGAAGAACTACGGCACCTCGCCGCTGGACCCGCCGAAGACGCAGGGCAACATCCAGTACGGCTACCTCGCGGCGGACGGGCTGGAGCTGTTCCCGGACCTCGCGGTGGTGTCCAGCCACAACGGCAACACGTTCCACTCGGGCGGCCGGTGGGAGTACCACTACGGCAAGTACAGCGCGTCCTATTCCGGCAAGCGCAACCCGGACGAGCGCACCGTCATGCAGGCCTTCTGCGAGGCGTACGGCAACGGCTTCCTGCTGCCCCACGTCTCGTGGCACCGGTGGCTGGCGGACGGAGAGCTGTCCATTCCGTCCTACCCGGACGGCACGGGCTACTACGAGCGGCTGGGCCCGGTGCACGCGCACACCATCTACGGCAAGACGCCGGCCGCCATGCGCGAGCGCCTGTCCTCGCTGGGCAGCGTGGCGCAGGGCCAGCGCGACGCGCGCATCCGCCAGTTCACCGACAACCTCCAGGCGTCCTTCCTGGCGGAGAAGAACAGCGAGTCGGTGAAGGCCTTCGCCTCGGCGCTGCAAATCCACCGGGCGCTCACGGCGGGCGGCACCATCAACATCGACCCGCGCACGCTCTTCACCCACACGCAATTGCGCGCGGAGTTCGGCGTCACCGCGGCGGACGAGGCGACGGACTCGGCGTCCATCAACGGCAACCCGGCCCGCTCGAAGGAGACGCCGAACACCAACGTGCAGGCGCTGATGACGTACGAGCTGATGACGAAGGGCCTGTCCATCGGCTTCTTCATCGAGAACCGGGGCCTGCGGCAATTCGACACGCACCGGGACCGCCGCGGCATCATGAACAACAAGGGCCAGTCGGACCAGCGCGACGCCATGCGCAAGAACCTCTGGAACCCGCTGAAGACGCTGGTGGCGAAGCTGAAGGCCACGCCCTACGGGACGACGGGGAAGAGCTACTACGACTTCACCACCATCGTGCTCGCCTCGGAGATGGGGCGCACCATCTCGGGGGACGTGGAGTCCATCCTCGCGAACTCCGCCACCCCGGACGCGCAGAAGTACGAGGAACTCATGACCCAGGACTGCTGCCAGCACTGGCGGGTGAGCAGCGCGGCCTTCCTGGGCGGCACGGTGCGCGGGAACACGCAGTACGGCCGCGTGGGCAGCTCGTCGCTGGAGGGCATCCCCCTCATGCCGGACGGCACGCTGGACCCGGCGTATGACCCGGACACGGGCCTGCTGGTTCCGGGCCGCACGAAGAGCCCCAACAGCTTCATCACGGACGCGGGCCACGTGTACTCGACGGCGCTGCACCTGTCCGGACTGAACCCGGCCGCGCTCAAGGCCGCGGGCAAGGGCCGCAACGACAGGCCGCCGCTGACGTTCATCAAGCGCTGAGCGGAAGAAGGCCGGCCGCCCGGAACGGGCGTGCCGGCCTTGAGCCTGGACACGCTTCCGGAGCGGGCTACCTCCCGATGACCTTCGACACCGCGTCGACGATTTCCTGCTCCGTGGGGAACGCCAGCGTCTTCTTCTCGATGACCACCTTGCCATCGACGGCGACCACGTAGCTTCCCGACGGTCCCGGTTTCAGCTCCGCTTCCAGGTCCAGCTCATCCTTCAATACGGCCGCCGCACGGGCGGCCCGAGGCTTGTAGCCTCAGGAAGTACAGTACGTAATCGTCACCTTCGGGTCGGCCATGGCGGGCCTCCTTGCGTGTACGTGGAGCGCACGGCACGTGCGCCCACAGACTGAGTTACTGCGACGCCTCGCCCATGGCCAGTGTCCGCCCGCCCGACGTGGCGCCCTCCCGCCTGCCTGGAGTCGAGACGCTCTTACTGGGAGAGAGCTGGACTCTTGGAAACGGACCGGCGCCCCATTCCCGGGGTGCGGTCGCGCGGTTAGGTTCCGCCGCGCCATGACGGACTTCCGCCGCCGCGTTGCCGCCGCCTACGACGCAGAGACGTTCCGCCGCGAGGCCCACCGCCTGGTGGACACGCTGGCCGGGTACCTCGCCCAGGCGGAGCGCGGCGAGGGGCCGGTGCTGCCCTGGGCGGCGCCCGCGGTGAACGTGGACCGCTTCGCCGCCGCCTTCCCCGAGGAGCCCTCGGGCGACTTCGCGGACCTCATCGCCCGGGTGCTGTCCGGCTCCAACCACCTGCATCACCCGCGCTACGCGGGCCACCAGGTGACGGCGCCCGTGCCGCTGGCCGCGCTGTGCGACGCCGTCTCGTCGCTGCTCAACAACGGCATGGCCGTGTACGAGATGGGCCCCGTCTCCACCGCCATGGAGCGCAACGTGCTGCGGTGGATGGCCGCGCGCCTGGGCATGCCGGAGACCACCGACGGCGTGCTCACCTCGGGCGGCTCCGCCGGCAACCTCACCGCGCTGCTCGCCGCGCGCCAGGCGAAGGCCGGCTACGACGCGTGGAACGAGGGCGCCCACGCGGGCCCGCCCCTCACCGTGCTGGTGCCGAAGTCGGCCCACTACTCCATCTCCCGCGCCACCCGCATCATGGGCTGGGGCGAGGGCGGCGTGACGCCCGTCTCGGTGGACGAGCGCTTCCGCCTGCGTCCGGAGGCGCTGGACATCGCGCTGAAGACGGCCACGCTCGCCGGGCGCAAGGTGATTGCCGTGGTGGCCAGCGCCGGCTCCACCGCCACCGGCGCCTTCGACCCGCTGGAGCCCGTGGCCGACTTCTGCGAGCGCCACGACCTGTGGTTCCACGTGGATGGCGCGCATGGCGCCTCGGCCGCGCTCAGCCCCACGTACCGGCACCTCGTGCGCGGCATCGACCGGGCGGACTCGGTGGTGTGGGACGCGCACAAGGGGCTGTTGATGCCGGCGCTGGTGACGGCCGTCCTCTTCCGCGACGGCTCGCGCTCCTTCGAGGCCTTCGCCCAGGAGGCCAGCTACCTCTTCCACGGCGACGCCGAGCGCCCGTGGAGCGACGTGGCCCTGCGCACCCTGGAGTGCACGAAGGAGATGATGGCGCTCAAGGTGTACGCGTGCCTCTCGGTGCTGGGCACGCGGCTGTTCTCGGACGCGGTGACGGAGTCGTACGACCAGGCCCGCCGCTTCGCGAAGCGCCTGACGGCCGCGGGCGACTTCGAGGTGGCGACACAGCCGGACTGCAACATCCTCTGCTTCCGCCACACCCCCGCGCACGTTCCGCCGGAAGAGTGGGACGCGCTCCAGGCCCGCCTGCGCGAGCGGCTGGTGACGCGCGGAGACTTCTACCTCGTGCAGACGAAGCTGCCCAAGGGGGTGTACCTGCGCGTCACCCTCATCAACCCGCTCACCACCGACGCGGACCTGGACGCGATGATGGAGGCACTCAGGACGGCAGCTCGACGGTGAACGTGCTGCCCTTGCCCGGCTCGGACTCCAGCGTCACCGTCCCGCCCAGCACGGACACCAGCTCGCGCACGAGCGTCAGCCCCAGACCCACGCCCGGCTTGGACTTGTGGTCCAGCGGCTCCAGGTGCTGGAAGGGCTCGAAGATGCGCGCCCGCGCCTCCTCGGGAATCCCCGGGCCGGTGTCGCGCACCGTCACCCGCCGCAGGTCCGGCGCCACCTCCAGCGCCACGTACACCCCGCCCTGCTGCGTGTACTTCACCGCGTTCAGCATCAGGTTGAGCACCACCAGGTGCACCATGCGCGGGTCCGTGCGCGCCTGCACCATCCCGCACGGCCGCGCCAGCGTCAGCTCCAGTCCCTTGCGCTCCGCCTCGCCACGCACCTCGTCCAGCACCTCGCCCACCAGCGCCACCAGGTCCACCGGCTCGCGCCGCGCCACCAGCCGGCCCCCTTCGAGCTGCTGGTACTGGAGCACCATCTCCGTCATGTCCCGCAGCCGCGTGGTGGCGCGCGTCAGCCGCTCGAACATCTCCGCCGGCTTCGGCGGAAGGGTGCCCAGCTCGCGCAAGAGGGCGTGCTGGGTGAGCTGTAGCACGGACAGCGGCGTGCGCAGCTCGTGGGACACCAGCCGCAGCAGCGTGCCCTTGGACTCGCTGGCCTGCTCCGCCACCCGGCGCGCGGAGCGGGTCGTCTCCAGCGCCGCCTCGAGCTGTCGCTTGCGCAGCCCCAGTTCCCGCGCCAGCCCCTCCATGTCCGCCGTGCGCGCGTCCAGCGCGTCCCGCAGCACCTCGCGCGTGCGCTTCATCACCGCGAGGTTCGCCACGCGCGCCACCAGCTCCTCCGCCAGGAAGGGCTTCACCAGGTAGTCCTGCGCCCCCGCGCGCAGGAGGTCCACCCGCATCGCGTCATCCGCCCGCGCCGTCAGCAGCAGGATGGGCGTGGCCTCCAGCCCGGCGCGCGCGCGCACCTCGCGCACCAGCTGGTCCCCGCCCATGCGAGGCATCATCACGTCGCTGACGATGACGTCCGGCCGCAGCGCCTCCGCCTGCCGCAGCCCGTCCTCTCCGTCCACCGCCGTGGCCACCCGGAAGTCCGGCGCCAGCGACTCCGCCACGTAGCGGCGCATCTCCCGCGTGTCCTCCACCACCAGCACCCGCGGGCGGAACGCGTCGTCCTCCCGCACGGGCAGCGCCTCGGCCGCGTCCGCCGTCGGGCGCAGCACGTCCAGCTCCGCATGGGCCGCGCCCGGCGTGGCGCGTGGCTCCGGGCGGGACTGCACCTGGACCCCCGACGGCGCCACCAGCGGCAACTCCACCACGAAGCGCGCGCCGCCTCCCGGCCGCTCCTCCCCCCGGATGCGCCCGCCGTGCAGCGTCACGAAGTCGCGAGCAATCGCCAGCCCCAGCCCGGTGCCGCCGAACTCGCGCACGGTGCCGCCCTCGCCCTGGCGGAAGCGCTCGAAGATGACCTCCCGCAGCTCCGCCGGCACGCCCGGCCCGCTGTCCTCCACCACCAGCCGGCCCCACCCCGCCTCGGCGCTCAGGGCCACGCGGATGGAGCCCTCCTCGGGGGTGAACTTCATCGCGTTGGAGAGCAGGTTCAGCACCACCCGCTCCACCTTGTCCCCGTCCACCTGCGCCGGCAGCGCCGACGGCAGCTCCAGCGTGTAGCGCAGCCGCCGCTCCGCCACGAGCCCCTCGAAGTTCTCCGCGCACAGCCGCACCCGCCGCGCCAGGTCCTCCTCCGCGTAGGACACCCGCATCTGCCCCGCGTCCAGCCGGGCCACGTCCAGCAGCGCGTTCACGTGCCGCAGCAGCACGCGCGCGTTGCGCCGCACCACCTCCAGGTCCTTCCGCTCGCGCGACTCCAGCCCCTCCCGCCCGAGCAGCCGCTCCACCGGACCCAGGATGAGCGCCAGCGGCGTGCGCAGCTCGTGGCTGACGTTGGCGAAGAAGCCGGTGCGCTGCGCCTCGGACTCCTTCAGCCGCGAGTAGAGCGCCTCCAGCTCCTGGCTGCTCTTCTCCAGCGCCACCCGGCGCTCCTCGGACACGCGCGCGGACGCCACCACCTCCGCCACCCGGCGGCGGAAGGGCAGCAGGTACACCCCCGTGGCCACCGAGGCCACCGCCGTCACCGCCTTCACGCCCCCCGCCAGCCAGTACGCCGAGTGCCAGACGTTCCACACCTCCATCAGGTGCGTCAGCCCGCACGCGCCGATGAAGACGCCAAAGGAGAGAATCATCCCCCCGAAGGGCAGCCGGATGCGCCGCACCAGCACGTACAGCGTGAGCGAGATGAACAGATAGGCGCTGCCGATGAGCGCGTCCGACAGCACGTGCAGCGCCACCAGGTCCGGCTGCCACTGGTAGCAATGCCCGTGCGGCATGTGCCACGCGCCGTAGAGGAAATCCCTCAGCCCCGCCGCCAGCCCGCCCTCATCCCCCGCCGAGGCCTCCACGGACAACACCCCGTGGTCCGCGTGTCCGAGATGGTCGTTCATGCCCTTCCCCCACGCTTCGCCCCGAGGACGCGGGGACCCTTCCGGGCCCCACCGCCAGGGCGAACAAGCATTTCATGTAAGCTTGGGAAGCCGCGCCAGCCCTCCATCTCGCGAGGGCGGGGTGCTGGACATTCGCCCCCGATGGGATAGACGCGCGAGCCGCCATGCTCGTGTCGCTCGTCATCCCCGTCTACAACGAGATTCCCACCCTCGCGGAGCTGCTGCGCCGCTGCATCGCCGTCGACTTCCCGAAGGAGCTGGTGCTGATTGACGACTGCTCCAAGGACGGCAGCCGGGAGTTCCTGCGCCAGCTCGCGGAGCAGGGGGTGGCGCTCCTGGGCGGCACGCCGCGCAACCGCAACGAAATCCGCGTGCTCTTCCAGGAGCACAACCAGGGCAAGGGCGCGGCGCTACGCCGGGGCTTCTCCGAGGCCACCGGGGACATCGTCATCGTCCAGGACGCGGACCTGGAGTACGACCCGCGCGACATCCCCCGCGTCATCCAGCCCATCCTCGACGGGGAGGCGGACGTCGTCTTCGGCAGCCGCTTCACGGGCACGCCCCGGCGCGTGCTGTATTACTGGCACACGGTGATGAACAAGGCGCTCACCACGCTCTCCAACATGACGAGCGGGCTGAACCTCACCGACATGGAGACCTGTTACAAGGCCTTCCGCGCCGAGGTGCTCCGCTCCGTGGACGTGGAGGAGGACCGGTTCGGCTTCGAGCCGGAAATCACCGCCAAGGTGGCCCGCGGCAACTGGAGGGTGTTCGAGGTCCCCATCAGCTACCACGGGCGCACCTACGAAGAGGGCAAGAAGATTGGCTGGAAGGACGGCGTGCGCGCCCTCTACGCCATCATGAAGTACTCGGTGAAGCGATAGGCGCCCCGCCCCGCTCCAGCAGGCCCCGCGCCGCCTGCACCGCTTCCTGCGTGCCCGTCAGCGCGAGCACGTCCCCGGAGCGCAGCACCTCCTGGGCCGTGGGCACGGACACGCTCTCTTCGCCACGCTGAATCGCGAGCACCGTCGCGCCCGTCAGGCCGCGCAGGTTCAATTGCGCCAGCGTCTGGCCCACCGCGGGGCTCGAGTCCTCCAGCCGCACGGGCACCGGCTCGCCCAGGCCGGGCAGCAGCTTCGGCACGTCGTCCAGCGCGTGCTCCTCCGAGCCCGGCTCCCGCGAGTGGGACTGCGCCGCGAGCGCCGCCACGACGACCTCCGCCCCCGCGCGCACGTGCCCGTGCAGGTTGGTGGCCCCGCGCCAGAAGGCCACGCCCAGTGTCACCAGCAGCACCAGGATGATGAGCGGCCCCGCCGGCCCCCGGAGGAAGGGCTGCGTAATCGCCACCAGGGGGATGCCCACCAGCAGCACCGTCACCACCTGCAGCGTGACGATGAGCAGCCGCCGGGGCGCCGCCGCCAGGTCCACCTTCCCGTCCTGGCGCGGAGGCAGCGCCGCCTGCGCCAGCACCTCCCCGAGCCGGCGCGCCATCCGGACGATGCCCACCAGGAACGGCACCGAGAGGACGGCCACTCCCACCAGCAGGAGGTTCTCCGCCAGCGCCCGGCTGATGCCCGTCCGCTCCTCGATGAACAGCGCCACCTTGCGCGTCCCCAGCGAGATGCCGATAGCCAGCCCGATGAGCAGCGCCGCGTCCAGGAGCAGCAGCCGCGCCAGCCGGCGCACCTCCACGCCGCGCGTCTGGTGCGCGGGCGCCTCCCGCAGCCGCTCCACCCAGGTGCCGTACAGCGTGGCGAACGTCTGCAGCGGCTTGGGCAGCTTCCGGTCCACCCAGGTCGCCACCGGCCCGGACGTCTTGATGAGGATGGGCGTGGTGAGCGTGGTAATCGCCGACACGGCCACCGCCACCGGGTAGACGAAGTCCCCCGTCGCCCTCAGCGACAGCCCCAGCCCCGCGATGATGAAGGAGAACTCGCCAATCTGCGCCAGGCTCATGCCCGCCTGCACGGACGTGCGCGTGCCGTTGCCCGTGAGGAACGCGCCCAGGGTGACACCCAGGATCTTCCCGGCGATGACCACCAGCGTGAGCACCAGGATGGCCACCCAGTGCTCCGCGATGAGCGCCGGGCTGATGAGCATGCCCACCGACACGAAGAAGATGGCGGCGAACATGTCCCGCACCGGCTGCACCAGGTGCTCCACCACCTTCTCCTCGCCGGACTCCGCCACCAGCGAGCCCGCCAGGAAGGCCCCCAGCGCCACCGAGTAGCCGAACGCCTGCGCCAGCAGCGCCACCGCGAAGCAGATGCCCATGCTCGCCACCAGCGTCGTCTCCGGCCGGTTCAGCTTCACCACGGCGCGCACCGCCCGGGGGATGATGAAGAGCCCCACCACCACCAGCCCCACCAGGAACGCCACCAGCCGGCCCGTCGTCAGCGACAGCTCCCCCAGGGACAGGCCCGCACCCGTGGAGATGGCCGTCAGCGTCGCCATCAGCAGCACGGCGATGAGGTCCTCGACGATGAGCACGCCCACCACCAATTCGCGCAGCCGGCCCTTGATGCCCTGTTCGTCGAAGGCCTTGGCGATGATGGTGGTGCTGGAGATGGCGATGATGGCGCCGATGAAGATGCTCTCCCGCGACGTCCATCCGAAGGCCCGGCCCACCACGAAGCCCAGCCACACCATGATGGCGCACTGGATGACCGCCGTGAGGCCCGCGGTGAACCCCACCGAGAACAGCTTGCGCAGGCTGAACTCCAGCCCGAGCGAGAACATCAGCAGGATGACGCCCAGCTCCGACAGCGTGGCGACGACGTCCGGGTTGGCCACCAGCGGAATCGGCACGTGCGGGCCCACCACGAGCCCGGCCAGGATGTAGCCGAGGACGACGGGCTGGCGCAGCCGCTGGAAGAGGACGGTCGTCACCGCGGCCACGCAGAGGACGATGGCGATGGCCTGGAGGACCTCGTGTGCTCCGTGCATCAAGACACCTCGGCGCCCCCGCCGGGGGCGCTCACGATTCGAATCGAAGAAGGGAGAAGGGCCGTGGGCTCCCGGTCGCTACCGTCGGGAACGGTGGACCTGGCCACATGGATGTAAGCGGGCGGAGGAAGCGCGAAAGCCCGCCCCGCGACGGCGCCCCCGTCAGGAGCGCATCAGCCGGGCGCGGGAGGTCCGCGAAGGGGCCGGGTGATGAGGGGGGGCTGGTCCGCGAGGCCACTGCGAGGGGACACCGGCGCCACCGGGTGGCGCACCCGCCGCGCGAGCGCCGTGTCGGGCACGTCCCACCGCAGGCGACTCCAGCGATGCTCCGCGAAGCCGTCCGGCGAGAAGCCCCCCCGGCCCCGCGCCGCGCACCAGCTCGCGCGCGAGCCGAGGGACGGTGCCTGCCCGGGCGCGGCCCAGGTGTCGAACCCCACCCCATGCAGCCGCGTCCAGGAGGGCTGGCGTGAGGGACGACGGGTGAGGACCCGGGGTCCGGAGACGCCGGGTCCGGCTTCGACATCCTGGACGAGCCACCCGGCGAGAAAGGACGGCGGCTGGGTCTCCGTGAAGCGCCCGCTCCAGAAGCCCGGGCCGAGCAGGAGCAGCCCGAGTCCCAGGAGGGCTCCCACCCCCCAGGGGAGCCACACCCCGGGTCCCCGGCGCCCGAGGCCAGACCTTCGCGATGTCGGGCCGAGGGAGCGCATCGCCTGTCCTGTATTACGCGCCCATTCGCCGTGTAAAGCACCTCCACGCCCACTGTAGGCCCATGTCCCCTCGTCCCAAGGGGAGGCCCTGACGTCCGCCGGTGCACACCTCACCGCCGGCGGTCGGGGGCAGACGGGCACTGGTTTCCGTCAAGCCACTGCCCCCATCCAGAAGCGATTCTTAGGTTCCCGATGTGCTTTCACGATTCTTGCTCTACGGGTGTACCGGGTGGGTGTTGGAGGTCCTGTTCACGGGCGCCGGCTCGGCCCTGAAGCGAGACAGGAGCGCTACCGCCAAGACGTATTTGTGGATGCACCCCATCTACGGGGGGACGGCCCTGGCCCTGGAGGAGGTCTCCGCCCGGCTCAAGCCCCTGCCCCGGCCGGTGCGGGCGCTGGCCTACACCGCCCTCATCTTCGCGGCGGAGTACGGCACGGGGTGGTTCCTGAAGCGCCTGCTCGGCCGCTGTCCGTGGGACTACTCGCCGCACCGCTGGAGCGTCCACGGCCTCATCCGGCTGGACTACGCGCCCGCCTGGTACCTCACCGCGCTGCTGTTCGAGCCCGTCCGCGACACCCTGCTCCACGTCACCAGCGAGGCCCTCACCCAGACGCCGGAGTACCGGCGGGCCGAGGAGGCCGGAATCCTGCCGGAGGGGGCGCTCCCCGAGGGAGAACCGGAGGAGGCGGGGGTGGTGGCCCGGCGCTTCGAGCTGGCCCACGCCGAGTCTGCCTCCCTGCACTGAGGGCCGGGGCGGAGCACGTCCGCTGGCCGACTGCTGACCGGCCAGATGTCGAACCTGCTTCCGGCTTTTCTTCCTCCGTGCTGCGTCGCGTAGTACCTTCCGCGCGTCTTCCCCCACGCTGTGGGGGAAATTCCGCCGACTCCCCGAAAGTTTCCGCCCCCGTATGTTTGACTGGCTTCACACCCTCTTTTCGCGTGACCTGGCCATCGACCTCGGCACGGCGAACACGCTCATCTACATCCGCGGTCAGGGCATCGTGTCCAACGAGCCTTCCGTGGTGGCCGTGCAACAGGACGCGCGCGGGGGCAAGAAGGTCCTCGCTGTGGGCAAGGAGGCCAAGGAGATGCTCGGGCGTACCCCGGGCAACATCGTGGCCATCCGTCCGATGAAGGACGGCGTCATCGCGGACTTCGAAATCACCGCGGCGATGCTCCGGTACTTCATCCAGAGCGCCCACAACCGCAAGACGCTCGTCAACCCGCGCATCATCATCGGCATCCCCTCCGGCATCACCGAGGTGGAGCGCCGTGCGGTGCGCGAGGCGGCGGCCAACGCGGGCGCCCGCGAGGTCTACCTCATCGAGCAGCCCATGGCCGCGGCCATTGGCGCGGGCCTGCCGGTGACGGAGCCGAGCGGCAACATGATTGTCGACATCGGCGGTGGCACGTCCGACGTCGCGGTCATCAGCCTGGCCGGCATCGTGTTCGCCAAGAGCGTCCGCATCGGCGGCGACAAGCTGGATGAGGCCATCATCCAGTACGTCAAGCGCAAGTACAACCTGCTCATCGGCGAGCGCACCGCGGAGCTCATCAAGATGGGCATCGGCACCGCGTACCCGACGGACGAGGTCATGACCATGGAGATCAAGGGTCGCGACCTGGTGGCCGGCGTGCCGCGCACGCTGACGGTGTCCAGCGACGAGGTGCGTGACGCGCTCGCCGAGCCCGTCAACGGCATCGTCGAGGCGGTGAAGCTGACGCTGGAGCGCACCCCGCCCGAGCTCGCCGGCGACATCGCCGACCGCGGCATCGTGCTCGCCGGTGGCGGCGCGCTGCTGAAGAACCTGGACACGCTCCTGCGCGAGGAGACGGGCCTGCCCGTGTTCCTCGCCGAGGACCCGCTGTCCGCGGTGGTGATTGGCGCGGGCAAGGCGCTGGAGTCGCTCGACATCCTCCGCCAGGTCTGCCAGCCGGGCTGAGCGTCCTTCCAGTCCTTCCTTCACGGCGCCGTGCTTCCCTCGGGAGGCCGGCGCCGTTCGCTTTTCCGGCGCCGTGCTGGCGGCCGTTTGACAGCCGCGCGGGCGCTGGACTGTGGTGGGCGGATGAACCCCACCCCCCTTCGTCACAGGCTGTCCGGACTCGCCGCCGCCACGCTGCTGATGGCCACGCCCGCCCTCGCCGACTGGCAGGCGGATGCCACCACGAAGTTCACGCCTCCGGCCGGCCAGAAGGCGCCGCCGGAGATGACGGGGAAGATCTACGGGCGCAAGGGCGTGCTCCGCATGGACTCGCAGACGCCCGGCCCGGACGGCAAGCCGCTGCAGGTGTCCTTCATCTTCAACTACGAGAAGCGCACCGGCACCACGGTGATGCACACGCAGAAGATGGTGATGGAGCGCAGCCTGGATGACCTGCCGGTGAAGCTGCCCGGCTCGTGCACGGGGAAGACGCAGGACTTCGACGCGTGCTTCAAGGAGCAGGGCTACAAGAAGGTGGGCAACGAGAAGGTCAACGGCCATTCCGCCGTCGTCTATGAGGGCATGACGCCGGACATCCACGGCAGGCCGTCGCGCCAGAAGGTGTGGCGTCCCACGGACCTGGCCGAGGTGCCCTACATCCGCGCGCAGACGTTCGGCGCCGGGGGCGACGTGACGGAGGTCAACCTCACCAACATCCAGACGGGGCCGGTGCCGGACTCGCGCTTCACCGTGCCGGCGGACTACCAGAAGCTGGCGGCGCCTGCTCCCGGCGCGATGCCGGGGGGCCTCAAACCCGAGGACCTCAAGGGCAAGACGCCCGAGCAGATTCAGGAGCTGCTTCGCCAGCGCCTGGGCCAGGGCGCGCCGGAGGGCGGGAAGACGCCCTGAGTGGCACACGGCTCGGGCGCGCCCTCACGAAGCGCGCCGGAGCCGCCCGACGCGCCGCTCACGGCTTCCGGTGCTTCGCGTAGAGGTCATCCCGCCACGCGAGCAGGTCGGAGTAGCGAGCGGCGAGCGGCGCGTGCGTCCACACCTCCCGCGTGCCGGGCCCCAGCGGGAGGTAGCGGTCGTCCACGGGGCGCAGGAACTGGAGCATCGCCGCGGCGTTGATGTCCGCGTAGGTGAAGCGGCCGTGGAGGTAGGGGCGGCCTGCGAGCGCGGCGCGGAGCTGCTCCAGGGCGGGGACGACGGTCTCCTGGATGGCGGCGTCCACGTCGCCGCGCGCGCGATGCTTCCGGGCGATGAAGCGCGCGCCCATGCGGGCGGACGGGGCCATGAGCCCCCGGAGCCAGGAGGGGACGAACGCGGGGAGGCTCTCCTCCTGGGCCCGGCGGTTCTGGAGCAGTCCGACGACGACGTGCGCGCGCGCCACACCGAGCACGCGCTCACCCGTCTCCTCCCAGCGGACGTTGAGGTCCTCCGCGTCCGGAGGGAAGAGGGGCTCGCCCTGCCCCACCGCCTCCGCTCGCTTCGCGATGTGGAACGAGCCGGTGATGGAGCCCTCCTCGTCGAGGAGCAGCGGAACGGAGGGGCGCACCCCGCGCGCCGTGCGCCAGCGCAGAACGGGCTCGCCGATGAGCGGCATGTGCTCGCGGTAGCGGTAGGTGACGCGATGGTGGTCCAACGCCCAGCGGGCCTTCTCCGTCCAGCCCGAGTAGCCGAGTCCGTAGAGTGTGCGCATACGGACCCGGACACTACGCCGTCGCGTCAGGCGCGCACCACCGCCGGCACGCCGAAGCTCAGCGACCGTGCCTCACTGGCAGACTCCGCAGTCGGCCAGGCAGTCACGGTAGGTGCGCCCCCAGCCACAAGACTCCGTGTACTGGCACGTGCCGTCTCCACAGAGGAAGACGTCCTCCGGCCGGAGCCGCGTGGTGATGGCCCGGTAGGTGACGCCGTTGTATCGGCAGGCATCGCGGTACGGCTTCCCGATGGATGGCTCGCAGTAGAGGTCGCAGCTCACGAGCGGAATCAGGGGCGGACAGTTCTCCTCGATGCGCTGGAACGGCCCCGGAGAGAGCGCGCAGCCGCGCGGCGAGCTCTGACTCCCGCGCAGCACGCCCTGGTCACTGGCCACGTAGACGCCCTCCCCGTTGAAGAGGTTGCCGAAGAAGCAGGCCTCCCGCACGGAATGGTTCGAGAGTTCCTCCCGCGAGTAGGGAATGGGCTGCCCCCGGCCATCCCTGCCCAGCACGGAGATGGCCATCGAGACCCCGGTATTGGTGGTGTGCGCGGCCAGGCACGCCGACACCACCTGCTGCTCGGCCGTTGAGGGGCGCTGACCACTGGCCCAGCCCGGCGCGAGCCCGAGCTGCCCGGCCCAGGAATACGACTTCCCGCTGCGCGCATCCGTGTAGCTCCGGGTCTGCCCCGCGGGCACCGCGCAGCGCACCATGTACCGCATCACCATGTTCGCCAGTGCCGGGTTGGATTGGAACCAGGTCCCGAACCGCGCCGAACTCAGGCCCTGCTGGCTCAACCCATTGAATGACAGCCCATTGAAGGACAGTCCATTGAACGACAACCCATTGAAGGACAGGCCGTTGAAGGACAGGCCATTCACCGAGCCCAACTCCTGCTCGGCGGTGTCCACTTCACCCCTCGGGTCCGCCTCGACGTCCTCCACCGGCCCGCAACCCCAGGCCACCGCGAGCCACGACACCACCAGCAAGCCTTCAATGCGTCTGGACCGCATGCACGCCCCCACTGTGAATCATTGGAGCCACCTACCGAGAACCCTGTCGGGCCCTCAGGGGACATCCGGGTCGCGCTGTGGAATCGAGAGTGACGTCCCCTGCGAGGATTCTCGGAGCGTTGGACGGTCGAGGTGCGGCCCCCGTTCCAGGGGGTGAGAGGGCGTCTGTCTTGGGACAGCGAGGGCGTGGGGTAGCGGACGCTCGTGCAAGTCGTTGGAGCCCCTCCCGTGAGTGCTATCCGCGAGTCCGCTTCCGCCGGCCGCCGCGTTTGACTTCAGCGTCGCGAACGGGCACCGCGGGCGGCGAGTCCAGCGCGACGTAATCTCGCGCCTCGGCGAGCAGCCACTCGCGGAACGCGGCGAGCCCCGTATGGTCGTCCGAGCGCGCGGGGTACACGAGGTAGTGCGCGTAGTCGGCCTTGAGGGATTCGGTGAAGAGCGGCACCAGCAGTCCCGCCTGCACCAGCGGGCGGATGAGCGTCACCCGGCCCAGCGCGATGCCGAGCCCCTCCACCGCCGCGCGATGCAGCGTCTCCGAGTCGTCGAAGTTGGCGACGAAGCGCCGGGGCAACGTTCCCCCGTGGCGCTCGAACCACTCGCGCCAGGAGTTCGGTGAGCCCAGCAGGGGGAAGCGATCCAGCGTCTGGAGCGTGGGGCGTCCCAGCCGTTCGAGCAGCGCCGGGCTCGCCGAGGGGGTGACCTGGTCGTCGAAGAGGTGCACGGCGCGCAGCCCCGGCCAGTATCCGCGCCCGAAGCGGACTCCCGCGTCGATGTCGGTGGCCCGGTCGAAGTCGACCAGCTCCGCGCTCGAGTGCAGGTTGATTTCGAGCTGGGGATGGAGCGCGACGAAGCGCGGCAGGCGTGGCACGAGCCAGCTCGTCGCGAACGAGGGCAGCAGCGTGAGCGTCAGCACCTCGTCGCGGCGCGCGCGGAACGGCCGCATCGCGTGCTCTATCGCGTCGAGGTGCTCGGCGACGCGCTCGAACAGCCGCCGCCCGTCGGCGGTCAGCTCGACGCCGCGCGCGTTGCGCACGAAGAGCCGCTGGCCGAGCTGGTCCTCCAGGCCGCGAATCTGGTGGCTCAGCGCGCTGACGGTCAGGTGCAGCGACCGCGCCGCGTGCGACAGATTCCCATGGCGGGCGGCGGCCACGAAGCCCTGCAGGGCGTACAAGGAGGGGCGGGACATTCCGGTCAGAGCCTTGAAGAGAGTTGAAGGCTGGCTTGCAAAATCATCGCTTTTTGCCTCAGCAGGATGTCCTTACCTTGAGAAGCGTTCAACACGACGAGCGCCCCACGCCCGTCGTGACGGCCAGAGGAGGCTCCCATGAACATCTACAAGGGCCTGCTGATGTTGCAGGGATACTTGACCACCGTCGACCCGGAAGACTCGGAGCGGGACCCTCAGGCCAGAGCGCCGGAGTGCCGCCCCACTCCCGGTGACCCGGCGGCGACCCTCCGCCACGGGCGGCACACCGAGACCCAGGCCGTGCCGCTCGGCGACGCGGCCGGCTGCCTGGCTGGAGGATGCGGCTGAAGCACGGAGCGGGGCGCGTCAGCATTCGTGCGCAGCGGGAAGCGCCGGACCTCTCATGCGCCCCCGGTCACCTGTAAAGCCCACCCACGGGGAGGGTCGGCGCGCCGAGCAGGCGCGCGGCGCGTCGCCGGCGGCCCCATGGCTCCAGACTCTGCCATGGCACGAAGCCTGAAATGCGAGGGCCCATCATGACCGACCACATCCTCCCCGCTCCCTCCTCCCCACTCCCTCCCATGCGCCGGGCCGTGCTCGCGGGCCTGCTGGGCTGGGCGTGTGTCGCCCTGCTCGTGTCCGCTTCCGGCGTCCTGGAGTCGTCCCCGCCGGCCGTCATCCCGCTGCTCATCGGCGGGAGCGTGCTGACCTTCGCCCTGGCCTGCGCAAGCTCGCGGGCCTTCCGAGCCGCCGTGCTCTCGCTGGACCCGAGGCCCGCGGTGCTCTTCCACCTGGTGCGCGTGGTGGCGGGAGTCGGCTTTCTCGTCCTCCACGCGCGAGGTCGGCTCCCCGGCGCCTTCGCACTGCAGGCCGGCTGGGGCGACATCGCCGTCGGACTCGCGGCGCCCCTGGCGGCGCTCGCCTTCCCCGCCAATACGCGGCTGAAGTGGACCCTGGCCCTGGCCTGGAGCGTGGCGGGGCTGCTCGACATCCTGTGGGTCGTCGGCAACGCGCAGCGGATGATTCTCCTCGAGGGCGACGTGCTCATCCCCGCCACGCTGACGCGCTTCCCCTTCTCACTGCTGCCGCTGTTCATCGTGCCGCTGGTGTTCATCACCCACGGCCTCGTGCTGGCGCGGCTCTTCGGCACGCGCCCGGCGGGACACCCCACCGGGCGCTGAGCCCCACGTCAGTCCATCAACTGCTGTGCGAGGTACACGGAGTGGAGCGCCCAGCGGCGCGCGTTCAGCAGCGGGTCCGCGTCGTTGGAGTGCCCACCGTCGGTGTTCTCGTAATAGAGGTACGGCAGCTCCATGGCCTCCAGCCGGGCGGCGAACTTGCGCGCGTGGCCCGGGTGGACGCGGTCGTCCTTCATGTTGGTGGTGATGTACGGCTTGGGGTAGCGCACGCCTTCCTTCAGGTTCTGGTAGGCGGAGTACTTCGAGATGAACGCCGCGTCCGCGGGCACCTCCGGGTTGCCGTACTCGCCCACCCACGACGCGCCGGCCGGCAGCTTGTGGTAGCGCATCATGTCGATGAGCGGGCTCTCGATGACGGCCGCGTTCATCAGGTCCGGCCGCTGGGTCATCGACACGCTGGTGAGCACGCCTCCATTGGAGCGGCCGTAGATGCCCATGCGGCGCGGGGAGCTGATCTTCCTGCGCACCAGGTCCTCCATCACGGCGGCGAAGTCGTCGAAGGCGCGCTGCCGGTTCTCCCGCAGCGCGGCCTGGTGCCAGCGGGGACCGAACTCACCGCCCCCCCGGATGTTGGCGACGACGTACGCGCCGCCGCGCTCCAGCCACAGCTTGCCCACCTCCGGCTGGTACACGGGCGTCTTGGAGACCTGGAAGCCGCCATACGCGTGCACCAACGTGGGCGCGCCGCCGTCAGCCTTGCGCTTCCGCGAGCGCACCACGAAGTAGGGCACCCGGGTGCCGTCCTTCGACTTCGCCCAGAACTGCTCCACCTGATGCGTGGACGCGTCGAAGCGCGCCGGCTGGCTCTTCACCTTCTTCACCGTCGCCGCGGACGCATCCCCCAGCCACAGCGCCGTCGGCTCCAGGAAGCCCTGCGACTTCACGAAGAGCCGGTCATGCGCGGACGAGGTCGCGGTGATGCCCACCGACGCGTTCTTCGGCAGGTCCAGCCGCTTGCGCGTCCACTTACCGCCCACCGGCGTGTAGACATCCAGCGCGCCCTTCACGTCCTCGTACACGTTGACCAGCAGCGTGCTCCGCGTGGCGGCCACCCCGTCGATGGCCTGACGCGGCCCCGGCTGCAGCACCAGCGCCGGCTTCGCCGAGGCGGCGTCCGCCTTCAGCGCGGCCAGGGGGAAGGCCAGCAGCGCGCCCTGCTTGAAGCGCCCCCAGTCCTCCTCCAGGCTGAAGACGACCTGCCCCTGCACGAAGCCCTGGTAGGACGTCTTCCTCGGAAGGGACAGGCGCACCGGGGCCGCGCCGTCGAGCAGCCAGAACTCGGACTCGAAGAAGGTCACCGCGCGGTTGACCAGCACCGCCTGGAGCTGGCCCTCGGCGTCCCGCAGCATCATCGGCGAGCCGTGGACGTCCGTGCGCTCGCCCCGGAAGACCTCCTTCGCCTGGGCCAGCGGCGTCCCGCGCCTCCAGTGCTTGAGCACGAACGCGTAGCCGGACTCGGTGAGCGTGTCGCCGCCCCAGTCGCGGCCCACGAGCAGCGTGTCCGCGTCCAGCCAGTCCGAGGACTGCTTGCCCTCCGGCAGCCGGAAGCCTCCGTCCACGAACTTCCCGGTGGTCGCGTCGAACTCCCGCACCTCGACCGCGTCCTTGCCGCCGTTGGACAGGCGCACGAGGCACCGCGCGTCCGCGGGCGGCAGGCACTCATGGCCCTTCCATATCCAGTTGGCGCCCTCGGCCTTCGACAGGGCATCCACGTCCAGCACCGTCTTCCATTGCGGCGCCGGGCCGCCGTAGCTGTCCACCGAGGTGTGGCGCCAGACGCCGCGGGGGTTCGCCGCGTCCTGCCAGAAGTTGTCCACGCCTCCCGCCCGGAACTCGGGGGTGGGGATGCGGTCGGTGGCGGTGAGGAACTCCAGCGCTTCCTTGTGAAAGGTCTCGAAGCGCGGGTCCTTCTCCAGCGCGGCCAGCGTCTTCTCGTTCTGGGTGCGCACCCACTCGAGCGCCCGGGTCCCCTGCACCTCCTCCAACCACAGGAAGGGGTCCTCCGCGGCCAGGGCCCCAGGGGCGCTCAACACTCCCGTCAACACCGACGCGACGAACACACTGCGCATCCTCATCATCTCCCTTGGCCGAAGCGGGCCTCCAACACCGCGAGGCCCGCCCCATTCCCAAGGGATTACTGCGCGGGGCGCGGGAAGGCCACGGGGCTGCGGTAGCCGTCGCGGTCCACGGCGCGCACGCCGAAGAAGTAGTTGTCCTTGGACAGGCCTGGCACCGTGAAGGTCGTCACGTTGCCCACCCGGAGGGTGTGCGTCCAGAGCGCCTCGTCCGTCTCGCGATAGACGATTTCGTAGCCCACGACGTCGGGCTCGGGGTTGGCGTCCCAGGCCAGCTCGGTGTCATTGGTGAGCCGGGTGGTGATGATGCGCGTGTTGGAGGGAACCGCCGGAGCGCGGGCGAGCGCGGCGAGCGCGGCGCCATTCACCCGGGCCACGCGCGTGGTGTAGGCGAAGTCGACGAACTCGGGCAGGTCGCCGAAGACGGTGCCGTTCTCCGTGCGCACGTTCTGGTGCTGGTGGGCGTAGTTCTCGTGGGGCTCGGTGAAGCGCAGCGCGGCGTAGCCCTGCTGGAGGAAGGGAATGTGGTCTCCGCCCCGGCGGTAGCGGTCCCGGCGGTAGATGATGTTGACCCGCATGCCCGTGGCGCTGTTCTCCGCCACGTCCTTGACGTAGCGCGCGAGCTGCCGCGACGGCGAGTCGTTCTCTCCACCCACCGAGCGGCGGGTGTTCGCCTCCGCGGGCGTCTCGGCCGTGGGCACGCCTTCCGCGAACACGCGCACGGTGAACGGGTCTCTCGAGCCGTCATCCGCGCGCGAGCTGCCGATGATGTCATTGGTGAACATGGCGGCGATGTTGCGCCCGGCCGCCTTGGCCTGCGTGGCGTGGTAGGTGGAGCCGTAGAGCCCCTGCTCCTCGCCCGCCACGGCCATGAAGACGATGGTGGCGTCGAAGTCGCGCGTGGCCATGACGCGGGCCAGCTCCAGCACGGCGGCCACACCGGAGGCGTCGTCATTGGCGCCCGGCGCGTCGCAGGTGGCGTCGACGGGGTCGGTGCACATCGAGTCGTAGTGGCCGCTGACGACGTAGACGCGGCCCTCGGACTCGCGCTGCGAGCCCTTCAGCGTGGCGACGACGTTGGTGATGACGGTGGGCACGGGGATGCGCGAGGCGGGCGGCTGCACGTAGCTCTGCAGCTCCACCGTCATCCGCCCGCCCGACTTCGCGGCGATGGCGTCGAACCGCGCCTTCAGCCAGTCACGCGCGGCGCCGATGCCCCGCGTCGGGTCGTCCTGGACGGACAGCGTGTTGCGCGTCCCGAACGACACGAGGGTGCGGATGGTGTTCTCGATGTTCTGCTCGCGCATCTCGCGCAGCATCTCCCGCACGTCGTGCGGCACCGGACGCGCGGCGCGCTCGTCCTTCTCCAGCGCGGCGGCGGCCGCCTTCCTGGGCACGTCATCGGTACCGGCGCCATGCGCGAACAGCGGGACGAGCAGCAGGGACGAAGCACCCAGCGCACGTGAGACACGCCGGACGGCCTGCGCGACGCCCGAGGCCGGGCGCGCTCCAACACCAAGACGGGTCACGGTCTTCTCCTCGGAGAGGGGGTAGCGGCGGGGACCGTAGCACCTCCATGGATTCCTTGAAGTCACCGCAATTCCGTGTCGCAGCGCGCCGTCCTGGCACTCCAGGCGCGAGCGCCGGTGAGCCCGAGGCTTGCAAGGTGCGACGCGTGCCTTCATGGTCCGCCGCCAGCACGCGCCTCCCCCGCCCGTTACATCC
>NZ_JABBJJ010000429.1 GCF_012933655.1 Pyxidicoccus fallax | reverse complement strand
CCCCTCCCTCCCCCGGGCCGCCGCCTCGCTGGAGGAATCATTCCTCCACGACGACCCTTCTACCGGAGGGGGCTGACATGCCAGGGAGGGTGGAGCCCGCGCCCGGTGAGAACCTGACGGGTCATCCGGCTTCAGCCACTTCGTTCCAGTCAGCGGCAGGAGAAAGGACAAGCCCGGTGGCTCCTCGTGCCTCAGGAGCTTCGCGTCCCGCCCACAGCTTCGAGCGGAGAAAGGACAAGCTCGGTGGCTCCTCGTGCCTCGGGAGCTTCGCGTCCCGCCCACAGCTTCGAGCGGAGAAAAGACAACCTCGGTGGCTCCTCGTGCCTCGGGAGCTTCGCGTCCCGCCACCCCACCGGTTCGAGCGGAGCCAGGAATCCTCCCAAGAAGTCTCAACGCATGAGCCGCCACCAGACCCGCGTCTTGCTCGGCGCTCTCGTATGCTTGCCTGATGAGGTCGGCTCTCGCGCGGCCCTCCCCCGTCCGCGCGTGTGACGGAAACGCGGACCTTGTCGAAGCACACCAGGGGTGCGTATCCGTCCAGGCGTGGCGACCGGGCGGGTGTTCAATCATCCGAAGACCGTTCCCGTCTCCGCTGGGACGGCGCCAACGGGCTGGGTTCCTCCTGGAGGCTCATGCCACCCACGGAGCTCTGCAGGTGAACGTGTCGCATCGTCCCCGGTCAGCCGACATGCATTGCATTCAAGGATTCAGAAGCAGGAGGCCTTGCCGCGACCGCTGGTGCAGAGAACGCCCGATTGCACACCGCCTCATCGGCCTCCGTGACGCGGGGCTGGTGATGGATACGGAACCTCGAGGTGCTCGACATCTGACGGCCAGAGCCCCCGCGTCGCCGACGCGTCGGCCATCCCCACCCGAGTCCTCGGCATGTGCAGCCTCACTCGGCGGAAGCGATCGCATCCGGAGCTTCACGCTCCAGGGAGTGTTGCTCCTCGCGCCCATGCCGAAACCATGAGCCTTCCATGAGGATTGCCGCGCGAGCGCTCCGTACCCTTCGGGCCAACACTGACGGAGGGAACACGCATGGCGGGATGGAAGCAGCTCGGAGTGGCCCTGGTCGCACTCCTCACGATGTTGGTCCCCGGCGTGGGACGTCCTTGTATGCCCATGCCGCTGCCGACCTGGAACCTCACCGAGCAGGCGGAGCGCATCGTCGTGGGCCGGGTGGTGCGGCAGTGGCGCGTGGAGTCCACCCCGTGGGACGGCGCGCCTCCGTCGGAGACGGAGAACGACCGCATCATCCGTGAAGCACTCCGGGAACTCTCGTCCCGGGAGCGGGTGGACATCGAGGTACTCGAGGTCTGGAAGGGTGCCCCCGCGAAGACCCTCACCGTCATCGCGGACCCGTACTGGAACCTGCTGGGCGGGGCCCTGGAGCGCTACGGGAAGGACCACCGACTGCTGCTCTTCCTCGAATCCTCGGACGAAGACTGGCGAACGACGGGCTATCTGTCCGACCGTCGGCTCGAGAAGACAGACGTTCCGGCGTGGCGGGAGCGGGTGATGTCGGCGGTCGCGCTCCAGGCCTTCCCTCCCGTGAACGAGGCGGCCCTCGTGGACTGGAACGCGCTCGCGCTCCTGCACCCCGCCACCCGGTGGGACGCGCTGGACGCTCTCTACAGCTCGGTGTTGAAGGGATACCGAAGCGACCCGCGCTTCCGGGCCCCACGTCCGAATCCGCTCTCGCCCGTGGCGCAGCGGCGCTTCGCGGAGAGCTTCCTCGCGGACCCGGGCCCGCCACGGTCGGTGTCGGGGATGCTGCTGGCCCTGGATGGATATGCCCATCCGGAAGTGGACCGCGTCGCGGCCCGGCTCATCGAAGAAGCGCTGCGGTACGAAGGCGAAGGGAAGGACGCCTTCTACATACTGTGGGAAGCGCAGGACGCCATGGACCTGATGGTCTCACGGCTCGGCGCGAGCGGCCCCGGGACGGAGCGGTGCGTGACGGGAGACAAGGCGCGGGAAGCCACTCCGGCGCTCACGCACTGTGTCCACGCGCGCTGGAGACAGCTGCGCGCCCTGCTCCCGAAGCCGTCTCCGTGACGCGACGCGGCTGGTGACTAGCGGACGCGGGCTGGCCCTCCGGGGCCGGTGACGTTCGGCTGGCGCACCCCTCTATCCTCGCGGCCCTCACTCCACACCGCCGACGCGGGAGGTTGCGCATGTCGAAGGTCTATGAGGCTCCGGGACAGAAGGGCAGCCTGGTGCGGTTCAAGAATCGGTATGGCAACTACATCGGCGGTGAGTTCGTCCCGCCCGTGAAGGGCCAGTACTTCGAGAACCCCAGCCCGGTGAACGGCAAGCCGTTCTGCGAGGTGGCGCGCTCCACCCACGAGGACGTGGAGAAGGCGCTGGACGCCGCGCACAAGGCGAAGGACGCCTGGGGCCGCACCTCGGTGGCCGAGCGCGCCGACATCCTCAACAAGATTGCCGACCGCATCCAGCAGAACCTGGAGATGCTCGCGGTGGCCGAGTGCTGGGAGAACGGCAAGCCGGTACGCGAGACGCTGGCCGCGGACCTGCCGCTGGCGGTGGACCACTTCCGCTACTTCGCGGGCGCGGTCCGCGCGCAGGAAGGCGGCATCAGCCAGCTCGATGACCACACGGTGGCGTACCACTTCCACGAGCCGCTGGGGGTGGTGGGGCAAATCATTCCGTGGAACTTCCCGCTGCTGATGGCCACGTGGAAGCTGGCGCCGGCGCTGGCGGCGGGCAACTGCGTGGTGCTCAAGCCCGCCGAGCAGACGCCCTCCTCCATCCTGCTGCTGATGGAGCTGGTGGGAGACCTGCTGCCGCCCGGAGTGGTGAACGTGGTGAACGGCTTCGGCATCGAGGCGGGCAAGCCGCTGGCCAGCAGCAAGCGCGTGGCGAAGGTGGCCTTCACGGGCGAGACGACGACGGGCCGGCTCATCATGCAGTACGCGTCCGAGAACCTCATTCCCGTGACGCTGGAGCTGGGCGGCAAGTCGCCCAACATCTTCTTCGCGGACGTGTTCGACAAGGACGACGACTTCGCGCGCAAGGCGGTGGAGGGCTTCACCATGTTCGCCCTCAACCAGGGCGAGGTGTGCACCTGCCCGTCGCGCGCGCTGGTGTCCGAGCGCATCTACGAGGAGTTCATGCACCACGCGCTGGAGCGCACGCGCCAGTTGGTGCAGGGCAACCCGCTGGACACGGCGACGCAGGTGGGCGCGCAGGCGTCCAACGACCAGCTGGAGAAGATTCTCTCGTACATCGACATCGGCAAGAAGGAGGGCGCGAAGGTGCTCACGGGCGGCGGCCGGAAGATGCTGCCGGGGGCGCTGGCCGAGGGCTACTACGTGGAGCCCACGGTGTTCGAGGGCCACAACCGGATGCGCATCTTCCAGGAGGAGATTTTCGGCCCGGTGGTGTCGGTGACGCGCTTCAAGGACATGGAGGACGCGCTCGCCACGGCCAATGACACGCTGTACGGGCTGGGCGCGGGCGTGTGGACGCGAGACCAGAACACGGCGTACCGGATGGGCCGGAGCATCCAGGCGGGGCGCGTCTGGGTGAACTGCTACCACCTGTACCCGGCGCACGCGGCGTTCGGTGGGTACAAGCAGTCGGGCATCGGCCGGGAGAACCACGGGATGATGCTGTCGCACTACCAGCACACGAAGAACCTGCTGGTGAGCTACGACCCGAAGCCGACGGGCCTGTTCTGACATGGCGCGGGTGGAGCGCGTCTCGGTGACTCCGGCGGCGGCGGACCTCCTGCGCAGGCTGCAGGGGGTGCACGGGCCGCTGCTGTTCCACCAGTCGGGAGGCTGCTGCGACGGCAGCGCGCCCATGTGCTTCCCCCGCGGCGAGTTCCGCGTGGGGCAGCAGGACGTGTACCTGGGCACCATCGTCGACACGCCCTTCTACATCTCCGGGTCGCAGTTCGAGTACTGGCAGCACACGCACCTGACGGTGGACGTGGTGCCGGGACGCGGCAGCGGCTTCTCGGTGGAAGCCCCCGAGGGCGTGCGCTTCCTCATCCGCTCCCGCGTGTTCGAGGACGCGGAGTACCACGCGCTCCAGCAGCAGGGGCCTCCGCCACGAGGCCCCCAGCACGAGCAGCGTGGCTGAGCGTGCGGCTCGTGGCCCGCCAGACGCTTCATGGGTCTGGCGGGTCCGGCACAGCGAGCCCCTCAGTGAATCCCTCGATGGGCGCTTCCGCGCCGTGATGGGCCGGAACCACGGCCCGGACGACGGCCGCCCCTACGGCGCCGTCGACATCCGGTCCGAGGACGCCGACGAGACCCGCGGGCTCCTCGCCGCGTTGCGCGAACTCAGCACCCCGTACGACTCGAGCTTCCCGGGCCGCCGGCACGGCTTCCGGAGCAGGTCCGATTCCTCGGAACCTTTTATTGTCCGTGGTGTCTGGGGCCGCCATCAGGAGGTGGCCTTGGAACGCGTGGGTGCGCGGTGTGCCGTCATGTTCGCGGTGGTGCTCGGTGCCTTCCCGGCAGCGGCCGTGGAGCCCGAGCCCGCGATGGAGAACGCCGCCGTGCTCGGCCGTGTCTGGGGCACGGTGAAGTACGCCCACCCCGCCCTCGCCTTCCGCGAGGTGGACTGGGACGCCGCGCTCGTCGGCTCACTGCCGAAGGCCACCGCCGCTCGCACGCCGGATGCGCTGGCCGACGCCGTGGACGCCATGCTGCGACGGCTGGAGGACCCGCTCACCCGCGTGGAGCGTGCGTCGCCTTCCAAGCCACCCGCGCCTTCCGTTGGAGCCCCAGGCCCCCTGTCGCGCTGGTCCGGTGACGTGCTGGTGGTGGACCTGGACCGCCGCTACGCCACCATGAACGAGCTGTTCCCCGCCATGGCGGCGCTCGCTCCCGAGCTGGCGAAGGCCCGCCGCGTCCTCGTGGACCTGCGCGCCAGCGGCCCCGAGGAGGCCCTCTGGATGGACATGGCGCTCGGCTTCCTGGAGCGCTCGTTGCCCTCGGAGAAGGTCACCGCGCCCGCGGAGCGCTTCCGCGTGTACTCGGGCTTCCCCGTGCAGCTCGGCCCCAGCTCGGGTGGCTACACCGCGTCGGTGGAGACGCGGCTCGCGCGGACCTTCGTGCCCGCGCCCGGCGCGCCGAAGCGCTCCATCGCCTTCCTCGTCAACGAGCGCACGCCGCTGTCGCCGCTGCTGCTGGCCCTGCGTGGCTCGCCTCGCACCTTCCTCGTCTCACAGGGCGCGCTGAATGAGTCCTCCGCCGTGAAGGTGCGGCACGTGCCCTTGCCCGGTGGACATCGCGCGCTGGTGCGCGCCTCGGAGCTGGCCTTTCCTCCCGGCACCCCGGGCCTGCGCGCGGACGTCACCGTGCCCGCGTCCTCGGACGAGCGCGACACCGGCCCCGCCTTCCAGGCCGCGCTGAAGCTGCTGCGCACCGGTACGGCACGGGGCTCCACGCGGGCCTCCCTCCAGAGCACGGCCCTGCCCACGGGCGGTCCCGATGACGCGTACGAGTCCATGCCGTACCCCTCCGAGCCCTACCGGATGCTCGCCGTCATCCGCTTCTGGAACGTGATGCGCTTCTTCCACCCGGACCCGAAGGCGCTGGGCGACTGGGACTCGGTGCTGCCCATGTTCCTCGCCCGGGCCCGCGAGGCACAGGACGCCGCCGCGTACACCCGCGTCCTCTACGCGCTGGCGGCCCGTGTGAATGACGGCCACATCTTCGTCGCCGAGGGCGGTGTGCCGCTGCGCTCCATCGCGGAGGCCACCGCGCCGCTCGTGCTCCAGGCGGTGGAAGGCCGCTTCCTCGTGACGGAGCTGCCCGTGCCCGAGGCCGCGCGCGCCGCCGGCATCCTCGTGGGAGATGAAGTGGTGTCCGTGAATGGAGAGCCCGTGGCCACCGTCGCCGAGCGGCTCGGCGCGCTCCTCGGCGCGTCCCACCCCGCTGCCCGTCACGCGCGCGTGGCCAGCCTGCTGCTCGCGGGGGCGGACGGCTCGCACGTGGTGCTGATGCTCCAGGCCGTGGATGGACGCATGAAGGAGTCGAAGCTGCCGCGCTCGCGGGACTTCCTCCCGTTCCTCCGCCCGGCGCCGGAGGCTCCCACGCCGTGGAGGAAGCTGGACGGCAACGTGGGCTACGCGGACCTGCGCCTGCTGCGCGCGGAAGGCGTGGACGCGATGCTGGACGCGCTGAAGGACACGCGCGCGCTCGTGCTGGATCTGCGCGGCTATCCCCAGGGGAGCGCCTGGGCCCTGGCGCCTCGCCTCAACACGCGGGGCGCCACCACGTCCGCGCTCATCTCGAAGCCCATCCTGTCCGCCGGCGAGTCGCGCGAGGTGCGCCACCCGGAGCCGCTTCCCACCACGGACAAGCCGCTCTACCGGGGCCGCGTGGTGGTGCTCGTCGACGAGCGCACGCTGAGCCAGGGCGAGTACACGGCGATGATGATTCAGGCCGCCTCGGGTGCCCGGCTCGTGGGCACGCCCACCGCGGGCGCCGTGGGCGACACCACCAACGTATGCCTGCCCGGCGCCGTCTGCGTCCTCTTCACCGGCCAGCGCTTCGAGACACCGGACGGTCGCTCGGTCCAGGGCGTGGGCCTGCGCCCGGATGTGGAGGTGCGCCCCACCGCGCGCGGCCTGCGCTCCGGACGGGACGAGGTATTGGAGCGGGCGCTCACGCTGCTACGCGAGGAGCCGCGAGCGGCGGCCCACTGAAACTCACCGTCCCCGAGGCAGCCGCACCGTGAAGACGGAGCCGGCGCCCGGGCGGCTCTCCACCTCGATGCGCCCGCCCATGGCGTCGACAATCTGCCGGCTGATGTAGAGCCCCAACCCGAGTCCGCCATAGTGCCTGTCGGACACGGCGCGCTCGAACCGGCCGAACAGGCGCGGCAGGTCCTCGGCGGCGATGCCGATGCCCTCGTCGCTCACCGACAGCCGCACCGTGTCCTCGCCCTCGCACGTGGCCTCCACGCGCACGGGCCGGCCCGCGCCGTACTTCGCCGCGTTGGTCAGCAGATTCACCAGCACCTGGTCCAGCCGCAGCGAGTCCCACCGTCCCGGCAGCGGCCCTGGCGCGTCCACGCACACCGAGCACCCCGCCTGGGCGAACACCTCCTCCATGCGGTCCACCGCGTCGCGCACCGCCTGCCCCAGGTCCACGTCGGTGGGCTCCAGCGCGAGCTTCCCCAGCGACAGCCGGCTGACGTCCAGCAGGCTGTCCACCAGCGCGGTGAGCCGCTGCACCTGCCGCATGGCCGTGGTCAGCCGCGGCCCCACCTTCCCGCGCGACTCGCCGCCGAGCGCCCGGTCGATGAGGCCATGCTGCAGCTTCAGGCTGGTGAGCGGCGTCTTCAGCTCGTGGCTGGCCACCGAGAGGAACTCGTCGCGCAGCCGCACCGCGGCCTGCGCGTCCCGGTACAGCGACGCGTTCTCCAGCGCCACCGCCACCCGCCGCGCCAGCTCCTCGGCCATGGTGACGTCCGAGGTCCCCAGCCGCCGCTGCGGCGGCGCGGTGCCCAGGGTGATGACGCCCAGCGTGCGCCCGCGCGTGCGCACCGGCACCGCCAGGAGCGAGTGCGGGTCCAGCGCCTCCAGCAGCGCCCGGTGCTCCGGCCCCTGCCACATGCGCTCGCGCAGGTCGGCGCCCACCTCGGGCAGGTAGCGCGTCTCGCCCGTCTGGAAGCACTCGCGCGCGGGGTGCAGCGTCCCCTCTTTCATCTCCGGAGACAGCGTGGAGAGCACGAAGGCATCGCGCGCCGGCTCCCTGTGGGACGCGGCCACGCAGCGCAGGGCGCCATCCGGGCCCACCAATTCCACCAGACAGCAGGTGGCCACGCTGCGCGCCGCCACGCGCGCCACGTGCTCCAGCGTCCACTCCACGTCGTCCAGGTGCTCGGCCAGCGCGCGGCTCGCGTCGAGCAGGAAGAACAGCCGCTCCTCGGCCTCCTTTCCCACCTCCAGCGCGTGGTGGAGCCGCTCGCCGCGCTCGCGCAGCGCCTCGTACAGCGCCGCGCGCTCCAGGGCCTGCGCGCACTGGAACGCCAGCGCCTCCAGGAAGGCGCGCTCCGCCGAGGGGAAGGCACGCGGCCCCTCCCAGGTGAGCACCAGGAACCCGCGGGGGCCCTTCTCCACCCGCAGCGGCAGCACGGCCCGGGCGCCCTCGCCCAGCTGCGCCGCGGCGCCCTGGGGCAGGTCCGAGGCGTACCGCGCTGGCTCCATCTGCGACAGCCAGATGGACTCGCGCCGCTCCAGCGCCTGGCGCAGCAGGATCGCCTCCTGGACCTTCACCCCCCGGAGGTAGTCGAGGATGTGCGGCGCATAGCCGAAGGAGCCGCGCACCTCGACGCCGTCCTCCCGGCCCAGCTCGAGGATGACTCCGCGCGCCGCGCCGGTGAGGCGCAGGCCCTCGTTCAGGACGACCTCCGCCACCTCTTCCGCGGTGACGGCGCGGGACAGCGCCGCGGTGACGGCCTGCAGGCGCTCGGTGCGCACCTGCGCCTCGCGCGCCTCCGTGTAGAGAAGGGCGTTGTCCACGGACAGGCTGGCCCGCCGGGCCAGTTCCAGCGACATCTCCAGGTCCGCCTGGCCGAAGCGCGCCCCCGCCTCGCTGCGCACCAGCCAGACGGCTCCCAGCGCGCGGCCGCGCCCCCGCAGGGGCACGACGATGGCGGCGTGGACGCCCAGCTTCCGGGCCACCTCGAGCTGCTCGCGGGTGCGCACCAGCCCCGGGAGCATCGCGTCCGTCACCTCCGGCAGCAGCACCGGCTCCCCGGTGCCGAGCACCCCGGCCAGCCCGCTCGGCGGCGCGGCATCCGGGGCCCCGAGGGGCGAGAGGTCGTGGATGAGGGCCACCTTCCCGGGCTCGCGGTGCGCCGCGGCCACGCGCTCCACGCGCCCGTCGTTGGTGATGAAGTCCACGGCGCACCAGTCCGCGAGGACGGGCACCGCCAGCTCCGCCAGCCGCTGGAGCACCGTGCGCCACTCCAGCGACGCGGACAGCAGCTCGCCCGCGCTGGCGAGGAACGCGATGCGCTCCTCCGCGTCACCATGGCCACGGGCACAAAGGACATTGACGGGTCCGGCGCCGGCGCCACCCGGCCCTTCCGGCGAGGGCACACCGCCACCACCGATGCGGCTGGGCGACGAGGGTTCAGCGTCGGACGCGGGCCGCGAGGAAGACAGGGGGCGGCTCGACATGGGCCCCCGAGATAATGACGCTCCCGAGACTCCGACAACGGCGCCTGTCTCAAGGTACGAGGCGAATGTCCGGTGGCGAACCCGCCCCCGGCGGCGTCCCGTCCGGGGCGGACGGTACCGCCCTCACGCGGAGTGCGCCCACCCCGGCCC
>NZ_JABBJJ010000428.1 GCF_012933655.1 Pyxidicoccus fallax | reverse complement strand
GGGGGAGGGAGTCTCCGTGGAGGCCGGCGCGTGCGCACAGGCCCCGGAGACGAGCAGCAACAGGGCGGGGGTGAGGATTCGCATGGGGTGCACTCTACCCAGGTGCCCCGGCTTACTTGAAATTCCGGACCCGCACGCGCGAATCCCAGACACGAACACGCGAGGCGGACGCGTTGTCCCACGCTCGCGACGGCGCCGTGCACGCATGGCCCGGCGGCTCATCGCAACCCCGCGTCACTCCTCGCTTCACGTGCGCCATGACGGGTGGAGCGCGCGCTGGCCCAGGCCTTGCTCAAGCAGGAGGGTGCCACGCGACACACAGGCGCGGCAGGGAGAGCATGGTCATGAAGACTCAAGCGGAGAGCCGGTTCGACACGGTGGTCCTCGCCCTCGGGCCGTTGATGGCCGCGCAAGTGTTCGGCCTGGCGATGCTGTTCGTCGCCTACGTGTACCCCTGAGACACGACTCGGCGGGACCTGGACGGGGCGACACACAGCTCGATATAACCGGGATAGCGCGACAGGCTTGTACTCACAGTATAGGCCGCCGCGCACGCAACGCTTCCCCCTCGAGCTGAAAGGAAGTCCCCGACATGAGCCTGAACCTTCGTGGTCGCCTCAATTGGTGGATGGGTGCACTCGCTGGCGCGTCGCTGCTGGGCGCGTGTGGAGCGCCGGATGAGCGCGCGGCGGAGCCGGTCGAGTCGACCGACGGTGTGAAGGACGCGGCGGCGGGAGACGTGGCGGTGAAGCTGTCGGTGGGCAAGTCGTCGCTGGCCGCTGGCGACAGCGTGCTGGTGACGGTGACGCTGACCAACGTGACGTCGCAGCCGGTGCGCCTCTTGAAGTGGCATACGCCGGTGGACGGCCTGCTGGAGGACCTCTTCGTGGTGGAGGCCGACGGCGTGGCGGCGGAGTACAACGGCCGTCACTACAAGTGGGCCACGCCGGAGGCGCATGACTGGCTGCGCCTGGCGCCGGGCGAGAGCTCCACGAGCACCGTGGACCTGGCGACCATCTACGACCTGTCCCGCACGGGCCAGTACACCCTCCGCTACGACTCCGAGGCGCACCACGGCCGCGACCACGCGGGCGTGTCGCAGCTGCGCTCGGACAGCCTGAGCGTGTTCATCGAGGGCCGGCCCTTCAAGCTGCCCGAGGCGCAGGCCGCGGACACCGTCGTGGCCCAGGCGCTGTCCACCGCGAACTGCACCAGCACCCGCGCCTCCACGGTCTCGTCCGCGTTCAGCGCCGCGCAGACCATGGCCAACGGCTCGGTGAGCTACCTGACCAACACCACGCCGGGCAACACGTCCCGCTACCGCACGTGGTTCGGCACCTACAGCAGCACGAACTGGAACACGGCGAAGTCGCACTTCACGGCCATCAAGAGTGCCTTCGACACCCGGTCCACCATCGTGGACTGCAACTGCACGTCCAGCGCGTACGCGTACGTGTACAAGAATCAGCCGTACCGCATCTACGTGTGCAACGCCTTCTGGAACGCGCCGATGACGGGCACGGACTCCAAGGGCGGCACGCTGGTCCACGAGATGAGCCACTTCACCGTGGTGGCGGACACGGATGACCACGCCTACGGCCAGAGCGCGGCCAAGAGCCTGGCGACGTCCAGCCCCACCCGCGCCCTCGACAACGCGGACAACCACGAGTACTTCGCGGAGAACACGCCGGCTCTGCCGTGACAACCCGCCGGTGACATGATGTGAAGCACGGACGGGGGCGGCGACGCCCCCGTTTTCTTTTTCAGGGAGTCCCATTCTCAATGACTCGTGGAACGCTGGGACAGGTCGCACTGCTGTGCCTGGGAGTGCTGGGAGGCGGCGCGTGCGCGTCGCGTCCGGAGGCAACACCGCCGAAGGAGGAGCCTCGGCGCGAGGAGACGGCCATGCCAACGACGGAGACGCCGGCAGCGACGGCGAGGACCCTGGAGTGCGCGCTGAGCGGCCCCGCGACGGTGAAGGCGGGCCAGCCGGTGGAGGTGCTCTTCCGGCTGACCAACCGCACGTCGGCGCCGCTGTACGTGCTCGACTGGCACACGCCCCTGGAGGGGATTCGCAACAACATCTTCGAGGTGACGCGCGACGGCACCGAGGTGCCCTACATCGGCGAGATGATGAAGCGCGGCGCGCCCCAGGCGGACGACTACGTCACCGTGGCCCCGGGCGCGACGGTGGAGGGCAAGGTGGACCTGTCGCGCGGCTATGACCTGCGCCAGCCGGGCCGCTACCGCGTCGCGTTCATCAACCGGCTGATGGACGTCGCCACCGACAAGGCCGCGGTGCCGCCCGCCATGGGCGAGTTCCGCGAGGCCCAGGTGACGTGCCCGCCGTTCGAGACCACCGTCACGCCGTGAGGCCGGGGCGGGAGCGCGGGCCCCAGGGCTTCCGCGCTCCCGCCGTCAGCCCACCACCAGCCGGGCGCGCTGCTTCGCCGGGCGGATGCGCGCCGTGGCGCCGGCGCCGAAGGCGAGGAAGTCCTCCTCCACGCCGTCGCTGAAGATGACGCCCCCCGACGCCATCCGCGACTCCAGCACCAGCTCGCGCTCCTCCGTCACGAAGCCCCCCACCAGCTCCGCCGTCGAGTGGCGGCTGAGGAAGGGCTCGCGCACCACGAAGGCCAGCCGGGGCTCCTCCCAGCCCAGCTTCCACGGCGCGCCCGGCGTCCCCCCCGTCAGCTCCGTGAGCTGCCGCGTCAGCGTGAAGACCGAGGACAGCCACCCGCTGGAGCCCGCCCCCGTGGACACCAGCACCCCGCTGGACGACTGCGACTCCTCGCTCTCCCCGTAGCGCAGCCGGTAGCGCGCGGACACGTGCGTGCGCGCGCCGATGAACAGGTCGTTGAAGGCCAGGAGCCGCTGCCCGTCCTCCAGCCGCGCCTCCGCCAGCGTCACCCGCCGGTAGCCCGCCTTCCCGTCCAGCACCCGCCGCACCGCGCCTCGCGCGTCCGCCACCTGGTGCGGCAGGAGGATGCCGTCGAAGCGCTCCGGGTCCGGATTCACGCCCACCAGCGGCTGCTCCCCCACGTACTTCGCCACGTTCGCCACCAGCCCGTCCTGCCCCGCCACCACGACGATTTCCTTCCCCGTGAAGAGGAAGGTGGGCACGAGGCTCCGGTCCACCTGCTGCACCGGCAGCCCCAGCGCCAGCGTGTCCCGCAGCCCGTCCACCGCCCGCCGGTAGGCCTCGTCCTCGCGCGAGAACTCCTCGAAGTCCTGGCCGGCGTGCTCCACGTAGAACTTCGCCTGCTTCTTCGTGTTGAAGCGCTCCACCAGCCCCGCCAGCCGCGTGCGGCGGGTGACGAGCACGATTTTCTCGTACATGGCCCCCCCTTTCGTGCTCAGCGCTCGCGCGGGCCCGTCGGCTTCTGGCCGCGCGCGGACTTCGCGCCGTCGCCTCCACCCCCCGAGCCGCTCACCAGCGAGTGCAGCAGGTCCGGCGACACGTTCAGCTCGCCGATGCGATGCGCGTTCTCCGCCATCTCCCGGAACGCGAGGGCGATGTTCAGCGCCGGGTCCCCGCCCCCCGCGGACGTGGCCATCAGCGTCTTCCAGTCCACCCCGCGCACCGGGGCCAGCGTCTTCTCCAGCGCGTACGCGCGCGCGTCCGCCGCCTGCCGCTCGTTCTCGCTCCAGCGCTCCATCAGCGCCGAGCGCTGCTGCTCCACGGCGATGTCCGCCGCCATCTTCGCCTCGCGAATCTGGCGCTGCCGCTCCTCTACGGCCAATTCCGTGGCCAGCTCGCTCTCGCGGATGCGGCGCTCCTGCTCCACCGCGGCGTTGCGGCGCGCGTAGATGGCCTCGTCCGCCGAGCGCTGCAGGGCCTCGCGCGCCTCGGCCTCCAGCGCCCGCGCCATCTCCGGCGTGGGCTGCACCGACAAGAGCGAGAAGGCCATCACCTCCACGCCCAGCCCCCTCACCTGCTCCGCCCCCGCCAGCGACGCGAGCACCTGGGCTTCAATCGTGTCCGCGTGGACCAGCACCTCGCGCAGCGCCATGCTCCGCACCACCGTGCGCGCCCGCACCTGCGCCACCTGCACCAGCCGCTCCGCCAGCTTCTCCGGGTCGTCCGAGCGGTGACGCCCCGATGGAGTCAGCGAGTAGTCCAGCAGCGACGCCAGCCGCTTGGGGTCCGCCACCCGGTACGTGAGCTGCCCCTGCAGCGTCACCGCCTGGAAGTCCCGCGTCACCTCGTTGAAGGCGAAGGGCACGTCCGCGCTCGACAGCGGCACCGCCACCAGCGTCGCCGCCGGCTTCCAGTAGAAGAACGAGAGCCCCGCCCCCTCCCGCACCACGCGTCCCCCCTCGAACTGCATCACGTACGTCGTGGGTGCCGCCTTCATGTACCCGATGAACATGGGCCCGCCTCGCTGCTTCGTGTATTTTCGACACAACCTTAGTGTCGAACGAACACGTTTGCAACCCGAACCGCGGTCTGGCGCGCCGCTTCAGTCCACCGGCCACCACCACGAGAGCTTCATCGCGAAGGTGTGGCTGCCCGGGGCGGAGAAGCTGTTGCCCAGCGCGGCGGCCTCCAGCACGCGGCCCGGGACGCGCTCGCTCGCGCGGTCCTGCTGCCACACCAGGAAGAGCGTGCTGCCCGGCCGGAACTCCCAGCGCACCACGAGGTTGCTGCGCAGCGAGCGAATGTTGAAGTCCGGGTCGTCCACCTCGAAGGCCACCCCGTCCGCGTCCACCAGCCGCAGCGTGCCGTCCTCGCGGGTGACGTTCCCGTCGCCGTAGCGCAAGAGCTCGCGGCTCCGCGCGCGGGCCAGCTCGCCGAAGCGGTGGTAGCTCCCGCTGGACGCGAAGGGCTCCGCGTACAGCTCCACGCTCAGGTCCGGGGTGACGAAGAAGTCCGCGCGCAGCCGCGCGAACAGCTCCCGCCGGTCCACCGCGCCGAAGACGTAGCGCTGGCCGAACGTCTCCGGCCTCCCACCGTCCACCTCGGCCACGTACTGCGGCTCCTCCGTGAAGCTCGACAGCCCCGGCTCCACCGACAGGCGCAGCCGCTGCGTGGGCTGCACGCCCAGCCGTCCCCCCAGCGTGTACCCGCGGCTGCCCGTCTCGTAACGCCACGTCTTCGCGCTCAGGTTCCACCGCGTCGTCGCGCTGTAGGCGTTCTCCAGCTCGAAGAGGAAGTCCACCCCCTGCCCCGTCTGCATCAGCGGCCCGCCCCGCGTCAGCACGTCCGACAGCGCGCGCGGCTGGTACGTGGCCGTCAGCGAGCCCGACCAGAAGTTGGGGAAGGTGACGCTCGCCGTCGAGGACACGGTGGTGGACTGCCGCACGCCGCCGTAGTTCCAGTTGTTGATGAGCGCCAGCTCCACCTCGAAGCCGCGCAGCCACGGGCCCGGCTCGGTGTCCCGGTACGTCAGGCCCAGCTCCGCCTCCAGGTCATCCGCCGTCTGCAGGCTGCCCACGTCGTTGATTTCGAAGCCCGGCGACTCCACATAGCCGCCCATCTTCCACAGCCAGTTCTCGCCGCTCACCCGCTCCAGCGACGCGCCCGCGGTGTAGCCGGACAGCGACGTGGCCTCCGGGTCCACCCGCACGTAGGACTGGTCCGGCCGTTGATAGAACCGCGCGCTGGAGCGCTGCAGCCGCTCCATGGCCTCGCGCGTGCCGCTCACGTGGCTGCCGCCCGCGTACGCGGTGAGCGCGTACTGGCCGCCCGGGCCCAGCCGGAAGGACGCGTCCGCGCTCGCCGTGTACGCCTGCCGCGGCAGGTTGAAGGCGAGGCTCTCTCCCCGGCCCGAGGGCGTCACCGCCCGGTTGACGCCCGTCAGCATCGCCCCCACCACGGACGCGCCGCCCAGCTCCTGCTGCAGGCGCACCACGCCGTAGCCCGTGAAGGGCTCCAGCCCCACCCGCCCCTCCTGCGCCGTGTCGAAGTCGTAGACGTCCGCGAAGCTGCCGCCGGTGACGGCGCCCAGCGCGCCCACCGACAGGCCCGACGCCAGCCGCCCGGTGAGCTTCCCCGCCCCCCACAGCGTGCTGGCCCGCGGCGCCTCCACGTAGTCGCGCTGCGAGCGCAGGTCCGCCAACAGGCGCGGCGAGGCGCCGATGCGGCGCGAGTAGAAGTACGTGGGCCCGACGCTGGTGAAGCGCTGCGCGCCCTCGGTGAAGAAGGGGCGGCGCTCCTCGAAGATGTTCTCGAAGGCGCTCAGGTTCACCACCGCCGGGTCCGCCTCCACCTGACCGAAGTCCGGGTTCACCGTGGCGTCCAGCGTGAGGTTGGGCCCCAACCCCAGCTTCACGTCGCCGCCCACGCGGCCCGCCCAGTCGCGCCGCGAGTCGTAGGGCGTGCCCGCGCGCGGGTTGCGGCCGGAGTTCACCTGCCAGTCCCCCGCCACGTACGGCAGCAGCTCCAGCCGGCGCGCGGGCCGCACGCCGCGCACGCCCGTCAGCTCGCCGAACCAGGACGCCCAGCCGGTGACGTGGCGCGGCACCACCACCCAGAAGTCGTCCTCGTTGCGGCGCGGCACGTAGCGGTTGAGGTTGAGCCCCCACGACTGCTCGTCCGCGTCGTTGAAGCGCAGCTGCGAGAAGGGGATGCGCAGCTCCGCCACCCAGCCCTCGCCCGTCAGTCGGGTGCGAGCCTGCCACACAGGGTTGTAGGAGAAGTCCCGCTCGTACTCGCTGTCCACGGGGTGGAACCAGTCCACGCGCTGGCCCGCGGCCGTCACCGCGAAGCTGTACGCGGTGCGCTTGTCGTTCCAGGTGTCGAGCGAGACGATGAGCCGCTCGGCCACGCCGCTCTCGTCCCTGCGCGTCATCACCGTCTCGATGTCCGCTGCCGAATCGCTGAACATCCGCGCGCCGACATAGAGCGCTTCGGAGTCGTAGACGAACGCCACCTCCGTGCGCAGGGTGGCGGGGAGACCCTGGTCCGGCTCCTTCTGGACGAGGTCGGTGGTGAAGATGGCCTGAGTCCAGGCCGCGTCGTCCAGCAGGCCGTCCAAGACGGGCGGCTGCTCCACGCGCACCGCCGACACGCTCCTACGAGGCCCCGGCTCCCGGGCATGGACCAGCGCACTCCCCAGGAGCAGCATGCAGAGACAGAACGGAACGACGCGGGGACACATGAATGGGAGGCACCGTACACACGCCCTCCCGGGAGTCCACCCCCACGGGGTGAGAAGTTCACGCCTGGTCCATACATCCGCCACGAAACGTCTCTACCTTCCGCACGCCCTTCGGGAGGCTTCATGCGCATCGCGGTGATTTCGGACCTTCATCTCGGCCGCCGGGACGCGGCGGACCACTTCGGGCACGACGACTCCGTCTTCCTGCGCTTCCTGCGCTTCCTGGAGAGCAACTTCGAGCGCATCGTCCTGCTGGGCGACATCTTCGAGACGCTCACCCCGCGCGTTCCGTGGGGACAGGCGGCCGAGCTGGCCGCGGCCCGCGCCGCGCACCCCGAAATCGTCCAGCGCTTCGCCCGGCCCCAGTACCACTACATCCACGGCAACCATGACCTGGTGGCCGGCACCCTGCTGGGCGCGCCCGAGCAGCTCGTGCTGGAGGCCGACGGGGTGAGGATGCTGTTCACCCACGGGCACCACCACGACTGGGTCATCCGCAAGGCGCGCTTCCTGTCGGAGGCCGCGGTGTGGGCCGGCGCGTGGCTGCGGCGCATGCGGCTGCGGGCCATGTTCCGCATGTTCCAGGCGCTGGACGCGCGGCTGACGAACGCGCTGCCGGACCCGGCGCGCTGCACCTTCCAGCGCTGGGCCCTGGCGCGCGCCCATGACAGCGGGGCCGACATCGTCGTCACCGGGCACACCCACATGGGCATGCGCGTGGAGCACGGCAGCCGGCTGTTCCTCAACAGTGGCACCTGCTCGGAGGGCCACTTCTCCTTCCTCAGCCTGGATACGCGCACCGCGAGCTACGGGCTGCACACCACCTGGTAGGCCCTTCGGCCCTGGCCGTCCGGGGAGGAGGCAGGGAGCCCGGGCGCCCCCCGTCAACGCCCTCCCACCCTGATGGGGAGCGGCTAGAATCGGCGGATGTTCAGGCGGCTCACCCAGGCCCTTCGCGTGCTGGCGCGACGCTCTACGAGACAGGGCGCCGGCCCGGGTGTGGAGACCCTCTGGGACGCTCCGACGGAGCCGCCCCCGGAGGGAGGCTCCCGGCGGATGTCCGCGGCCCGACGGGCCTCGCCGCGCCCCACCGTGCCGGTGCGCTACTACGACCTGCACGACGACTTCCGCGCCCCCGGCCGCCGGGAGCTGAGCGACCCCGTCTCGCTGGACCGGCGCAAGAAGGTGGACTCCGTCTGGCTGTTCACCTCGGGCGCCCCCGTGAAGGGGCTGGGGAAGCTGCGGGCCACCGTGCAGCCCGAGGGCCGGCCGCTCGACTTCTCGCTCGCCGGGGCCGGGCTCACGCCCATTGTCCACGCGCGCGTGGCGTCCATCTTCCGCGAGCTGGCGCCGGACGACGTGCAATTGCTGCCCGTGGAGGTGGAGGACTGCGACGAGCGGTACTTCATCCTCGTGGCCACCCGGCTGGTGCGCTGCATCGATGATCGCGCCTGCGCGGAGGCCCGCCGGTACACGCCGGAGGACGGCCTGCCCGAGCGCGTGGGCCACTACCGCACCGTGCGCGGCCTGCGCATCGACCCCATGAAGACGGACGGCGCGCGGGTGTTCCGCTCCTGGGGCTGGCCGGTGAGCCTCATCGTCTCCGAGGGCATCAAGGAGGCCCTGGAGCACGCCGGTGTCACCGGCGCCCGCTTCGCCGAGGTGACGGGCCCCTCCCCCGGCAAGAACCGGCGCAAGGCCCGGCGCAAGACGCGCGAGCCGAGCTGAGCCCTCATGCGGTGATGCCGCCCTCGGGGACGCCGGCCTCCAGCTCCAGGCGCTGGCCCCGCGCCCGCGCCTGGAGGACGAGCAGCGCGGCGCCCACGCCCATCCAGCACAGCTCGCGGGCACGCTTGAGCAGGACGAAGGCCGCCACCGCGCTCAGCGTGTCCCCGCCTCCCGAGAGGAACGCGGCATAGCCCGCGTCCTGCACGCCCAGGCCCGCGGGGATGAAGAAGGCCAGCGCGCGCAGCACGGACATCACCGCCTCCAGCGCCACCGCGTCGCCGAAGGTGACGTCGAAGCCCAGCAGGCGCAGCAGCAGGTACGCCTCCACGGACTCGGCCAGCCACATGCCCACGTAGAGCAGCGCGGGCACCCCCAGCCGGCGCGGCACCAGCACGCGGCCCAGCGCGCCGTCCGCCCGCTCCAGGTCCGCCCGCTGGCGCTCCACCCACCCGCGCACCGCCGCGACGGGCAGCCGCTGGAGCCACCGGCCCACGC
>NZ_JABBJJ010000427.1 GCF_012933655.1 Pyxidicoccus fallax | reverse complement strand
CCCGCCACCCGCGCCGGGCGCTGCGCTCCGCCTCCGCCTGGGAGGGCGCGTGCATGAGGGTAATCAGCTCCGCGGTGGCGATGCCGGTGGGGAACGGCAGGGCCTCCTCCGCCACCAGCCGCTTGCGCACCAGGTGCGCGGCCAGCACGCCCAGCGCCCCCAGCGCCACGCTCCACGCGGCCACGCCCCAGCCGGGCACGGAGACGCCCAGCATGGCCAGCGCGGGCAGCGCGCCCAACAGGCCCGCCGCCGCCGGCATCGCCCCCACCGACGACGCGGCGGACTGGGTCATGTTGTTCTCCAGCGGCGTGTACGGCACACCCCGCCGTCGCGACACCGTCGCCAGCGCGCTGAAGCCCAGCACCGCCGCCGTGATGGAGCCGCTCTCCCACCAGCCCGTCTTCAGCCCCATGTACACGTTGGTGACGGCCAGCAGCCCACCGATGAGCAGGCCCACGCCCAGCGCGCGCGCTGTCAGCTCCCGGGGCTCGGGAGCCTCGGCCACCACGGGGGCCACGGCGGTCAGCGGCGGGCGCGGCTCGGGCGAGGAAAGCGCGGACACGGCGGGCGTCGCCTGGGAGCTCATCGCCCCGCCTCGGCGGAGCGGCCCACCAGCTCGCGCAACTGCGTGAGGTCCAGCGGCTTGGAAATCTTGAGGTTCGGCACGTCGCGCAGGAAGTTCACCGTGCGCGGGGTGAAGGCACCACCCGTCATGAACACCATGCGTCCAGCCTGCTCCGGGGCGCAGCGGCCCAGCTCGTTGTACAGGTCCATGCCCGTCATCCCGGGCATCATCACGTCACACAGGATGAGGTCATAGCGCCCACCCTCGCTCACCAGCCGCAGCGCGGCCTGGGCGCTGTTGGCCGTGGCCACCTCGTGGTCCGCCGCCAGCGAGCGCTGCAGCGCCAGCGTCACGTTGGGCTCGTCGTCCACCACGAGGATGCGCGCCCGCGCGTTGGAGTGCATCGCCGCGGCCAGCCTCGGCACCACCTCCAGCTCGCGCGTGGCCGCGCGCAGCTCCACGCGGAAGGTGCTGCCCCGGCCCGGCTCGCTCTCCGCCTGGATGACGCCGCCCATGGACTCGATGATGCCGTGGCAGATGGACAGCCCCAACCCCGTGCCCACGCCCACCGGCTTGGTGGTGAAGAACGGGTCGAAGATGCGGTCCAGCACCTCCGACGTCATGCCCACGCCGGTGTCGCGCACCTCCACCATCACCCGCCCCCGCTCGCCCGAGCGGATGACGACGCGAATCTCGTGCTCCCGCGAGCCCTCCTCCGGAATCGCCTGCGCCGCGTTGAGCAGCAGGTTGAGGAACACCTGACACAGCCGCGACTCGCTGGCCTCCACCGGTGCCACCGGCTCGAACTCCGTCACCAGCCGCGCCCGGTGGCGGATGACGTTGTCCGCCATCTTGCACGCCAGCTCCACCGCCCGGCGCACGTCCACCGGCATCAGCCGCTGCTCCTGCTCGCCGCGCGCGAAGACCTTCAAGTCACGCACGATGCTCGCGATGCGCTCGGCGCCCTCCGTCGTCTCGCGCACCAGCTGCTGCAGCGAGGCGATGGGCGCCGCGGGCGCCTGGGCCTCCAGCCGCTCCAGCCCCTCGCGGATGAGGTGCAGGTTCACCATCATGTACGCCAGCGGGTTGTTGATTTCGTGCGCCACGCCCGCGCCCAGCGTGCCCACCGACGCCAGCCGGTCCGCCACCACCAGGTGCGCCTGCAGCTGCTTGCGCTCCGTGGTGTCGCGGTGAACCATGATGTTGGCGATGGCGCGCCCCTCGCTGTCGCGCAGGGGCACCACCACGGACTCGCACCAGCAGGTGTTGCCGTCCTTGCGGCGGAACTCCAGCTCGCCGGACCAGCGCCCCTGCTTCTCCAGCCCCGCCAGCACCGCCGCCGTCAGCCGGTCCGCCTCACCCGGGTGCAGCACGCTGAAGAGCGTCTGTCCCACCGCCTCGGACTTGTTGCGCCCGAACATGCGCTCCGCGCTGGTGTTCCAGTCGATGATGCAGCCGCCCAGGTCCGTAATCACCACGCCGTCGTAGATGCTCTCGAAGATGAGCGACTGGCGCTGCAGCTCCTGCTCCGCCAGCTTGCGCGCGGTGATGTCCATCACCGTGCCCGTCACCCGCGAGGGCGTGCCCGTCGCGTCGCACAGCACGTCACCCTTGCAGGAAATCCAGCGCAGCGCGCTGCCCTTGGGCTCGATGCGGTACTCGACGTCCACCTGCGTCTTCTTCTCCAGCGCCACCTTCAGCGCCTCGCGCACCCGGGGCAGGTCCGCCGCGTGGACCACTTCCTCCAGGTCCATGGCGCGGCCGGACAGCTTGCCCACCGCCAGCCCCAGCAGCCGGTCCACCTGCTCGCTCCACGTCACCCGGCCGCTCTGCGCGTTCCAGTCCCAGATGCCCACGCGCGCCGCGGACAGGGCCTGCCGCAGTTGCTCCTCGCGCTGCTCCAGCACCTCGCGCTTGGAGAAGCGGAACACCGTGACGGTGCCGATCTGGAGCCGGTCTCCCTCCTGCAGCTCGGCGGTGGTGACGGGCACGCCGTTGAGCAGCGTGCCGTTGGTGGACTCCAGGTCCGTCACGTGGCACGCGCCGTCGTCGGTGCGGATGATGCGCGCGTGCTTGCGCGACACGCCGTGGTCGTCGATGCGCACCGTGGCCTCGGAGCCGCGGCCGATGACGTGCTCGCCCGGCTCCAGCCGGTACGCCTTGCCGATGGCGGCCGGCGTCGTGGTGCTGATGAGGATGAGGCACGCACCCGTCGATGACGGCGGAGCCAGCGCGAGGCCCGCGCACGTGGTGAGGTCGTCCAGCGTCGTCATGTCGATGCCCCCCGGCACCCACGTTCGGGTCCTACCTGCCCACCCATCCCCGGCCTCTGCCTCTACGTGTGTCGCCACACGCGAAATCCAGCAGTCCCGAGCCCTGGCAGTCCAATCCCCCCGGGCCTCGTGGGAACCCCGAGCATATTCCAGACGACACCCGGCCCGCAGAGACGCCCCGGGTTGATGAATGGTGAACGCCTGGATGCTGGTGGCGCGGCGCGACAAGCCCCCGAGGCCCGGCCTGTGCAGAAGTGGCCGGGGGAAAAGTGGTAGGGTCGTCCACCCATGGCGGCGGATTCCGAGAGCACCTTCCGCATCCAGGCCCGGTCGGACCTCAGCTCCTTCGAAAGGGAGCGCGGAGAGACGTCCCGGTCTGAGCGTGGCCCCGGGACGCTGGCCGGGGAGTACGTCCTCAAGGCCCTGCTGGCCTCGGGTGGGCACGGCAGCGTGTACGAAGCCGAGCACCGCATCCTCGGCCGCCGGGCCGCGGTGAAGGTGCTGCACCCTCACCTGGCGGACCAGGGCGAGATGCTCAAGCGCTTCGTGCGCGAGGCGCGGGTGGTGAACCAGATTCGCCACCCCAACATCGTGGACGTGTACGACTTCGGCCTGATGCCGGACGGCAGCCCCTACTACGTCATGGAGCTGCTCACGGGGCGCACGCTGAGCCAGGTCGTCCAGGAGCGAGGCCGGCTGTCCGCCTCGCGCGCCTTGGCGTACCTCGAGCCCGTCTGCGCGGCGCTGGAGGCCGCGCACCGCGCGGGCGTCGTCCACCGGGACTTGAAGGCCAGCAACGTGCTGGTGATGGAGGAGGGCGAGCGGCCCCGGGTGAAGCTGCTGGACTTCGGCATCGCCAAGCTCCTGCACGCGGAGCCAGCGCAGGAGGGCCTCACCATCGCCGGCCAGCGGCTGGGCACCGCGCACGCCATGGCGCCCGAGCAGTTCCGCGGCGGCCCCATTGGCCCGCACACCGACATCTACGCGCTGGGCGTGCTGCTGCACCAATTGCTCACCGGCCGCTACCCCTTCCAGTGCGAGGACCGCATGGAGCTGGAGCGGCTGCACCTGGAGGCCCCCGCGCCCCGGCCGAGCGCCATCGCCCCCGTGTCCCCCGCGGTGGACGCGGTGGTGCTGCGCTGCCTGGAGAAGGACGGCGGCCGCCGCTACGCCAGCGTGGGCGTCTTCCTCGCCGCCCTCAGCGAGGCCGCCGAGGAGCCCGTGCAGCCCGCCCGCCGCACCCGGCTGGCGCTCGCCGTCCACTGCGAGGTGGTGCTCGCCGCCACCGGCCAGGACGACGACGCGGTGTACGCCGTGCTCGCGGACGTGCTGGACGGACTCGAGCAGGGCCTGCGCGGCGGCGGCTTCCTCCTCGCGCTCCAGTCCGGCACCACCCTGCTCGCCGTGCACCCGCTGGAGAATGGCGCTCCCAGCCCCGAGCGCACCGCCTACCTGCGCGAGGCGGAGAACTCGCTGCGCATCCTCCAGCAGGCCGCCCAGCGCCTCGCCGAGCCCGTGAGCGCCCAGGTCCACCTGTGCATGCACCTGGGCCAGGCCGAGACGCGCGGTGACTCCGGCGAGTCCGAAGTCGTCGGCGGCCCCGTCACCGACGTCGGCGCCTGGCGCCTGCGCACCCCCGACGGCTTCGCCCTCACCCCCGCCGCCTCGCTCGCCCTGGAATTCCCAGAACCCGAGTAGCTCCTGGGAAGCCCGGACGAACTGTTAATACGGGATCACCCTTAGTCGCAGAAGTCGGGCATTACACATACCGCGTGTCTGAGTTTGGACCCGGACGGCAGTTTTGCAGTGTGGTCGCATTTCATCGCACCGACCACCCCCGTCACACTTCCCTCACCTGCCAGCGATAGCGTTTTTGTTTGGGCACGCTGGAACTGGTGGGCATCAGGCGGCCAGCCGCATCGGCCGTCGCAACGGGGGGAAGTCAGATGCGCCACACACCAGCCTCGCAGTCTGGAATTCGTAGCAATGTCAGCCTCACCCCGAGCCGCCGGTGGCTCCACCGGGGACTCCTGAGTCTGACGATGGCGGTGGGGGCGGCGGGATGCGGGCCCATGGACGGGCCGGAAGAAGCACCCGAGACGTTGGGGGTCCAGCAGTCTGAGCAGCAGAGTGACAACGGGCTGTCCACGAATGGCCTGTCGACGAATGGCTTGTCCACGAATGGCCTGTCGACGAATGGCTTGTCCACGAATGGCCTGTCGACGAATGGCTTGTCCACGAATGGTTTCTCCACGTGGTTCAACCAGGACACGGCCAACTCGGCGGCGGTGATGGAGTACGTGGTGAGGTGCGCGGTGCCAGCGGGGCAGACGCGCACCTTCACCAATCCCGCCACGGGGACGACGTACACCTGGGCGGGCTCCCTGGGCCTGGCACCGGGCTGGGCCTCCGGACAGGTGGCGACGCAGGCGGAGCAGGAAGTGGTGTCCGCGTGCCTCGCGGCGCACGCGAACAAGTTCGGCATCCACGTCTCCATCTCCGTGCTGGGCCGCTCCGCGCAGGGGACGGCGATTCCGTACACGTCCTCGGAGCTGACGACGTACGGCGAGCGGGAGGCGTGCTTCTTCGGCAACCTCTTCGACAACACGGGGAGCTACGTGGCCACCGACCACGCGCCCCTCGCCTCGACGCAGAGCTCGTCGCGCGCGTGCGGCCTGACGTGGAGCGCGTCGACCACCAACTGCTCGCCCATCGTCCACGTGGGCTCGTGCAGCTCGTATTGCACGCGGGCCTACGTCAACGGCGATGCGCAGCCGTACTACGCCGAGTGCTCGTACAACGGGAAGGTGTACCGGCCCGTCACCACGCGCATCCGCTCGCAGGACATCCACACGTGCGGCGACGGCGTGTGCCAGGTCAGCGAGAGCCGCGGCACCGGCACCACCTACAACAGCTGCTTCGCCGACTGCGGCGCCTGACTGTAGGAAGGCGGGAGCGCGCGCGGCCCCGGGGGGGAAGCCGCGCGTGTCTCCCCGCCACCCCGGCCGGGGAGGGTGACGTTCCGGGCCGGCCGGGGTGTTCCGTCGGGGTGGGAGCTTCGGGTGCCGCGCTCCCACCCATGCGGAGACCTGGTGGGTTCTGCTAGGTTCGGCCCATTCTCGGGGTTGTCTGCCGAATGCGCCCGGCACCGGGGGCTCTATGAGCGGTCCACACATCCTGGAGCCTCCGCTGGGGGGCGAGCTCGCCGGGTACACGGTGGATGGGCTGCTCGGCGAGGGCGGGTACGGCGTGGTGTACCGGGCCTCGCGAGGGGGCGAGGTGGTGGCGCTCAAGCTCCAATCGCTGGAGCACCTGGGAGGGTGGGCGGAGCGGGAGGTGGCCATCCTGCTGCGCCTGAAGCACCGCAACGTGGTGGGCTTTCGCGGGTGCGGGGTGTACCCGGAGCGGGCGCCGCGAGGGTTCTACCTGGCGATGGAGTACGTGCCGGGGCGCCAGCTGGGCCAGTGGGTGGAGGAGGAGAACCCGAGCGCGCGGCGGGCGGCGGAGCTGCTGCGGGGCATGGCGCGGGGGCTGGAGGCGACGCACGCGGCGGCGGTGCTGCACCGGGACATCAAGGAGTCCAACATCGTGGTGCGGGACGCGGATGGGGAGCCCGTGCTGGTGGACTACGGCGTGGGGGACTACGCGGGAGCACCGCGCCTCACGTCGGGAGTGCTGCCACCGGGGACGCCGCGGTACCGCAGTCCGGAGGCGCTGGCCTTCCGCCGGGACAGCCGTCCGGGGCAGCGCGAGCGGTACATGTCCACGCCCGGGGATGACCTGTACGCGCTGGGCGTCGTCTTCTACTGGGTGCTGACGGGGCGGCATCCGTTCCCCGCGGTGGAGACGTCCACCGAGGTGGAGGCGGTCATCACGCACGAGCCCGTCGCGCCGCACGTGCTCAATCCGCGGGTGCCGCTGGAGCTGAGCGGGCTGTGCATGCGGCTGCTCTCCAAGCACCCGGAGGCACGCGGCGACGCGAGGCGGCTGGGGGACGACGCGGAGGCGGTGCTGGCCCGGGCGGATGTGAGCTGGGATGTCCCGCTGGGCGAGCCCTTCTCGGAGGGGCCGGTGGATGACGGCCGAGGGGCGTGGAGGCGGGAGGACGCGAGGGACTCGGAGGCATCGTGGGAGGACAGCCGTGAGGCGCTGGAGGCGTGGGTCCGTCAGGGCGTGGACGCGGTGGGCCCCCCGCGCCGGGGACGGCGCCCGAGGCCCACGATGGTGCCACTGGACGGCGCGGGACTGGCCGCGGTGGGGGAGTCCGCGCTGGAAGTACGGGCACCACTGGCCACCACGTCCAAGCCGCCTCACCGGGGGGAGGTGCTGTTCCGTGTCTGGGCGGTGGTGGGCATGACGCTGGGGCTGGGGCTGGCGGTGTTGCTGAGCCTGGACTGGCAGCCCTCCGCGCGCCTCGTGGACCTGACGGGTGCGATGACTGGCGCGGTGGCCGGCCGGGAAGTGGCTCCAGCGGGAGCGCCGCCGGAGAGTGAACGGGCCGCGGCGCCGCCTCTCGCTGTGCTCCCACCCGCGGCCGTCGCCACTTCGGCGGCGTCACCGCAGGAGGAAGCCGTGCCCGTGAACGAGAAGAAGACGTCTGATGCGCCCGCGACGCCCACGAAGCCGCGCGCGCTCAAGTCGCTGTCCCGTGTCGTGAAGGCCGCCGCCGTGTGCACGGGGCTGGCGTGCGCCGGCAGCAGTTCTCAACTGCGTCCCCCGCCTCCGTCGCCGGAGTCGTGTCCTCCCGGCGCGGTGGAGGCCATGGCGAAGCTGGGCATCAAGCTGGGCGCAGAAGGAGGCGTTTCCTTCGTCGGCCTGAGTGAATCGGAGCAGGTCGTCACCGTGCGCGATCAGCAGAGGGTGCGCGTGCAGGTGGGCGCGTCCCTCGGCCTGCTCAAGGCGGGCACGTTGGCCGGGCAGCTCTTCCTCGGTGACCGCGTCTATGGCCGTTACACGGAGGGGTATCTCAAGAAGAGTGGAGAGCGCATTCCCGTGTGCTTTCAAATCATGTCGGTCGAAAACCAGCGCTGGAAGCTCGGCACCCCCATCGAGCCCGATGGCTATGGCGAAGGAACCGCTCGCGTCTGGTCCAGGCACTACGTCATAGCGGTTGATCACTTCGATTGAGGCCCCTGCTGCCTGTCACGCTCCCGAGGTCTCGTTCGTGCCCGGTTCCCGCTGCGCCACCATCCTGGTGATTTCCTTGCTCTCCGCGCGTGCGACCCTCGCCCAGCCCACACCAGACCTTCCCACCACGGGTACACGGCATGTGGAACTGCTGGCGGAACGCTCCGCGGAGCCTCCCGAGGTGCGCGTCAGCCCGGGTGTCGCGACCGTGTTGCTCTTTGACCTGCCACCCAGCCGGATCGAGGTAGCCCACCGCGAGCGCTTCAGGGCCGTGGGCGTGGATGGCCCTGTCCTCACCCTCGTACCCTCTGAGCCCTTGAGCGAGTTGGAGCAGGTCCGCCTGACAGCACACTTCGCGGATGGCGCTGCCCCCACGAGCACCACCTTCCTGCTCAGGGTGGTGCCCCAGTCGCTGGCCGAACGGCAGGTGGAAGTCCACCGTCGCCCGCGCTCCTTGGAGTCCTACCAGCAGGAGTTGTTGCAACTGCGCGTGGAGCACCAGCGATGTATTCAGGAACTGGAACGACAACGGCTGTCCCCCGCGCAAGAAGACGCCCTGGCCCACCTGCTGGTGGCCAAGCACCTCACGCGCACGGGCGTCACAACCCGAGACGTGGTGCGTGAGCTCATCCCGCACCCGCGCAATGCACTCAAGGCCACGGAAGCCTGGACCTACCGCGCCGCGAAGCGGGTCGCGGTCGCGCTGGAGGTCACCCATCTCGGCGCCCAGCGCTGGCAGATGGAGAGCGCCTCACTGGAGGACAAGACGGGGACGCCTCTGCGAATTGTGCGCGTGTGGCAACAAGCGACAGGTGTCCCGGATGAACCTGGACACATCGTGGTCGAAGCGGAAGCGAAACCCACGGAGGCGCAGGGTCCCTTCACGCTGTCGCTCTTGGACACGGAGGGCCAGCGCACCGTCATCCTGGGCAACGTCATGTTCCCTTGATGTGACGGGCACGCATTCGCCGACGGCCTGAGGTGCGGAGTCCGGTGGCAGAGGGCAAAGCCCTGACGAGCCAAACGTCTCGCTTCAGTCCGCGCCTGGGCGCGGCTCGGTGATGGTTTCGGGGCGCGAATCGTTATTGCCTCGGCGATTCCCTCCCTCGTCGTGAGCTTGGAGCCAGGTGCCCTTCGCGGCATCCGTCGCGGTCAGGGCGCCGTCCCGCGGCACCGCGTGACTCCCGAGCCCGCGTGCTCGTGTCAGGCCCCCCCTCGGCCGCCCATGGCTGGAACCAGGCGCACGCAGCCGGATGACCCGCCAGGCCCTCATCGGGCGTGGGCCCCATCCTCACTGCCGTGTCGGCCGCCTCCGGTAGAAGGGGCGTCGTGGAGGAATGATTCCTCCAGCGAGGGCGGCGGCCCAGGGG
>NZ_JABBJJ010000426.1 GCF_012933655.1 Pyxidicoccus fallax | reverse complement strand
CCCCCGTGCAGCAGATCTCCGCCCCCGCCAAGGAGGGTGAGTCCGTGGTGGCCACCACCGTCGCGGTGACGCCCGCCGTCGAGGCCCCGCAGGACCGCGGCCAGCGCCGCTACCGCGAGCTGAACGACGCGGACCGCGAGAAGATGGAGCGCCTGGAGGCGCAGGCCAACAAGGAGCGCTCGCGCGCCGTGGAGCTGGAGAAGGAGCTGCGCCGCGTGAAGGGCCGCACCGAGACGCAGCAGCGCGTCTACGCCGCCGCCAAGTCCGACCTGGACCTGATGCGCGACAAGTACAAGGCGCTGGAGAAGCGCCTGAACCGGACGCTGCTGGAGCGCGACCTGCTGCGCCGGGCCATCAAGGACCTGGAGAAGAAGACGGGCATGCTCGCCGACCGCACCGAGCTGACGCCCGAGGAGATGGCCGCCAGCGACCAGCGCACCGAGGAGACCGCTCGCGTCCGCGCGGAGACCGAGGCCCAGGCCGCCGCCCAGCAGGCGCCCGCCGCCGAGCCCGCTCCGGCCGACAACGCCCCCGCCGTGGCCAGCGACGACCAGAAGCCCGCGTCCGTCTGAAGCACCGCCAGACTCCGTCGGGCCTGAAGGGCTCGGTCTCCCGGGAGCACTCCCGCGGGGCCGGGCCCTTCGCCGTTTCAGTCCTTCAGTCGTCCACGCCGTAGGCGGACGGCGCGGTGCCCTCGGCGGCCCGGAGCAGGCCGTCCTGGAGCTTTCCCAGGAGGCGCTTGAGCTCCGTCACCTCGGCCTCCTCCAGGTAGTGGCACAGCTCCCCGTCCATCCACTGGAGCGCGTCGCGCAGGAGCTGCACTTCGCCCTGGGCCTTCTCCGTCAGCTCCAGCTTCAGGCACCGGCGGTTCTCTCCGGCACGGCGGATGACGAGCCCGTCCTCCTCCAGTCGGTCCACCAGCCGGCTCGCCGCGGGCGCATCCACCGACAGGCGATCCGCCAGCATGGCCTGACTGGCGACACCTCCGGCGATGACCTTCAGCGCCAACAACTGCATGAAGGGCCTGCCCGTCTGCTCCCCAAGCCGCTCTGACACGAGACGGCGAAAGGTGCGACGCAGGGATGCGACTTGCTCGACGAGCGTCATTCTGTCTAGAAGAATGGTTGCAGACTACAACCGTTGTCAATTACATCGGTGCCGCGCAGGGCGTCAAAACCGGGGGGAATTTCGGCAGCACGGTCAGTCACTCCTTCCTTCTCGTGTGTTTGACGTATGGCAACCCATTCACTCCTCTTCCTGGCGCTCGCCGCCGCAGCGGTCCAATCCGACCCAGCCCCGGCTCCGAGCGAGCCTCTGCCCGTCCCCGCCGCCATCGTGGAGGACCCGATGCTCACGCCGGTTCCTCCCGCCCCGCGGGTGGTGAAGACGTGGGATGAGGCGCTCGCGCTGGTGAAGGAGCGGTCCACGGACCTGCGCAGCGCGGAGGCCGGGGTGGAGCGTGCCGCCGGCCGGTCGCGCCAGGCACTCGGGACGCTGCTGCCCAACGCGCGCGCCCAGGCCGGCGTGGCGTATGACCTCCTCAATCCGGACGTCCCCGCGTTCGGCGTGGGGGGCGGTGGCGCGCAGGTCGGCGGTGGCGCCACGGGCGGCAACGGCAAGGTGCCCACCGCGCCGCTGGGCACCGTCACGGGCACGCTGACGCAGTCCCTCGTGGACATCAGCGCGTGGCGCGGCCTGTCGTCGGCCCGGGCCGCCGAGACGGGCGCGGTGGCCAACCTCCACGACGCTCGCCGTCGCCTGACGCTGGGACTGGCGCAGGTGCTGGTATCCACCGTGGCCGCCGAGCGCGCCGCCGAAATCAACCGCGTGGGCCTGCAGCGCGCCCTGGAGCGCGCCGCCCTCACCCAGCGCTCCTTCGAGCTGGGCGCCGGCAACCAACTGGACGTGGTGCGCGTCAACCAGGACGTCGCCGTGGCGCGCGGCGCGCTCGTCTCCGGTGACGAGCAGCTGCGTCAGGCCCGCGAGGCCCTGGGCTTCGCGCTGGGCTTCGGCGCTCCCATGGGCGTCGACCCCTCCTTCAACCTCCAGGGCCTCGTCGACCAGGCGCGCAAGGACTGCGCTCCGCTGGACAGCCTCGACGCGCGGCCCGACCTCGTCGCGGCGCGCGCACAGGTGGAGTCCGCGCGTGACAGCCGCCGTCAGGCCTCCGCCGGCTATCTGCCCACGCTGGGCCTGTCCAGCACGCTGCTGGGCTTCACCACGGACCCGGGCTTCGGCCGCTTCGCGACGTGGAACGTCTCCGCCGTGCTGGCCGTGCCCCTCTGGGAGGGCGGCACCCGCGGAGGGCTGGTGCGTGAGCGCGCCGGCCTCGAGACGCAGGCGGAGGCGACGCTGGAGAGCGCCCGCCGCGACGTGGAAATCGAGGTGGCCCGGGCCCGGCGCGGCGTCGAGGTCGCCGAGGCGCTGGTGAAGACGGCCATCGAGTCGCGGGACCTGGCCGACCGGACCGACCGGCTGACCCGCCGTTCCTTTGAAGTGGGCCGCGGCAGCAGCCTGGAGCTGGTGCAGAGCGGCGCGGCATTGCGCCAGGCGGAGCTGAACCTGGTGCTGCGTGAATTCGAGCTCGTCCAGGCGCGCCTGGACGCATTCCTGACGGAGGCCCGGTGCGACTGGTGAACTGGAAGATGATGTGGAGTGCCGCCCTGGTGGTGACGGTGGCGGGTTGCTCTGGGAACAAGGCGCCGCCGGCCGCGCCTCCGCCTCGCGAGGTGGAGGCGGTGGCCGTTCAGCCCAAGGAGGTGCGCGACACGGGGGAGTACCTCGGCTCGCTCATCTCGCGGCAGAGCGTCACCGTGCTGCCGCAGGTGGCCGGCTACGTGCGCCGCATCCATGTGAAGCCCGGCCAGAAGGTGGAGGAAGGCACCCCGCTGGTGGAGGTGGACGCGCGCGAGGAGACGGCCGCGCTCGACAGCGCCCAGGCCCAGCTGAGCTCCGCCAAGACCAACCTGGAGCTGGCGCGCCGCACCCTGGCCCGCACCGAGGCGCTCAACAAAGAGGGCCTCGCGAGCGCCCAGGAACTGGAGAGCGCCCGCGCCCAGGTGGAGGCCGCCGAGGCCGCCTCGCGCTCCTCCGCGGCGCAGGTGACGCAGCGCCAGGTGCAGTTGCAGTTCAACCTGGTGCGCGCGCCCTTCGCCGGCACGGTGGGTGACGTGCTGGTGCGGCTGGGCGACTACGTCAGTGCCAGCACCGTCCTCACCAGCATCGCCCAGGCGGACGTGCTGGAGGTGAGCGTGGCGGTGCCCTCGCCGCGCGCCCGCGCGCTGAAGCCGGACACCGCGCTGGAAATCCTGGACGCGCAGGGCAAGGTGCTGCTCACCAGCAGCGTCTTCTTCGTGGCGCCCCAGGCCGACCCGCGCACCCAGCTGGTGGAGGTGAAGGCGGCCTTCCGCAACACCGTGGGCCTGCGCCCCAGCGAGCTGGTGCGCGCGCGCCTCGTCTACTCCGTGCGCGACGCGCTGCAGATTCCGGCGCTCGCGGTGGTGCGCCAGAGCGGCCAGCCCTTCGCGCTGGTCGTGCGGGAGAAGGAAGGCAAGACGGTGGTGGAGCGCCGTCCCATCACCCTCGGCGCGCTGGGGGAGATGGCCTACGTCGTCGAGAAGGGCCTTCAGCCGGGCGACCTCGTCGCGGTGTCCTCGCTGCAGGCGCTGCGCGACGGCATGCCCGTGAAGGTCAAGTCCGCGCCGGCCCCCCAGGGCGGCGCGCTGGGCAGCGCGTCGCAGCAGGGCGTCGCGGGAGGCGGCCCCGCCGGGGGCAGCCGCTGAGCAAAGGGACTCGCGCACATGTTCGTTGATTTCTTCATTCGCAGACCGGTCTTCGCCATCGTCTGCTCCATCCTGCTGACGCTCGTGGGGGCCATCGCCATCCCCACGCTGCCCATCGCCCAGTATCCGGACCTGGCCCCGCCGCAGGTCACGGTCACCGCCAACTACGTGGGTGCCAGCTCCGAGGTGGTGGAGAGCGCCGTCACCATTCCGCTGGAGCAGGAGCTCAACGGCGTGGAGGGCATGCGCTACATCACCTCCACCAGCAGCAACGACGGCACCAGCTCCATCACCATCACCTTCGAGCCCACCCGTGACATCGAGGTGGCCGCCGTCGACGTGCAGAACCGCGTCAGCCGCGCCGCCTCCCGCCTGCCCGCGCAGGTGAACCAGACGGGCATCGTCGTCAACAAGGCCTCCAGCCAGATGCTGATGACGGTGGCGCTCTTCAGCCCGGACGAGCGCTACGACGCGAAGTTCCTCAGCAACTACGCCGACGTGAATCTCAAGGACGCCATCAAGCGCGTGCGCGGCGTGGGCGAGGTCCGCATCTTCGGCGAGCGCAAGTTCTCCATGCGCATGTGGCTGGACCCCACGGAGCTGGCGCGCCGCAAGCTCACCCCGCAGGACGTCACCCGGGCCCTCCAGGAGCAGAACCTCCAGGTGGCCGCGGGCCAGGTGGGTCAGCCGCCCTCCGCGGATGACCAGCCCTACCAGCTCGCGGTGCGCGCGCGCGGCCGGCTCGTGGAGCCGGAGGAGTTCGGTGAAATCGTCCTCATGCGCCAGACGGACGGCAAGGCCGTGCGCGTGAAGGACGTGGGCCGCGTGGAGATGGGCGCGGAGAACTACGGCACGCTGCTGCGCTTCGGCGGCAAGCAGGCCATCGGTCTGGCCATCTTCCAGTTGCCCACCGCCAACGCGCTGGACGTGCGCGACGGCGTCTACGCGGAGCTGGAGCGCCTGTCGAAGCAGTTCCCGCCGGGCATGGAGTTCCAGACGGGCACCGACACCACGCTCGCCGTGCGCGCCTCCATCAACGAGGTGCTCCGGACGCTGGTGGAGGCCATCGCCCTCGTCATCCTCGTCATCTTCCTGTTCCTGCACGGCTGGCGCAGCGTGCTCATCACCGCCTTCACCCTCCCCGTCTCGCTGATTGGCACCTTCGCCTTCGTCCAGCTGATGGGCTTCTCCATCAACACCCTCACCCTCTTCGGCCTCACCCTGGCCACGGGTCTCGTGGTGGACGACGCCATCGTCGTCATCGAGAACATCGAGCGGTTGATGGCGGAGAAGCACCTGTCTCCGGCGCAGGCCGCGCGCGAGGGCATGAAGGAGGTGGCCAGCGCCGTCATCGCCATCTCCATCGTGCTGGTGGCGGTGTTCGTCCCCGTGGCGCTCTTCCCCGGCACCACCGGCGCCATCTATCGCCAGTTCGCGCTCACCATCGCCGCGTCGGTGGCGCTGTCCACCTTCTGCGCCCTCACCCTCACGCCCGCCCTCAGCGCGCGGATGCTGAAGCACCACACCGGCGAGAAGTGGATCTTCTTCCGCAAGGTGGACCAGGTGCTCGACTGGACGAAGTCCGTCTACGGCCGGAGCCTGCGCAAGCTGCTCCAGCGTCCGGTCATCATCCTGGCGGCGTTCCTCCTGTGCATCGCCGGCACGGTGGCGCTCTTCAAGATGGCGCCCACGGGCTTCATCCCCGACGAGGACCAGGGCTACCTCATCATCTCCGTGCAGGGCCCGGAGGGCATGGCGCTGGCCCAGACGGAGAAGGTGCTGGCCGAGGCGGAGAAGGTGCTCAAGGACCAGCCGGAGGTGCGCGCCATGTTCGCCATCGGCGGCTTCTCCTTCCAGGGCACCGGCCCCAACATGGCCACCATCTTCACGTCGCTCAAGCCGTGGGACGAGCGCCCGGGGAAGAACCAGTCCGTGGCCGCGCTGGTGGAGCGGCTGCGTGCGCCGCTCAGCCGCATCGGCGGGGCGCGCGTGGTTCCCTTCCAGCCTCCGGCCATCCGCGGCGTCGGCAGCGTGGGCGGCTTCCAGTACATCGTCGAGGACGTGGACGGCACCAGCTCGCTGGACCAGATTGCCTCCGCCGTGCAGGCGCTGACGGCCAAGGCCAACGAGGACGGCCAGCTGCGCGGCGTCTTCACCACCTTCAACGCCGACACGCCGCTCCTGGACGTGGAGGTGGACCGGCAGAAGGCCAAGGCGCTCGGAGTCCCCATCGAGCAGATCTTCGGCACGATGCAGGTCTACATGGGCAGCCAGTACGTCAACGACTTCAACTACGCCAACCGCACCTACCGCGTGTACGTGCAGGCCGAGCAGCAGTTCCGCGACAGCCCGCAGGACATCGGCGCCTTCTACGTGCGCAGCGACAGCGGCGACATGATTCCGCTGGAAGCGCTGGTGAAGGTGGAGCCCACCGTGTCCGCCCAGGTCATCCGCCACTACAACCTCTTCCGCGCCGTGGAGCTCAACGGCCAGCCCGCGCCGGGCGTGTCCTCCGGTCAGGCCCTGGAGAAGATGGAGCAGCTGGCCGCGCAGGTGCTGCCGCAGGGCATGAGCGCGGAGTGGACGGGCATCAGCCTGGAGCAGAAGCAGAGCGGTGGTCAGACGCTCATCATCTTCGGCCTGGGTCTGCTCTTCGTCTTCCTGGTGCTGGCGGCGCAGTACGAGAGCTTCAGCCTGCCGCTGGTCATCATCCTCTCGGTGCCGCTGGCCATCATGGGCGCGCTCGGCCTGCAGCTCGCGCGTGGCTTCGCCAATGACGTGTTCTGCCAGGTGGGCCTCGTGATGCTGGTGGGCCTCGCCAGCAAGAACGCCATCCTCATCGTCGAGTTCGCCGAGCAGCTGCGTGAGAACGGCAAGAGCGCCATCGACGCGGTGGTGGAGGCGGCCGAAGTCCGCCTGCGTCCCATCCTGATGACGTCGATTGCGTTCCTCCTCGGCGTGGTGCCGCTGATGACGGCGTCGGGCGCGGGCGCCGCCTCGCGCAACTCGCTGGGCACGGCGGTGTTCGGCGGAATGCTCGTGTCCACCATCGTCAACTTCGTCTTCATCCCCGGCCTGTACGTGCTGATGCAGAAGCTGCGGGGCGAGACGAAGCGGAGCACGGGCGAGGACGAGGTGGTGCCGACGCCGGCTCCGTCTCACTGAGCCAGGGGGCGCACGCCCCTTCCCTGATGTAGACGCGGGGCCCGGGGCAGTTCGCCCGGGCCCTCGTCATTTGTGCCGGGCGGCTTCGATGAGCCCGGCCAGCAGGGTGCGGTGGCAGATGGACTCGAGGATGCAGTCCTTCGAGCACAGCAGCGTCACCGTCTCGCCCCGGTCCACGCGGGCCGCCAGCTCGGCGACGTGCTCGTGCTGCGCTTGCATCTCCCGGGTGTACCGCTCGCGGTACTCGTCCAGGGTGATGGGGGTGCGGCCCTTGCCGTAGAACGCGTCGAAGAGCTCCGGGCTGGGCGCCAGGTCGCGCATCCACACGTCCCAGGTCTCCTTCGCCTTGGGCAGGCCGCGCGGCCGGTACCGGCAGATGAGGACGCGGAGCCCGTCATCGGGCTCCGCGGGAACACACCAGCGACGGGTCTTGATGGGCATTCCTCTTCAACCCCCGGACGGCCGCTCGGGATTCCTACCGCTCGACGAGCGGGGGATCCACGTAGCAGACGAAGGGCGTGGAGATCTTGTAGGCGCTCGTGGTGCCCCAGTTGACGTGAATCGTCGAAGGCGGGCAGCCGTACTCCCGGACGCCCACGAGCGTCGTGTAGGAGGAGTCGCTGTAATAGGAGTCGCGGGTGCCCTTCCTCACCCCGCCGATGGGGCCCTGCTGCGTCACCTCACCCGCTTCGGGAACGGGAGCCGGCGCCTCGCCCTCCTCCAGGGCGCCGCCGCCACAGCCGACCGCGTGAATCGCGAACATCGCCACCGCAGAAACCAGCAGACGCTTCATCTGGGACTCCTCCGCGACAAGGTGAGGAGCGAATCGTACCCGCGCTCTCCTGCCAGCGAACAGGGGCCGACCTTCCCTCGGACGATGTGGGTGACACCGAATGTCGCTCGGGAGGTCTCGCCAGTCCGTTGCAGCCGGGTTTCTATTGCCTTGGTGTAACAGGAGCTGAAAAGCCGGGGCGGGAGGGGGCACGGGTGCCCCGCTCCGCCACGTCACCGCGTCAGAACTGGATGCCTTCGCTGGAGCCGCTGCCGCCCGCGCCGAGCCAGTAGTTGAAGCGCGGAGTCCCCGTCCAGGTGAAGGGCGCCGAGGTCTTGCCCTCGTCATTGATGAGCGTGACGCCATCGCGCTCGAAGCGGCGGCCCAGCCGGCCGCACGTGCCGTCCCGCGTCGCCTCTGGGAAATCGTTCCCCTCGGGCACGTCCCAACAGTTGCCCACGGCGGACACGAAGGGCCAGCCGGCCCGGTCCACGCGCAGGTTGATGGCATTGCCCTGGAGCGTGTTGCGCCCGTGTGCAATCGCCGACCCCAGGTCCACCGGCGTGGTCCCCGTGGAGGTCATCCACGCCCCCGGCCCCTGGTTCCGGCTGAAGTCGCAGTCACGTGCCTTCAGGCCGCCCACCTTCACGCCCGCGCCGCGGTTGTCGACGAACTGCGTGAACTCGGCGCTGTCGATGTAACCGGCGGTGCCAGCCACGCTGTTGCCGAAGCCGACGACGCCGCCCGCGTCCTGCGAGCCGTCTCCGTTGTTCCTGATTCGGATGGGGTGCTCCTCGCTGCCTTGCAGCGTGACCACGCCATTCAACCCGGCGAGGGTGATGCCCCGGAGGCGGTTGTCCTCGATGGTGGTCGGCTGATTCTTCGTCGACACGGTGACGTGGCCCCGGGTCGTGAGGCCCTCGCCATTGCCCGTCAGATGGACGTCGGTGAGCTCGGGAACGAGGAGCGCCGAGTTGTCAATCAGGACATGCTCCGCCTCGACGCCCTTGTCGAAGCCCGTCACCTTCACGTTCTCCATCCGCGTTCCCATCAGGGTGAACCGGTCCCCCTTCTGGCCCTGGATGACGGTCGCATTGGCGCCGTACAGCTCGCCCTGTCCCACGAGGACCGAGGGCGGGTTGACGGTGAGGCTGCCCGAGACGTGGTGGGTGCCCGGGGACAGGCGGACGGGGCAGGAGTTGCACAGGGGCCGGACGCAGCCACCACAGAGGTTCCTCGCGGCGAGGATGGACGCGACGGGCCGCAGCCGCGTGCCACGCCCCGCCTCATCCGAGCCGTTGACCGGGTCGACGTACGGAGTGGACACCTCGAAGGGCAGCGTCGCCGTGCCGGCGGCCGTCGTCAGCTCCAGCACGAAGTCGGAGGGGTGCGTCTCCCCGTACGACATGAACAGGCTGACCTCCACCTCGGAGTCCGTCGCCGAGAAGATGCCCGTGGGCTGTGCCTCTCCCGTGCCCGAGGCGGGCCGCGCCACCACGGACGTCGTGCCGCTCAGCCCCGAGCCACGCAGGAAGACGTTGACCGACCGGCCCCAGACCATGTCCGGGGGCGTGGCGGACGTGAGCCGCGGTGCCGCCTCGGCGGGCGCCGTCACCTCCACGGACAGCCGCACCACCTGCCGCACCCCACCCGCCC
>NZ_JABBJJ010000425.1 GCF_012933655.1 Pyxidicoccus fallax | reverse complement strand
GGCTACGGCGACTACAAGAAGAAGCTCCTGGAGGCCTACCATGCGGCCCTGGGCCCGGCCCGCAAGCGGCACGCCGAGCTGGTGGCCGACCCCGGCGAGGTGGAGCGCATCCTCCAGGACGGCGCCCAGCGCGCCCGCGCCGAGGCCTCCCGGTTGATGGACAAGGTCCGCCGCGCGGTGGGCATCCCCTGAGGTGGGTAGCTGAACGGGCTTTCACTGCCGATTGTTTGACCCACCTGAAGGGCGCTGCTAAGGAGGTGTGTCCCCCCGAGTCTCGTCCGAGGCCACGGAAAATCGGGCCTTTACGCGATGACCCGCTGTCACACCCACACCTTCGAGGCCAGCCCTAAGGAATACCGGTGAGTGAAGGTCGACGCGCACCGGCCGAGGAGGCCCTTCGTGAAGGGGAGTTGCCCAAAAGCCCGGGCGACTCCTTCCGCGTCGCGCTGCCCAACTTCGAAGGTCCGCTGGACCTGCTGCTCCACCTCATCAAGGAGCACCGGGTCGACATCTTCGACATCCCCCTGGCGCTGATCACCGAGAAGTACCTCGAGCACCTGGAGCGGATGCGGGAGATCAACCTGGACATCGCCGGGGAGTTCCTGGTGATGGCCTCCACGCTGGCCCACCTCAAGAGCCGCATGCTGCTGCCCCGGCAGGACGCCGCGGCGGTGCAGGAGGGGGCGGAGGTGCTGGCGGCGGTGGAGGAGGCGGGGGACCCGCGCGCGGAGCTGGTGCGGCGCCTGCTCGAGTATCAGAAGTACAAGGACGCCGCCGAGCAGATGGCCACGCAGGACATCCTCGGCCGCGACGTCTTCACCCGCAACGTGCCGGTGGAGGCGGTGCCCATTCCCGAGGAGGAAGTGGGCCTGCAGGAGTTCAGCGTCCTCAAGCTGGTGGAGTCGCTGGACCGGGTGCTGGAGCGGTTGCAGCCCAAGCTGCAGCACGAGGTGGTGCGCGAGCGGGTGACGCTGTCCGAGGCCATCCTCCGCGTCGTCGAGCGCCTGCGGCCCCAGGGACAGGTGCTCTTCGAGAGCCTGTTCTCCGAGGAGGAGACGCCCACCCGGCAGGAGATTGTCATCACCTTCCTCGCCATCCTCGAAATGGTGAAGCGCCGGCTCATCCGCGTCGTGCAGGATGAGCCGCTCGGACCCATCCTGCTGCTCCCCAACGGGGACGCCCTGGAGAAGCTGCAGCCCACGGAGGTCGACGACAGTGACTACCGGTAGAAACGGACCGCGCGACGACGAGACGCCCGAGCCAGGCACGCCTGGAGGCCCCGGCCCGTTCTCCGAGGATGAAATCGCGGCCGTCACCGGCCCCGGCCCGGCGGACGAGCTGGACGAGCTGGAGGCCGCCGCCATCGAGGAGGACTCGGACGACGCCGCGCCGGACCTGCAGACGTCCTTCGAGAAGCTCGTCACCAAGAGCCGGAAGCTGTCGCCGGACCGTATCCGCACCGTCATCGAGAGCGTGCTCTTCGTGGCGGAGCGGCCCCTGTCCGTGGACGAGCTGTACCTGGCCACCGGAATCGAGCGGGAGCTCATCGCCGAGGCGCTCAACCAGTTGTCCGGCATCCACCGCGACGGCATCAGCGGCATCGTGCTGTTCGAGGTGGCCGGCGGGTGGCAGTTCCGGACGGACCCGCATTCGGGCGAGTACGTGCGGCGCTACCTGCGCGTGAAGCCGCAGCGGCTCACCCGCGCGGCGGTGGAGACGCTGGCCATCATCGCGTACCGGCAGCCGGTGACGCGGCCGGAGATTGAGGACATCCGCGGCGTGGACTGCGGGGCCGTCATCAAGGCGTTGATGGATAGGAAGCTGGTGAAGATTCTCGGCAAGCGCGAGGAGGTGGGGCGGCCCATCCTCTATGGCACCACGCGCGAGTTCCTGGAGTTCTTCGCCCTGAAGGACCTATCGGCGCTGCCCACGCTGCGGGAGTTCCACGAGCTGACACAGGAGCACCGGGAAATCGTAGAGAAGGAAGTGCAGCCGGCGCCGAAGGCGGAGGGGACCGTGGACACCCTCTCGGATCCGGGCTTTACGAAGCGCATGGAGAAGAACGCGGCGGCCAGTGAGGCCGCCCTGGAGGAGCTGGAAGAGGCCATGCAGGCCGCCGACCGGACACAGAAGGTCGCATCCAGCGTCCTGGACACGCCCCCGAAGCCCGCGACGGGCGAAGAGGGGCCCAAGCCCGAGTGACGGGCAAGACGGAAGAAGGCAAGGATGGCTGCCGAAAGACTACAGAAGTACCTGGCTCGCGCGGGAGTGGCTTCGCGCCGGCATGCAGAAGAGCTCATCACCGCGGGCCGTGTGACGGTGAACAACGAGACGGTGACGGAGCTGGGCAGCCGGGTGGAGCCGGGCAAGGACCTGGTGGCGGTGGACGGGCAGCTCGTCTCGCCGCCGGAGACGTCCTCGTACTACGTGCTCTACAAGCCGATTGGCGTCGTGACGACGCTGTCGGATCCGCAGGGCCGGCCCACCGTGGCCAACTACGTGGAGGAGACGGGCAAGCGCCTGTTCCCCGTGGGCCGACTGGACTACGACGCCGAGGGCGCGCTGCTCTTCACGGATGATGGCGCGCTGGCGCACAAGCTGACGCACCCCAGCTTCCAGGTGCCGCGCATGTACCTGGCCAAGGTGAAGGGCGTGCCGGACGCGGCCACGCTGGGCAAGCTGCGCGGCGGCGTGCGGCTCGAGGACGGCATGGCCACCCCGCTGTCGGTGGACGTGTTCGAGGCGGCCGAGCGCAACACGTGGCTGAAGATTGTCGTGGCCGAGGGCCGGCCGCACCTCATCAAGCGGCTGTGCGCGGCGGTGGGCCACCCGGTGGTGCGCCTGTTCCGGCCGGCGTACGCGGGCGTCGGCGTGGAGGGCATGCGGCCCGGGGATTTGCGCTCGCTGAAGAAGGGCGAGGTGGAGCTGCTCAACGCGGTGGCCGAGGGCCGCTCGCAGCCGCCGGCCGTGGAGCTGAAGCTGCCGCCGCGGCGGCACGGGCGCGCGGCGCCGGGCTTCGATGGCGAGGAGGCCGAGCTGTCCATGGACGATGAGTCACCCGAGATGCCCGAGACCACCGGGCGCAGGGCGGCTCGCGCGATGGACGCGGTTCCCGAGAAGCGTGAGCGCAAGCCGACCGCCGAGGCCGGTGGCACGGGCCTGGCGCGGTTCGGCCGCGCGCGCGGAGCGGACACGGGCCGTCCGCAGCGCCGCGAGAGGGGCGGTGGTGGAGACGAGGCGCCTCGCGCCCGTGGCGCGGGCCGTCCGGAGCGCAAGGCGTGGGGCGGTGACGAGGGTGCGTCTCGCGGCGCCGCCGGTCGTCCGGCGCGCAAGACCTGGGGCGCGGGCGGTGACGAGGGCGGTGCGCCTCGGGGCCGTGGCGCGGGCCGTCCGGAGCGCAAGGAGTGGAGCGCCGGTGGTGCCGAGGGGGCTCCTCGTGGCCGCGGTGCGGGTCGTCCCGAGCGCAAGGAGTGGAGCGCCGGTGGTGCCGAGGGGGCTCCTCGTGGCCGCGGTGCGGGTCGTCCCGAGCGCAAGGAGTGGAGCGCCGGTGGCGATGAAGGCGCGCCCAGGCGCGGCGCGGGTCGTCCGGAGCGGGGTGGCGAGGACCGTCCCCGGGCCCGTGGCTTCGGCGTTGGTGGCGCGGGCCGTCCCGAGCGCAAGGAGTGGAGCGCGGGTGGTGGCGAGGGTGCTCCGCGTGGCCGCGGCACGGGGGGCGAGGACCGTCCCCGGGCCCGTGGATTCGGCACCGGTGGCGCGGGCCGTCCGGAGCGCAAGGAGTGGAGCGCGGGCGGTGCCGGTCGTCCGGCTCGCAAGACGTGGGGCGGCGGCGACGAGGGGGATTCTCCTCGGAGCGCGGGCCGTACCGAGCGTCGCGAGTGGACCGCCGGTGGCTCGGGCGGCGCCGGTCGTCCGGCGCGCAAGGCCTGGGGCGCGGGCGGTGACGAGGGTGGTGCGCCTCGGAGCCGTGGCGCGGGTCGCCCGGAGCGTCGTGAGTGGAGCGGCGGCGGTGATGACGGTGCGCCTCGCGGCCGTGGCGCGGGCCGTCCGGAGCGCGGTGGCGAGGACCGTCCCCGGGCTCGCGGCTTCGGCGCCGGCCGGCCGGAGCGTGGGGGTGAAGACCGTCCCCGGGCCCGTGGCTTTGGCACCGGTGGCGCCGGCCGTGCGGAGCGTGGCGGCGAGGACCGTCCCCGGGCTCGCGGCTTCGGCGTGGGTGGCGCCGGCCGGCCGGCTCGCAAGACGTGGGGCGGTGGCGACGAAGGCCGTGCTCCCCGGGGCGAGCGCCGTGAGTTCAGCGCCCGGAGCGGGGGAGCGGGTCGTCCCACGCGGGGCGGTGACGAGGGTGCGCCTCGGGGCCGTGGCGCGGGCCGTCCGGCCTTCGGCGGTGGTGCCGGAGCCCGGGGGGCAGGCGGCCGTCCCGAGCGCGGGTCGTGGAGCCCCACCGACGAGCGCGGCAACCCCAGCGAGCGCATCGTCCGGGCCGGCGCCCGCCGAGGCCCACCGGCCGAGCGGGAAGGCGGCGAGAAGTCCGGCGGCTTCCAGGATTGGGGGAAGAAGAAGGAGCGGGGCACCGCGCCCCGCTGGAGCAGCGGGCCTGCCCGGGGTGGCGCGGGTCGGCCTCCTCCGAAGGGGCCCCGCCGTCCGCGCTGACGCCCCTACATGGCTGATTGGGAGCCGGGGGGCTCGTTGATATAACCGGCGCCGACTTTTCCACCGTTTCCCTCCGCGGAGAACGATGAGAACCGGCGTGCGCCCCTTCATCCTCGTCATGGCCCTGGTCCTCGGCTGCAACGGCAGCCGGGACCAGCTCCTCGCCGACCTCCAGAGTCCTCGTCCGGAGGTCCGCGCCCTTGCCGTGAAGAAGCTCGCCGGCCAGGGCAATGCGGACGACCTCGTCCTCTTCACCCGCGCGGCCAAGGACCTGGCCGCCATCGTCCGCGCCGAGGCCGCCGTGGCGCTCGGTGAGAGCCAGGACCCCCGCGTGGTGGACCTGCTCGGCGAGCTGCTGGAGGACCCCGTCGAGGACGTCCAGGCGCGCGCCGCCATGGCGCTCGCCAAGGTGCAGAACGACAAGGCCAAGGCGTACCTCACGCTGCAGTACGGTCGCCGCAGCCGCGCCACGCGCCAGGTCATCGTCCAGGCCCTCAAGAGCGCGAACGTCAACGGCGCCATGGCGGAAGTGGTGGCCGCCGAGGCCAAGGCGCAGTGGGACCGCAACCTCCTGGCCCTCACCGAGGGCGAGCTGCCCGAGCGCGTGGGCGCCGCCGAGGAGCTGGGCAAGAGCGGGCGCCCGGACGCCGTGACGCGGCTGATGCCGCTGGTGCGCGACAGCCAGGTCATCCTCGCCGCCGCGGCGGTGCGGGGCCTGGGAGACGCGGGCGACAAGCGCGCGGTGGGCGAAATCGCCCTGCTGCTGAACGAGAGCTTCCCCGAGCTGCGCGAGTCCGCCATCATCGCGCTGACGAAGCTGCAGGACCCGGCCGTCGCGCCGCGCCTGCAGGCGGTGGCCATGGAGAAGAGCGCGGTGAGCCCGCTGGCCATCGACGCCATCCTGGCCTTCCCCCGCACGCCCCAGACGGACGCCGCGCTGTGCGCCGTGATGATGGACGGCGCTCCCGCCGAGGCGCTGGCCGCCGGCAGGGCCATGCGCTCGCGCGGGGGTTGCCCGGTGGACCCGATTGGCGAGCGGCTCGCCCGGCCCGCGACGGCGGCCAGCGGACTCCAGGCGGTGGTGGGCCTGGGCCCCACGGCGCAGCCCCTGCTGGGCAAGGTGACGCCGTGGCTCAACCAGCCCGACGCCTCGCTGCGGCTGCTCGCGGTGGAGGCGGTGGAGGCCATGGGCGACGCGTCGGTGGTGCCCGCCCTCCAGAAGCTGTACGAGCAGGAGGCGAAGGGGCTGGAGGCGATGCGCGCCGACTGGGTGACGCAGCCGCTGCCGGAGCGCTACGGCCCCGGCTTCGACCCGGCCTCCGAGGCGTCTCCCGTCAAGAGCCTCACGCAGCAGGCCGGCGGTGAGGACAAGGTGGCGAAGCACGCGCAGCTCCTCGAGCGCGTGAAGGCGCTCAACGCGGCCCGCGCGCGCGAGGCCGGGCGGGCGGTGGTGCAGCCGCGCGTGCCCACCGAGCTGCACGACGACGTGGACCCGGAGCGGCTGCGGCCGCTGGCCACGCTGCTGCGGGCGCTGGGCACGCTGAAGGCGCCGGGCGCGCTGGAGCTGCTCAAGGGCTACACCCAGGATGCGAGCGCTCCCCTGCGCGTCGCGGCCCTGACGGGGCTGGCGCGGCTGGGCCCGGAGGGCGTGGAGCTGGCCAAGGCGGGGCTGCTCGAGCCCGAGCGCGACGTGCAGAAGGCGGTGGCGCAGGTGCTGGCGGAGGCGGGCGACGCGGGCCAGGCCGCGCTGGTGGAGATGATGCCGAAGATGGGCAGCGAGAAGCTGCTCGCGCTGGATGCGCTCACGCGGGGCTCGGGCGTGCCGGTCTCGGCGTCCGCGGCGCTGCAGGCGGTGGTGAGCGAGGGTGGAGCGGAGGCGGCGCTCGCGGCCTCGCTGCTCGGCCGGATGGGCGCGAAGGACGCGGTGCCCACGCTCATCAAGGCGCTGGATGAGTCCAACAGCGTCGCGCGGCGGGACGTGCTGCTGGCGCTCGGGGCGATTGGCGACGCGCAGGCCGCCGAGGCGGTGGCGAGGGACCTGTACCACGACCTGCCGGAGGTTCGCGCCGCCGCGGCCTCGGCGCTGAGGAAGATTGGAACCCCCGCGCAGGCCGAGTCGCTGGATGCACTGAAGGGCGACTACTTCCGCACCGTCCGCGAGTCCGCGGGCGCGGCGCTGACGAAGGACGGCACCGCCGCCGAAGGGGCCCGCTAATGGAGCTGCGCAAGCTCAAGGACAAGGCCACCGAAGCCTTCACCAAGGGCCGCTTCTCCAAAGCCGCGGAGCTGTACGAGGAATACTGCCGGGCCGATCCGAAGGACCACCAGTCGCGCCTGCGCACGGGGGACGCGTGGGCCAAGGCCGGGCAGCGCGAGCGCGCCATCGCCGCGTACCAGTCCGCCGCCGAGGGCTTCGCGAAGGAGGGCTTCCTTCCGCGCGCCATCGCCGCGAGCAAGCTCATCCTGGAGCTGGACCCCGCGCATCGCGGTGTGCAGCAGATGCTCGCGGACCTGTATGCGCGCCGGTCCGCGCCCGCTGGTGCGAGGGCTCGCGGTCCCATGGGCAGCGCGCTGACGCCGCCCCCCGCGCCCGAGCCCACGGCGAAGTCGCGCCTGCCCGAGGCCGTCCGCGCGGCCGTGGCGGAAATCAAGGTGGATGTCGACGTGGACGCCCCGGAGACGCCTGTCGCGCTGGAGGCGGGTGGGGCGCCGGTGGACCTGTCCTCCGAGCTGCCCCCGGAGCTGTCGCTGAACGCGCGCCCGGCGTCGGGCGAAGTGGTCGTCCACTCCGTGAGCGTCGGGACGGAAGAGGAGCACGCGCAGGGCACGGAGATCTCGCTGGACGTCGAGGTGGCCGACGAGCCGATCCTCGTGGGCGAGCCCGTCGAAGCGGCGCGTGAGGCGGAGCCAGTCATCATCGGTGAGGCACTGCCTCCCGAGGCGGACTCCGTGCCCCCGTCAGCGCGCCCGGCCCATGCGCCAGTCGCGAGCGGGGTGGAGGCTCGGGGCTCCGCTGTGGGGTCCACGGCCGCTGCTCCCGCGGCAGACGCGAGCACGCCTCCGTCGGCTCCGCGCGCGGTGGCCGTGACGCCCCCGGAGCCCGCGAGCACGTCGGCCTCCCGCTCGCCGGTTGCTGATTCCGCGAGCGCGCCCCCCGCCGCGGTCGCTCGTCCCGCGACCAGCTCGCTGCCTCCGGGCCTCGCGCCTCGCTCTTCACAGCGAATTCCCGTGCCAGAGGCCCTGCGGCAGCCCGCGCACACCACGCCCGTGCCGGCGCCGGCTCCCGCGGCGAAAGGTCCCATCAGCGGGAAGTGGAAGGCGCTCGCGTCGCCCATCTCGGACCCGAGCCTCCAGGCCCCGGGCCCCGTGAATCCTCCGGCGCCCTCGGCCCCGGAAGCCCCTGTCTCCGCCGCGCCTCCGGGCCTGCGCCCGCGCCGCGTCGAGGCGCCAGCGCCCACCGCCCCCGCCGCGCTCCCGTTCCGGGAGCTGGCCCCGGACCTCGACAACTCCCTCCGGCCCGCGGCGGTCCCCACGTCCTTCACGGAGCTGGAGCTGGAGGGCGACTCACTGCTGCACGCCGTGGAGCTGGCGGCCCAGGCCGGCCTGAGCCAGCGCACGGCCCTGGCCGTCCCGGCGACTCCGGACGACGACGAGGAAGTCTACAGCCTCACCGAGGAGGTCGGCGGACCCGAGGGGCGCCCGCTGGACGAGCTGCCCACCGTTCCGCTGTTCTCGGACCTGCCGCGCGACGCGTTCATCGAGCTGTTCGAGCGCTGCCCGCTGCGCCGCTTCGGGCCGGGCGAGCGCATCATCGAGCAGGGCACCCGCGGCGACGCCTTCTACGTCATCTGCGAGGGCGCCGTGCGCGTCTTCCGCGTGGACAACGGCGAGCGCGAGGACCTCGCCACCCTGGAGGGCGGCGCCTGCTTCGGTGAGATGGCGCTCTTGTCCGGCGCGCCGCGCACGGCCTCCGTCGAGGGCGCGTCCGAGGACACGCAGCTCTTGGAGATCTCCGCGCCGGTGCTCGCCGAGCTGTCGCGCCGCTACCCGCTGGTGGCCAAGGCCCTCAAGAAGTTCGTCCGGCAGCGGATGCTGACGAACGTGATGAACACCTCGGCGCTGTTCCGGCCCTTCAACCGGAAGGACCGGCGCACGCTGGTGGAGCGCTTCCGCGCCCGCGACGTCGAGCGCGATGCCGTCATCATCCGCGACGGTGGGGAGACCGACGGCCTCTACGTCGTCCTCTCCGGCGAGGTGGAGGTGAGCAAGGACGGCCTGTTGCTGACGCGGCTGAAGGAGGGCGACCTGTTCGGCGAAATCTCGCTGCTCCAGAAGACGCCCGCCACCGCGACGGTGACGGCCACGCGGCACACCACGCTGCTGCGGCTGCCGCGCGAGGACTTCGACGCGCTCATCTCCAGCCACCCGCAGATTCTCGTGCTCGTCTCCGAGCTGAGCGATGCGCGCCTCTTGCGCACCCGGAAGGTGCTGGGCGCCGCCACCTCCGGTCAGCCCACGGAGGTGGACGAGGAGCTCATCCTGGTGTGAGGCCGCGCCGGCCTCACCGCACCTTCGCGAGGTAGTCGTCGCGAGTCACGAGGCCGCGCGTCTCCAGCAGCTCCAGCATGGCGCGCAGCGAGCGGGCCTGCTGCGCCACCATGCCCTCCAGCCGGGACACCTGCTGGGTGAGCTCCTCCACGCGGCGCACCAGCTCGCTCTCGCGCGGGCTGGGGGCCGCGTGCGTGAGGGTGGGGGCGGCGTCCGCCGACGTGGGC
>NZ_JABBJJ010000424.1 GCF_012933655.1 Pyxidicoccus fallax | reverse complement strand
CACCAGTTCCACACGCACCGCGCGCGGCCCCAGGCCCTCCGCGAAGGGCTGAAGTACCTTCACCGCCTCGTCGCGCACCGCCTCGGACACGCCACGAGCCGCGCCCCCGTCGCCCCGGTGCGTCACCTGGAAGCGCGCGAGTTCCCAACCCTCCACACGCCCGTCCTCCAGCGTCGCCACCGCCACTACCCGGGCAGAGCCTCCGGCGGGGACATCCACCGCCCGCAGCAGCCGGCCCAGCCCTTCCGCCGGGGACTCGCGGGCCAACGCCGATGTGCCTTCCCAGCGTACGGGCAGCGACTTCGCCTCCGGCGGGCGCCCGGCGGGAGAACCTGACTCGTAATCCACGGCCCAGCCCGACTCCTGGCGCCGCAACACCAGCCGCACCTCTCCGCTGCGTCGCCGGGCATAGGCCTCGAAGACGGTCCGCAGTGAGTCGAGAGTCGCGTCCGCGTCCACCGGGCGTCCGGTGGGCCCACCCCGCCCCGCGGCCTCATACGCCACCAGCGTCAGCGCGCCCCGCTCCACCCAGTACGTGAAGGAGAGGCGCGCCTCCACCTCGTGCACCCCACCGGCCACGGCCCAGACCTGGGCCGCCGCACGCGCGGACTCCTCGCTCGAGGCCCGCTCCAGCGCGTCTTCATCCATCCCGGCGGGAAGCCCCCTACCCACCCACACCGTGCCACCCGAGCCGTCATGCGTCGTCGCACACCCCGACCACCCCCATGACAGGACGAGGCAGACAGTCGCCAGGAGGACGCGCGTCATGGAGGCTGTTACCGGTGAGAGCCGCATCCCGTCATCACAGCACACGGCCATGACGAGCCCACGCGTCGACGTCCCCTTCCCGAATCCGCGCGCCGCTACATCGAAGGCATTCCGGGCAAGACGGACGCGCGGGAGGCGCTCGCGGCCATCGTCATCGAGTCGCTGTCGAGCCACCAGACGGCGGACTGAAGCGGCCCGCTCTTCTCACGCGGGCTTTCCCGGCAGCACGTACGTCACCGGCCTCGGCACCATCACCCGGACCTCGTCGCCCGCGCGGATGAGGCCGGGCCGCTCCACCCAGGCCACGAGTCCCCGGCGCCGCCACGCGGCCTTCACGAAGCGGCTCGCCAGCTTCTCCTTGTCCGGGTGGTGCGCCTCGATGACGCGCCCCGGGCCCCGGCAGGGCTCGTTCTCCCCTTCCACCGCGAGCACCGCGTCCTCGGGGAAGAACAGCCGCGTGCCCGGCGGCAGGTGCGTCAACCTGGGCACTCCCGCCAGCTCCAGGTTCGCTCCCAGCCACGCCGCCAGCACCTTCGGAATCCCGAGCGCCTCCGCCACCTCGGCCAGCTCCTCGCTCGACACCAGCGACAGCTGCCGCGTGTTGCGGATGGGCGTGCCCTTGGGAAACCACGGCGTGCGCACGTCCGCCGACCGCGTCAGCCCCGCGTGCCGGTCTCCCTCGATGCCCTCGAACGTCACCCGCGTCTCGGCCAGCTCGCGCGTGACGAAGGTCTTCCGCTCGGTGCAGACGAGGACGCGCACGGCGCGCCCGGAGAGCTGGGGCTTGAGGGACATGGCCCGCCTTCTAACGCGGCCCGTGCCTCATAGCAGCGTGAGTTGCTGCGGCTTCCCACCGAGCGGGCGCGCATCCACGCCGGCATCCCGCAGCGCCTGCGCCAGCTCCTCCGCGAAGCCGTGGCACGTAATCACCTCGCGCGCCCCGGTGGACTTCGCGTACGCCAGCAGCGAGGGGAAGTCCGCGTGGTCCGACAGCGGGAACGCCACGTCCGCGCCGTACCGCCGCGCCGCGCCCGGGTCCACCGCCCAGCCCGTCAGCACCGCCGTCGCCCTCGGCCACAGCGGCGCCAGCGCCCCGCCCCGGGCCTGGTGCGGCGGGATGAAGAGCACCTCGCCCGGCTCCACCTTCCCCTCGTAGAGCCGCAGGTTTTCAATCGGCACGCCCAGCTCCGCGTACAGCCGGGCCACCTCGTAGATGGACGCGTGCGCCACCAGCGGGAAGCCGCGGCCGGCGAGGTACTTCATCGCCTCCTGGCTCTTGCCCAGCGGGTAGCCGAGCAGCACCGGCACCGCCCCGCGCTCCAGCTGCCGGCGCACCCACGCCTCCACCTGCCCCAGCACCTCCGCGCGCGGCGGGAAGCGGTAGCGCGGATGGCCGAACGTGGACTCGATGACGAGCGTGTCGCACTCGGCCACCTCCGTCGCCTCGGCGGTGAGGGACGGCGCGACGTTCAGGTCCCCCGTGTAGACGATGCGCCGCCCGTCCGCGCGCGTGGCGCGAAGCTGCGCGCTGCCGAGGATGTGGCCCGCGGGCAGCAGCTCCAGCGTCAGCGGGCCCAGCTCGAAGGGCTGGCGGTAGGGCACGGCCTGCGGCTCGCTCACCGGCCCCAGCCGGTGCGCCATGAAGCGCAGCGTGGCCGCCGTGGCGATGGTGCGCTCGTGCCGGGCGATGTGGTCCGAGTGCCCATGGCTGACGAAGCAAAGCGGCGACTTGCGCTTCGCGTCCAGGGACAGGGGGGTGCCCGTCAGGTGCATCCCGTTTCGCCGCAGCTCCACGCTCATGGGAAGGGCCCGGGATATAGCGCGTCCGCACGCCGCCGGCCCTCCTCACTTCCGCGCCCCGCACGCCCGGCTGGTGGGCAGGCCCACCCGGCGGGGAGGCCGGGCATCACGTCTTCCGTCGATGCCGCGAGCAACCGACCCGCCGCACGGGCTCCGCGCTCGTCCGCCCTGACGGGTCCTGCCTGCCATGGGGCCCTGGCCCCGGCGCTACGCGGCCCCGGCCCGCGCGCGCCACCAGCCCCAGGCCGCCGCGCCCACGTCCGACACCAGCACGCCCAGGAGGATGAGGCTGCCTCCCGTCCACTCGCGCGGGCCCAGCACCTCGTAGCCCAGCGCCACCGAGTACACCGAGGCGAACACCGGCTCCATGGAGTAGATGACCGCCGCCCGCACCGCCGTGGTGCGCGCCTGTCCCCACGTCTGAACGCTGATGGCCACCGCGCTGGCCACCACGCCGCACACGAGCACCGCGCCCACGAAGGACGGCGTCCACTCCACCCGGCGCTCCACGAAGGGCAGGCACAGCGCGGACAGGAGCGCCACGCCCCACAGCTGCACCGCCACCAGTCCCGTCACGCCCTCCTTCGGCGCGTAGCGCTCCGTCAGCGTGATGTGGCACGCGTAGGACACCGCGCCGCCCAGCGACAGCAGGTCACCCCGGGCGAACCCCTGTCCCTCCGCGCCCGCCTCCGGCCGCGTGAGGAAGTAGAGCCCCACCGCCGCTAGCACCACGCCCAGGAGCGACGTGGGCTTCGGCACCCGCTTGAAGAGCAACATCGTCATCAGCGGAACGAAGACCACGCTCATCCCGGTGATGAACGCCGCGCGCGACGGCGTCGTATCCTTCAGCCCCAGCGTCTGCAGCGCGAAGCCGCCGAACAGGAACAGGGCCAGCAATCCACCGTGCCGCAGGTTGCGGGGCAGGAGCACCTGCCGCCCCGCCAGCGCGCTCAGCACCAGGGCGCCCACGCAGAAGCGCAGCGTGAGGAACGAGAACGGATCGCCATAACCCAGGGCACTCTTCACCACCACGAAGGTGATGCCCCAGAACAGGGTGATGAGAATCAGCGCGCCGTCCGCCTGGAGTCGCTGCGCGCGCTCGGCGCCACCCATGGTGTCGGAAGTCGAGGTGCTCAAGACGCGGGTGCTTCTGGCCCAGGTCGGCGCCCGATGCAACCGCACGCCCTGTCACGGCGGCAGCCCGCGCTCCAGGACGACCAGGGCCTTGGTGCGCCCCGCCGCGTCCCAGGCCTGGTTGGTGCGCCGGGTGAGCTCCGCGGAGGCGGGCCGGAAGCCCAGCCCTCCGAACGTCCGCAGCGAGGCCGTGTTGTCGTCGTCGATGTCCGCGTACACGCACGGCTCGCCCTGACGCGCGGCCTCGGCCATCAGGCAGCCAAGCAGCCGCGTGGCCACGCCCATGCGCCGCACGCCCGGCGCCACCACCAGCGAGCGCACCCAGAAGCCGTCCAGCGGAAGCGCCTCCTGCCGGTACGAGTCCACCCAGGCGAAGCCCTGCATCCGCCCCTGCGCGTCGAAGGCGCCCGCGGCGGCGCCTCGCCGCTCCGGCTCGGCCAGTCCCCACCGCTCGCGGAGCTGGCGGCGCAGGAACCCGGGCGACACCACGAGCCGCTCGCCCGCGAAGACGAGCAGCGCGTCCAGGTCGTCGGTCCGCAAGAGCCGCACGTCCAGCGGCCCCACGAGCCGGCGCCGCAGGGGCCGTGACCAGCCGGAGAAGAAGAAGTCCCGCACGCGACGGAAGACTACCCGGCTCTCGGGCCGGGCCCACGCCGCGGACAGCGCTTGTTGCGTCATCCACATCGCCGGCCGGAAGGGCCGGGGCAGCGGCAGCACCCACGCCCCGCGCCGCACCGCCACCACCCGCCCCAGCGTCACCCCGCCCGGCGGGTCCACGTCGCCCACCAGCGAGGCCGTCTCCCATGGCGCCGTGGACACCACCACGTGCGCCACCAGCCGGCGGCCCTGCCGCATCAGCGCCACGTCCCCCCGGGACAGCGCCCCGGGGCCGCAGCGCAGCACGCGCACCGCGTCGCCGCCGCGCAACAGCGGGTACAGGCTCTTCCCCGCGCCACGCACCCATAGCCGCTGCCCGGGCGGCAGCGCCTCGAGCACGTCCAGCAACACCTCGGTGGTGGGAGACTTCCGCGGCGGCATACACCCAACCCTCGACGTTCCTACAACCGGGTTCTACCCCGCCCTGCGCGCTCCCGGTATGAGGGGTCCCCACGCCTGCCCGCCGCAGACAGGCAAGGAAGGATGTGCATGAACACGATGCCGGAGGGCTCGTTGACTGCCCAACGAGGCTGGTGGAGCCGCAACTGGAAGTGGGTGGTGCCCGTGGGCTGCCTGGGCACGGTGGCCTCGTGTGGCTGTCTGGGCGCCATCGCCCTCGCCGTGGGCTTCTCGTCGCTCACGCAGGTGGGGGCGTACACGGACGCGGTGGCCATCGCGACCTCGGACGCGGAGGTTCGGCGCGAGCTGGGCACCCCCATCGACTCCGGCTGGCCCCGCCAGTCCTCCATCAGCAGCAACAACGGCCGGACCCAGGCCCGCTTCTCCATCCCCCTGGATGGGCCCCAGGCGGACGGCACGCTGCACGTGGACGCGGAGGGCGAGGACGGGCAGTGGCACTACCGCACCCTCGACGTGGAGCTGGAGGACGGCACCCGCATCGACCTGCGCGACGACGCGCCCGGGGCCATCCCCACGCCGCCAGAGCCTCCCGAGCCCCCCGTCCCTCCCGAGCCGCCCTTCGGGGCCGAGCCTCCCGGGCGCGGCGAGGGCGAGGCCGAGGAGGACGCCCCACCAGGCCGTGAGAGCGACATCGAGCTGTAGGCCCCCGCCGGAAGAAAGCGAAGGGGCGGCTCGCGGGGAGTGCCCCACGTGCCGCCCCTCGAAGGCGCTACCGGTGGACCTTCGGGACTACTTCAGCTTGGCCAGCTCCGAGCGCAGCTCGGGCAGCACCTTGAAGAGGTCCGCGACGATGCCGTAGTCCGCCACCTGGAAGATGGGGGCCTCGGGGTCCTTGTTGATGGCGACGATGGTCTTCGAGCTCTTCATGCCCGCCAGGTGCTGGATGGCGCCGCTGATGCCGGCCGCGATGTAGAGCTGCGGGGCCACCACCTTGCCCGTCTGGCCGACCTGCAAGTCATTGGGCACCCAGCCCGCGTCGCACACCGCGCGGGACGCGCCCACCGCGGCGCCGAGGTCATCCGCCAGGCCCTCGATCTCCTTGAAGTCGCCCTTGGTGCCGCGACCGCCGGAGACCACCACGCGCGCCTCGGTCAGCTCGGGGCGGGCGCTCTTCACTTCCTTGAAGTCGACGAACTTCGTCTTGGAGGCCTCGACCTTCGGGGTGAAGGCCTTCACCTCGGCGGCGCCCTGGCCGCCCTGGGCGGCGGGGAACTCGGTGGCGCGCAGGGTGAACACCTTCACCGGCGTGGTGAGCTTCACCTCGGCGAAGACGTTGCCGGCCCACATGGGGCGGCTGAACGTCACGTCCGCGCCGCCGCCGTTGAAGCCCATGACGTCGGTGGCCATGGCGGCCTTCAGGCGCGCGGCCAGGCGCGGCATCAGGTCCTTGCCCTGCGCCGTGGAGGCCATGCCCACGTAGTCCGCCTTCAGCTCCTGCGCCAGGCCGGCCAGCGCGGGGGCGTACGTCTCGGCGAGGTAGTGCTCCAGCTCGGGCGCGGCGCCCACGTGCACGGCCTTGGCGCCGTAGCCCTTGAGCTCATCCGCGACCTTCGCGGGGTCCTTGCCCACCAGCGCGATGTGCAGCTCCGCGCCGGCCTTCTCGGCGAGCTGCTTGCCCGCGCCGATGGCGTTGAGGGTGGCCTTGCGGAGGTTCCCGTCCGGCTGCTGCTCGGCGACGATGAGAACGATTGGCATCTGAGTGGCTCCGTATCTCTCTTAAAGGTTCGTTCCGAAGAAGGAGGAAGCGGACAGGCCGCTCAGACGACCTTCGCCTCGTTGTGCAGCTTCTCCACCAGCGCCGGCACGTCCGGCACCTTGATGCCCGCCTTGCGCGCCGGGGGCGCCGACATCTTCAGCACCTGGATGGACGGCGTGACGTCCACGCCCAGCTTGGCCGGCGTCAGCTCCTCAATGGGCTTGCTCTTGGCCTTCATGATGCCGGGGAGGCTGGCGTAGCGCGGCTGGTTGAGGCGCAGGTCGGTGGTGACGACGGCCGGCAGCTGGCACTCCAGGGTGGCCAGCCCGTTGTCGACCTCGCGAATCACGCGCACCGTCTTGCCGTCGGCGCCGACGACGATGGCGGGCACCTTGTTCTTCTCCTGCTCGCTCTCCAGCGACTCGACCTTGGAGGCGAAGGTGGCCTGGCCCCAGCCGAGGAACTCGGCGAGGTACTGGCCCACCTGGTTCTGGTCATCGTCGATGGACTGCTTGCCGAGGATGACGAGGTCCGGCTTCTCCTTCTCCGCGACCTTCTGGAGCAGGCCGGCGATGGCGAGCTGGTCCAGGGGGCCGGTGTGGTTCACCCACACCGCGCGGTGCGCGCCCATGGCGAGGGCGTGCCGGAGCTGCTCCTGCACCTCCTTGCCACCGATGGACACCACCACGACTTCGCCCTGGTGCTTCGCCACGAGGCGCAGGCCCTCTTCGACGCCAATCTCGTCGAAGGGGTTGATCTTGTACTTGAGCCCCTCCTGAACGATGCCCGAGCCATCCGGCTTCACCTTGATCTTCGACTCAGGGTCTTCCACGCGCTTGGCGGTGACGAGGATCTTCACGGCGATGCTTCTCCTTGCCGAGGAGGCAGTTGAAGGCTGGAAAACAGTCCGCGCGCGCCGCATTGACGCGTCGCGCGAGCAGTCCGGGTTAATAGGCATCCGCGTGTCACGGCGGCAATGGGAAACGGCCGCCGGACACAGTTCTACTTTTCTACTTGAACAGTTCCCGCGCGATGACGAGCCGCTGGACCTGGCTGGTTCCCTCGTAGACCTGGATGAGCTTGGCGTCGCGCATCAGCTTCTCCACGGGGTAGTCCTTGATGTAGCCGTAGCCGCCGTAGACCTGCACCGCGTCGGTGGCGACCTTCATGGCCATGTCCGCGGCGAAGCACTTGGCATAGCTGGACTGGAGGGTGTTGCGCTTGCCCTCGTCCAACAGCCAGGCGCTCTCGTAGGTGAGCATGCGCGCGGCGTGGGTGTTCATGGCCATGTCGGCGATCATGAACTGGATGGCCTGGTGCTCGATGATGGGCTTGCCGAACGTCTTGCGCTGGCTGGCGTACTCCATGGAGTACTCGAGCGCGGCGCGGGCGATGCCCACGGAGAACATGGCGGTGAGCGGACGGCTGTTGTCCAGGGTGGCCATGGCGACGGCGAAGCCCTGGCCCTCCTCGCCGATGCGGTTGGCGACCGGGACGCGCACGTCCTCGAAGGTCAGCGACACCGTCTCGCTGGCGCGCTGGCCCATCTTGTTCTCGTGCTTGCTGGCGGTGAGGCCCTTGGGACGGCCCTCCACCACGAAGCAGGTGATGCCCTTGTGCTTCTTCGCCTTGTCCACCGTGGCGAACACCGTGTACTGCTCGGCCTGGCCACCGTTGGTGATGAAGCACTTGGCGCCGTTGATGACGTAGTGGTCACCATCGCGCACCGCGGTGGTCTGCATGCTGGCCACGTCGCTGCCCGCCTCGGGCTCGGTCAGGCAGAAGGACGAGAACTTCAGCCGCTCCGAGAAGTGGCCCAGCAGGCGCTTCTTCTGCTCCTCCGTGCCATGGAGGATGATGGGCAGGTTGGCCAGGTCGTTGGCGATGATGGACGTCGCCACGCCGGCGCAGCCCCAGCTCAGCTCCTCCCCGACGATGACCTGCTCCAGGTGGGACAGGCCCACGCCGCCGTACTCGGCGGGGATGGCCATGTTCAGCAGACCCAGCTCCCACGCGGTGGAAAGCAAATCCCTGGGGAAGGTGGCCGTCTCGTCGTAGTGCGCGGCCTTGGGACGGATGACCTCGCGGGCGTACTTGCGGGCGGTCTCCTGCAGTGCGCGCTGCGACTCGGTGAGCTGGAATTCCATGCGATTCCTCGTGACTCGGACTGCTCGTTGACTCGGGAGTCAACGAATACATGCCGCGCCGCGAAATCGCCAGTCCTACTGCACGGACGCCGGGGTGGGTCCGGAGTCCCGCATTCCCCTTCCGCGCTCCCTCCCCCACACGGAAAGGCACGCCACCACGCACTTCGGGTGGGAGTCATTTCCGACCCGAGATAGACCATCCTGGGTGGATTTTTACCGTATGTTTACAATACGACACACCTGGAATAGTCTCGTGAATCGATGCTGCGTGCGCGATTCGTGCGGTTGTTCGTGCTGGCGGCGATCCTCGCGTTGCCTGGAATTGCCCGCGCGCAGATCGTGGTCGGCCTCCATCCCGCCCAGGGAAAACTCGACCCCAAGGTCCTCTCCGACGTGGAAGGGCTCATCGCGTCCGGGGTCCGCTCCAGTGACCGGCGGCGCGGGACGTTCATCCTGCGGGGCCCCGTGCCGCTGAAGGCGTCGTGTGCGCCCAAGGCGACGACGGAGTGCCTGGCCGCGCTCGGGCGTGGGGGTGCCATCATCTACGCCGAGGCGGCCATGGACGACGGGATGGTGTCCGTCACCATGTCGCTCGTCACCGGCAAGCAGCAGCGGACGAGTCCCGTCAACTTCCGCTTCGCCCCCGGGTTCCTGGACCTGCGACCGGCGCACTATGCCGTCGAGCAGCTCGAGAAGCGCCTCGCCGAGCTGATGTCCCCTCCGGTGGCGAGTCGTGAGGTGCGGGAGGGTGCACAGGCCCCGTCCAAGCAGGCCGAGGCCCGTCCCGTGCCCCCTCCCCAGCC
>NZ_JABBJJ010000423.1 GCF_012933655.1 Pyxidicoccus fallax | reverse complement strand
GGGTGGGGCAGGGCGGCTTCCGGCTGGCGGCGGCGGGACAGGTCACCTCGGTGGCGGTGGCACCGGGAGGCGTCATCACCATTGCGCTGGACCCGGAGGCTGTCGCGGAGACGGCACGCGGCACTCACGCTGTGGCGTCCGAGCCGGTGGCGACCGCTGCCCACGAGCACCACATCGCCACGAACAAGTGGTGGGACTCCACCAGCAGCGGTGGCCCGTGGTCCCCCATTTTCAAGAAGCTCTTCGACCGGGCGGGCATGTCACTCGATGACGCGGCCAACAAGGTCCGCGTGCCGGGCCATAAAGGGCCTCACCCCGTGGAGTACCATCGAGAGGTCTTCCGCCGATTGCAGGACGCGACGAGGCGCTGCAAGAGCATCCAGCAGTGTCGTGAACGTCTGACGGCGGAACTGAGGGATTTGGCCGTACAGATCTCCACGCCGGGCACCGCTCTCAACAAGCTGGTGACGCGGGCTGAGTGAGGTGAGGAAGGAATCATGGCGAAGCGATTCTTTGAACTCTTTGACGACATGGAGACCCAGGGGCGCTGGCTGCTGGGAGACCCCACGGATTCACAGGGGCAGGAGGTGGACGACCCGTGGCAGTTCACGGATGGATGCCCTGTCCAGGTTGAAGCGCGACTCAAGATCCCCATCGACCATCCCGGGAGTCCTCTTGATTTCTCTCTCGCGGGCGTGGGTGTCACCCCTGTTGTTCACAAGAAGGTGGCGAACATCTTCGCGGAGCTGGCGCCCGCCGACGTGCAACTCTTTCCTGTCGACGTTGCCGGACAGTCCGAGCCGTACTTCATCCTCGTCGCCACTCGGCTCATCCGGTGCATTGACGACAGCGCCTCGGAGGAGGTGCGCTACTGGAAGCCGGAGGATGGGCGCCCGGAGAAGGTCGGCAAGTACCGGGCGGTGTCCGGCCTGCGCATCGACCCAACGAAGGTGGGCGGCGCCAAGGTGTTCCGGACCTGGGGGTGGAGCATCGCGCTCATCGTGTCCGAGGACATCAAGGAGGCACTGGATCACGCGGGTGTCACGGGCATGAAGTTCGAGGAAGTCACCGGCCCGAGTGCCATCAGTCCCGAGGAGCGCGAACGCAGCCGGAAACTCCTGGCGCTTCGGAATGAGACGGACGCTGCCCGCGAAGCCTTCTGGCGCACCCTGGGGAAGCTGGACGAAGAGGTCATCATCCCCATCGTCGTTGGTGGTGACTGGCCGGCCCGGCGCCAGGTCTGGCGCGTCATCCACCGCCCCGAGGGACGCACCCTGCTGGTGACGGACGGGCTGTCAGACTTCTTCGTGGACCGCGCGGAGCCGTCCGTGGGCTTCGGCCTGGAGCTGGCCCTGGAGACGAACGAGCCCCTCGGTGACGCTGAGAAGAGCTGGCCCCTGCTTCTGCTGGAGCGGGTAGGGAACGAGCTCGCGAAACACGAGAGCGTGCGTGAGAAGGTGAAGGCGGGCTTCCTCTCCATGGAAGTCTCTGGCCAGAACCTGCCCGAGCCGCTGCTGACGAAAGAGGGCCGGGTGGGAGTGCTGCTGGGCATGGCGTCGAGCACGCTGCCGGGCCGTTTCACCATGCCGGCCGGAGAGGTGCGGCTGGTCACCGTCAAGCTGCTGATGCCCACGGAACTGGCGTATCTGCTGGAACATGGGAAGCGCGGCCGGGAGGAACTGGTGCGGCGCTTCGGCCAGCAAGGCCAGGAGCATCTGTCTCGCGCATGGCGCCAGCCCGTGGTGTGACGGCCTGCGCTGAAGCGGGCGTCCCGGCGTCAACACTCCCTGTTCGCCGCGTGCGGAAAGTCTCCCTGCCTGCCAGCGGCCTCGCTCTACGCTCGAACCTGTTCGTTTCCGTATCCCCTTGGAGCCGGGAGCTGCGATGAACCGACGCGACCTCATGACCGGAATGGTGGTGGCTGGTACCACCCTCCTCGTCACCCCGGAAGGAAGCGCCGCGGCGGAGCCTTCACGTGCGCCGGGCACTCCGGGCCATGGCAAGCACGCGGTGGCGCCGCTGCCCTTCAACCCGGCGAAGCTCAAGGGGCTCTCGGAGAAGCTCCTCCGCAGCCACCACGAGAACAACTACGGCGGGGCGGTGAAGAACCTCAACAAGGTGGAGGAGGAGCTGGCGCGCGTGACGAAGGACACGCCGGGCTTCCTGGTGGGCGGGCTGAAGGAGCGGGAGCTGACCTTCACGAACTCGATGATTCTCCACGAGGCGTACTTCGGGAATCTCGGCGGGGACGGCAAGGCGGGCGGCTCCATCCAGAAGCTGCTCGCGGCGGCGCATGGCGACTTCGGCCGCTGGGAGGAGCACTTCCGGGCCACGGGGGCCAGCCTGGGTGGCGGGAGCGGCTGGGTCATCCTCACGTACAACTTCCACTCCGGCCAGCCACAGACGTACTGGAGCGGCAATCACACCCAGGCCCTGGCCCATGGCCACCCGCTGCTCGTCATGGACATGTACGAGCACGCCTACCAGATGGACTACGGCGCGGCGGCCGCCCGCTACATCGACGCCTTCTTCCAGAACGTGAACTGGGACGTGGTGAATGCCCGCCTGGAGCGGGCCCAGAAGGCCGCGGCGGCGCTTCGAGGATGAGTTCCCACGACATCCTCGAAGAGGCGCCGGAACCCCGGCCGCCGCACGAGTCCTACGGCAGACTGTTCCTGCGCTTCCTGCACTTCGGCGCGCTCGCGTGGGGCGGGCCCGTCGCGCAGATCGCCATGCTCAAGGCGGAGCTGGTGGAGCGCGAGCGGTGGGTGTCTCCCGCCCGGTTCAACCGCGTCCTCGCTGTCTACCAGGTGCTGCCCGGCCCCGAGGCCCACGAGCTATGTGTCTACTTCGGCATGCTCTCCCGGGGCCGGCTGGGAGGCTTCCTCGCGGGGCTGGGCTTCATGCTGCCCGGGCTCGTCCTGATGCTGTCGCTCTCCTGGGCCTATCTGCGCTACGGCCTGGCCTCCCCGAACCTCGTGGCGGTCTTCGGGGCCGTACAGGCGGCGGTGGGCGCGCTCATCGTCCGCGCGGTGGTGCGCATTGGCGGGCACGCGCTCGCGAACAGGTGGCTGTGGGGCGTGGCCGTGGGGGCCGCACTCGCGCAGGTCGCGGGCGTCCACTTCGCGTTCACCCTGGTGGCCGCGGGGCTCATCTATCTGCTGGCCCGGCAGGGCGGGAGGGTTCCCGCGCTCATCCTGGCGGGGAGCTGCGCGGTGGTCCTCGGGGTCCTTCTGGTCCGGCAGGGGCTGTCCTCCGAGGCCGCCGCCCCGCTGGTGGGCGTGACGGAAGCCGCCACGGCCACGCAGGGCCGTCCCTCGCTGCTCATGCTGGCGTGGAGCGGACTGCGCAGCGGGCTGCTCACCTTCGGTGGGGCGTACACCGTCATCCCCTTCCTCCAGCGTGACGCGGTGGTGCTCGGCGGGTGGATGACGAACGCGCAGTTCCTCGATGGCCTCGCACTCTCGGGAATCCTTCCCGCCCCCCTCATCATCTTCTCCACCTTCGTGGGCTACCTCGGCGGCGGGCTCGCGGGAGCGCTGGTGCTGACGGCGGCCATCTTCGCTCCGGCCTTCTCCTTCACGCTGCTGGGGCATGACTTCTTCGAACGCGTGCTCCACCAGCCACGGGTGCGGCTCTTCCTGGACGGTGTCACCGCGGGAGTCGTGGGGCTCATCGCGGCGACCGCCGTGGGGCTGCTGCGCACTTCGCTCACCGGAGCCGTCACCCTCGGGGTCTTCGCGCTGGCGCTCGCGGCGCTCTTCCGCTGGAACGCGAAGCTCCTCATTCCACTGGTCATCGCCGGAGCCGCGCTCGTAGGTCTTCTCTTCCAGGCGCGGTGAGCGGTGCCCGCTCTGGGGCTCAGCCAGGCGGGACACGCGAGGGGCGGGGTGGACCACCATCTGCTGCTGGTGGCGGCCATTCTTCGCGCCCTCGCCACCGGCATGGTGGGCGTGCTGCTCGGCGTCTACCTGGCATGGGCTGGGCCCGCCCGGTCAGTGCTTGTGGCGGTGGTGCAGGTCCGAGACGTGCGGGTGGTCGTGCGTGAGGGGCTCGTGCCGGTGCGGATGGCTGTGCGGCTCGGTGGCATCCATGCCGGGGGGATGCGCGTGCTGGTGGTGTGCGTCATGGACGTGCAGGTGTTCGTGCTCCAGCGCCACGTGCGTGTGCACGTGGCCATGCCGCTCGCGCAGCAGCAGGACGACGCCCGTGGCCATCAACGCGCCGGCGAGCAGGTCCAGGGGCCGCAGCTGCTCACCCAGGAGTGGCACCGCCACCAGGGCGCCCACGAAGGGGGCCGTGGCGAAGTACGCGGCCTCGCGTGCCGCGCCCAGCAGGCGCAGGGCATATGCATCCAGGACGATGGACAGCCCGTAGCTGGCGAAGCCGAGCACCAGGGCCGCGCCCAGCACCTTCCCGGAAGGGAAGGGCTGCCCGGTGAGCCACGCCAGCACGAGCGTGCACGCACCCGAGCCGAGCGCCTTGGTGCGCACCAGCGCGATGGGGTCCTTGAGGGACAGCCGCTGCGTGAGGTTGTTGTCCACGGCCCAGGCCAGGCACGCACCGGCCAGGGACAGCACGCCCAGCACATCGCCGTGCAGCTCGCCCTCCTGGAACCCCAGCACCGCGGCACCCGCCATGACGAAGCCCGCCGCGAGCGCGCCCGAGCGGCCCAGGTGCTCTCCGAACACGAGCAGCGCCAGGAGGATGGTGAAGGGGCCCTCCAGGTTGAGCAGCAGCGAGGCCGCGACTCCCGAGAGCCGTTGCAGGCCCACCAGCATCAGCACCGGCCCCAGCACGCCGCCGCAGAGGATGACCCCGAGCAGCAGGGGCACGTCCTTGCGCCCGAGGCGTGCCTCGCTTCTGGAATCGCCGGATGGGCGCATCCTCCTCAACGCTTCGAGGCAGGTCAGTCCCAGCCCGCCTCCCAGGTAGAGCAGTGAGGCCAGCACCAGCGGCGTGCTCGAAGGCAGTAGCAGCTTCGCCACCGGAGCGCTGACCCCGAAGAGGGCCGCGGCGGACAACCCCAGCATCGCGCCTTTCACACGCGGAGACACCGGCACGGCTTCTCCTCCTCTGGTCCAGGACCCGGTCGCCGGCCATTATCATGACGACGATGGACCGGCGGCACCGCAAGGGCCTGCTGGCGCGCGAGAAGGACGGCCTGGCGCTACACCCTGGCCCTCTCCCAGTCCGAGTTCGAGACGGCCTCGATAGGCTGGCGCAGCTCATCGCCGAGACCTCGTCGATGTCGAAGACCTCGGGGTAGGGTTCCGCCCCCTTTCAACCCCTGGAGGTCTCATGCACTTGCGTCGTTTCTCCTTCCTGCTCGCTCCCGCGTGCGTCGCGTGGATTGGCTGCGCCGGCGGCGAGCCCGGCAACTCGCCCGAGCTGAACGAGGGTCCTTCTTCCGGGACGGTGATTCCCGGTGCCTCGGGCGATGGCACGTGGATGGGCGAGGCGCTGATGGCGGGCTGTGAGACGGACGGCGGCACGCCCACGGGCGACACGGTGCTGGTGACGAGCTCCACGCACTACCACACGGCGGTGGGCGTGGTGGTGCGGCCCAATGACCTGTCGGCGCGTCAGCCCGAGATTCTCGTCCCCAACGGCGCGACGTTCACCCGCCTCACCGGCTCGGCGGCCCCCGACGGCGGCTGGCGGTTCACCGGTGTGCCCTCCGGCGCGTATTACCTGAAGACGAGCTCCACCGGAGCCACCTACATCGTCACGGACGAGCGGCAGGTGGAGCTTGGCTCCAACCTGCTGGGCAGGGCGGACGCCGGGTCCACCTCGTATTACGACACGCCCGCGCAGGTGAACCTGTCGGGCCTCTCGCCGTGGCAGCCGTACCGGAGCGTCACGCAGCCGGGCTCCAGCCTCCAGGTGGTGAGCGGGCAGGTGAACCTGGCCGCCAGCCTGATGCTCGAGTCACCGGTCACCACCGGCCAGACGAGCCTCGTCACCAGCGAGGCACGGCTGTCGGCCGTCTCGGGCTACGCCCTTCCCGTCCTCGATGGGGACGTGGGGGACCGGCTGTATGTGAATCAGCTCGGCGAGATGGATGCGGGCACGCTGCCGGACGGCGGGGTGCTGGCATATAGCGCCGTGGTGCGCGGCGTGCAGATGAGCGCCTTCGACTTCACGCCGAACGGCACCACGCCCATGCCCATCACCGGGGTGATGCAGCCGGTGCCGATGAGCGAGTTCACCATGGAGTGGCGCCTGCCCGAGTACACCGCTCGCGCCTCGGAGGTGCACCCGCAGGCCACGGCCGGCACGCCCACGTTCAGCGTCGTGCCCGCCGTGCATGGCCTGACGAACGGGTGGATCGGCTACTCCGGAGAGCTGCTCAACCTGAGGCTGCCCTCGGGCTCCTCGTCCACCCTGTCGCGCCGGCTGAAGTATGGCAATCCATTTCCCACCACCTGGGGCGTGGTGGGCACTGTGCGGTACTCGTTCCGGGTGATGGCCACGCCCCCGGGCGGCGGCACCACCCAGTACCTCCTGCAGGGCGGAATCGGCACGTATGAGCGGCTGGACAACCTCATCGCCGGGCCCGTGCTGCCGCGCGTGACTCCGCCCCGGGGACTGAGCATCGATGGGATTGCGGCGACCGTGGCGCGCGAGGTGGGCTCCACCAGCCCCGTCATCGCCTGGCTGCCGCCCGCGGTGGGCTCACCCTCGGCGTACTGGGTGACCCTCTACCGGTTCCCGGCGGGCCGGACCACCGCGTCCGTGCAGGCCCAGTTCTACGTGCCCGGCTCGGTCACCCAGGTGCGGCTGCCGCCCGGGACGCTGGCGCCGGCCTCGCTCCACTACCTGAAGGTGACGGCGGTGGACGCGCCCGACTACAACGTCGAGCGAGACCCGTTCATCTCCTCCGAGCGGATTCCCAACTCCCAGGCGGACGCGCTCAGCTCCCTGTTCACCACGCCGTGAAGCGGCGGGAGCTGACGTGAGGCTCCGGGCCCGCTACTTCGCCGGCGGCAGGGCGCGGTCGCGGGCCTGGCACTTCGGGTAGCGCGCATCCGCCGAGCGGGCGACGAGCCAGTGGCGCGACCGCTTTTCACTCCGTAAGAGGTCCATGTCATGAGCCCTGAAGTTCTCGAGACCCTCATCCACAACCGGCAGCGCTTCCTGGCGTTCCTGATACCCCGCGTTGGCGGTACCGAGGTGGCGGAGGAGGTGCTCCAGGCCGCGTTGCTCAAGGGCATGGAGAGCGAGGGCGATTTGCGCCACGAGGAGCGGGCGGTGGCCTGGTTCTACCGGCTCCTGCGCAACGCGCTCATCGACCGGCACCGGCGCGAAGCGCGCGAAGGGAGCGCCCTGAGCGGGCTGGCCAAGGAGGTCCCCCTGTCCACCGAGGACGCGGAGGATCTGGAGCAGACCGTCTGTGCCTGTCTCACCGCCCTCACCACCACCTTGAAGCCGGAATACGAAAGCATCCTGCGCGGGGTGGACCTGGAGGGACAATCCCTCGCGGACTTCGCCGCGGCGGCCGGAATCACCCCGGGTAACGCCAAGGTGCGCTTGCACCGTGCCCGGCAGGCGCTCGGCCGGCGGCTGGAGCAGTCCTGCGGCCCCACCTGCTGCCGGGAGGGGTGCGCCAACTGCATGTGCGAGCCGACCTGACGGGGCCGGGTGTAACCGCTGACCGGAGCGGGCGTCAGCCCTGGCAGATGGCGGACTCCTCCGGGCATTCCCCCGGCTGGAGCAGGCCCGCCAGGACTCCCTTGACTCTGGAGGAACCGACGTCCATGTCAGGCTCCCACAATCACGCAGCGCCCTCTCACGGCCGGGCCTTCGCCGTGGGCATCGCACTCAACCTGGGGTTCGTGGCCGTCGAGGCCACCTATGGCGTCATCTCCGGCTCGCTGGCGCTCCTGGCGGACGCCGGCCACAACCTGAGCGACGTCCTCGGTCTGGTGCTCGCCTGGGGAGCAAGCCTCCTGGCCCGGAGGAAGCCGACCGCGCGGCACACCTACGGCATGCGCGGCTCGTCCATCCTGGCGGCCCTGCTCAACGCGCTCCTGCTGCTTGTCGCGGTGGGAGGCATCGGCTGGGAGGCGGTGCGGCGGCTGGGGCAGCCCGCCCCTGTCTCCAGCGGCACCATCATGGCCGTGGCCGGGGTGGGCATCCTCATCAACACCGCGACGGCGCTGCTCTTCTGGAAGGGCCGCGAGAACGACCTCAACATCCGGGGCGCTTTCCTTCACATGGCCGCCGACGCGGGCGTGTCGCTCGGAGTCGTCCTGGCCGGCGCGCTCATCCACTTCTCCGGGTGGGCCTGGATGGACGCGGTGGTGACGCTCGCCATCGCGGTCCTCATCTTCCTGGGCACCTCGGGGCTGCTCAAGGACTCCGTCAACCTCGCGCTGCATGCCGTGCCGGAGAACATCGACATGGCGGCGGTGCGAGAGCAGCTCCGCCGGACACCCGGTGTCTCCGAGGTACATGACCTGCACGTCTGGGCCATGAGCACCACGGAGGCGGCGCTCACTGCCCACCTCGTCGTCCGCGGCGCCCAGGTGGATGACGCGTTCCTGGACCGGCTGAAGCGGCAGCTCCATGACGAGTGCGGCATCGAGCACGTCACGCTCCAGGTGGAGGCGGGGCAGCTCACCCACTGCTGCCAGTTCGCACCCTCGGGAGAGGCCCACCTGGCGCACGGAGGAGAGGCAGTCCCTGTCTGAAGCATCCGTCCTGCTCGGCAACCGCTGCCGGGCTTCGGGGTGGACAGCTTCGTGACACGGGCCGTGGCTCCACGGTCTGCCTGAGGCGGGGCGGGGCATCCGTCCCGCATCTCACTGCCCCCCGCCTCCGAGCGCCCGGTAGGCGGACACCAGCGCGGTCCGCCGCTGCCGGGCCGCTTCGAGGAGGTCGAGCTCCGCCTGAAGCGCGTTCTGCTGCGCGAGCAGGACCTCCAGGTAGCTCGCCTTTCCAGCGCGAAAGAGGACGTCCGCCGATGCGATTGCCCCTTCGACGGCGGCCTTCTGGCTCCTCCTGTGCGAGAGGACCTCCTCGGTGTTCTGGACATCGGCCAGCGTGTTGACCACTTCGACGTAGGCCGAGAGCACGGTGCGTTGGTACTCGTACATGGCCTGGAGCTGGTTCGCCTTCGCGCCTTGGGTGGTGGAGGCCCACGGAGGAAACAAGGCCGCTGCGGCACGTGTGCTCGGCATCGACCGGCGAACGCTGCACCGGAAGGTGGAAGGGTGAGCGCGCACTCGATGGCTTCGAGAACCGCGGAGCCCGCATTGGGGGTGACGAGCCCCATCCAGCTCGCGGAATGCGTTTCCCGTGGAGGCGGTGGTTCGCCGCCTCCACGCCTTGAGTTCAAGTGGCCGTCACCCAGGGGAGGTCATGACAGGTGACGACGGCTGCGAGCCCGGCGCCAGGTGCCCCAGACCATCAGCAGCACCCAGCCCACCCACAGGGGCCCCCCTCCACTGGCGC
>NZ_JABBJJ010000422.1 GCF_012933655.1 Pyxidicoccus fallax | reverse complement strand
ACAGGGACATAGGGGTGGGGGACTCTCCAGGATGGGCGGACGCCCACGCAACTTACTGGAATGCCCGGGCTTCTGCGGTGTTGAGCCGGATACCCTGTAAACCCTAGGCTGCCCGCCGCCAGTCCGACACGAGGCGACATTGAACACCGACATTCGCGCGCTCACCGAACGCGTGCAGCAGGAAAGCAGCTTCGTCGAGATCCTCAACCAGGAGACCGGCAAGGTCATCGTCGGCCAGCGGTACATGCTGGAGCGCATCCTCATCGGCCTGCTCTGCAACGGGCACGTGCTGCTGGAGGGAGTCCCCGGCCTCGCCAAGACGCTCACCGTGCGCACCGTGGCGGACGCGCTCAGCGCCACCTTCATGCGCATCCAGTTCACGCCGGACCTGCTGCCGGCGGACGTGGTGGGCACGATGATCTACAACCAGCAGGCGGCCAACTTCACCGTCCGCAAGGGGCCCATCTTCGCCAACATCGTCCTCGCGGACGAAATCAACCGCGCCCCCGCCAAGGTGCAGTCCGCCCTCCTGGAGGCCATGGCCGAGCGCCAGGTCACCATCGGCGACCAGTCCTTCGGCCTGCCCTCGCCGTTCCTCGTGCTGGCCACCCAGAACCCGATTGAACAGGAAGGCACGTACCCCCTGCCCGAGGCGCAGGTGGACCGCTTCATGCTCAAGGTGAAGGTGGGCTACCCCACGCGCGACGAGGAGAAGGTCATCATGGACCGGATGTCCGGGGGCTCCTCGCCCAAGGCGCAGAAGGTCATCGGCCTGGACCACCTCGTCCGCGCCCGCGAGCTCGTCCACCACATCTACATGGACGAGAAGGTGAAGGAGTACATCCTCAACGTGGTGTTCGCCACGCGCGAGCCCAACAAGTACGGCCTCAAGGACCTGGCGGACTACATCCAGTTCGGCGCCTCGCCGCGCGCCACCATCTCCCTGGCCCAGGCCGCCCGCGCGCACGCCTTCCTGCGCCACCGCGGCTTCGTCACCCCCGAGGACGTGAAGGCCGTGGCCTTCGACGTGCTCCGCCACCGCATCGCCATGACGTACGAGGCGGAGGCCGAGGAGCTCACCGCGGAGAAGATCATCCAGCGCGTGTTCGACCGCGTCGAAGTCCCCTGACCCGACGTCCGCAGGCACCCCGTGCTCCCCAAGGACCTCATCCGCCGTATCCGCAAGCTGGAGATTCGCACCCGCAAGGTGGTCTCCGACATGCTCGCGGGTCAGTACCACTCGGTCTTCAAGGGCCGCGGCATGGCCTTCTCCGAGGTGCGCCAGTACCAGCCCGGTGACGAGATTCGCATCATCGACTGGAACGTCACCGCGCGCATGAACGAGGCCTACGTCAAGGTCTTCACCGAGGAGCGCGAGCTCACGGTGATGCTCGTGGTGGACGTGTCCGCCTCCAAGGAGTTCGGCTCGAAGGAGCGCACCAAGGCGGAAATCGCCGCCGAGGTCGCCGCGCAGATTGCCTTCAGCGCCATCGCCAACAACGACCGGGTGGGGCTCATCCTCTTCTCGGACCGGGTGGAGAAGGTGGTGCCGCCGCGCAAGGGCCGCACGCACGTGCTGCGGCTGGTGAGCGACATCCTGACGTTCAAGCCGGCGGGGAAGGGCACGGACCTGGCCGTGGGGCTGACGTACCTGACGCAGGTGGCGAAGCGGAAGGCCGTGACGTTCCTCATCTCCGACTTCCAGGCGCGCGACTACGAGAAGCCGCTGCGGCTGGTGGGGCGCAAGCACGACCTCGTGCCCGTGGTGGTGGAGGACCCGCTGGAGGCGGAGTTCCCCCGCCTGGGGCTGGTGGAGATGGAGGACCCGGAGACGGGCGAGCGCTTCGTCGTGGACACCAGCGACCCGCGCGTGCGCGGCCGCTTCGCCCGGGCCATGCAGGCCGCGCGCGACGAGCGGCGCAAGCTGTTCAAGAAGCTGGAGCTGGACCACGTGGAGCTGCGGGCCGGCGATGACCATGGCAAGGCGCTCGCGCAGTTCTTCCGCGCGCGGGCCCGGAGGATGGCGGCGTGAAGCGGCTTTGGCCCGTGCTGGCCCTGCTCCTGGTGGGCGCGCTCCCGGCGTGGAGCGCCCAGCCTCCCGCCCCGCCCGCGCGCGAGGTGGTGCAGCCCCAGAACTTCTCCGTGCGCGTGGACCCGCCGCAGGTGCGCATCGGCGACCCCTTCACGTACGAAGTCGTCATCACCCACCCGAAGGACCACCGCTACGAGTTGACGCTGCCCACCGAGGGCGGTGACTTCGAGCTGCTGGACCAGACGCGCCAGCGGCAGGACGGCACGGACGCGGCCATCACCACCTTCCGCGTGCGCATGTCCGCCTTCGCGCTGGGCAAGCTGCAGACGCCAGAACTCGACTTCGACGTGGCCACGCCGGACGGCCCCCGGAGCTTCTCCCTGCAGGGCCGCGAGCTGGAGGTGACGTCCACGCTGCCTCCGGACGCGGACGGGCAGGGCGCGGACCTCTTCGACTACCAGCCTCCGCAGGAGGTGCCCATCCGCTCGTGGCGGCTGGTGCTGATGGTGCTCGGCGCGCTCGCGGCGGTGGCGCTCGCGTGGGCGCTGTGGCGCTGGTGGAAGAAGCGGACGAAGCACGTGGTGGCGCCGCCGCCGCTGCCCCTGGACGTGCGCACCCGCAAGGCGCTGGACGCGCTCAAGGCGGAGGACCTGCCCGCGCACGGCCACGTGAAGGACTTCTACTTCCGGCTGTCCGAAATCATCCGCGGCTACCTCGGCGAGCGCTACGGCTTCGAGGCGCTGGAGTGCACCAGCTCCGAGCTGATGGCCTCGCTGCGCCGGCTGTCCCCGCCCGGGCTCCCCGAGGACGCGCTGATGCGCTTCGTGTCCGAGTCGGACATGGTGAAGTACGCGCGCGCGGACGCGTCGCCGGAGAACTGCCGCGACGCGCTCGCCTTCGGCTACGCGCTCATCGACAAGACGTACGTTCCGCCCCCGCCGCCCCAGGCTCCCGCCAATGCCGCCGCTTCCCGCGTTCAATAACCCCGAGGCGCTCTGGGGGCTGCTGCTCGTGCCGCTGCTGCTGGTGCAGGCGTGGCGGGAGCGGCGCGCCCGCGCCACGCTGCGCTTCTCCGCCGCGCACGTCTTCGCCCGCGGCGGCAAGGGCATGCGCACGTACCTGTTGCCCCTGTTGCCCCTCTTGCGCGCGGCGGCGGTGGTGGCGGCCGTCCTCGCCATCGCCCGGCCCCAGGCACGCGACTCGCGCGTGAGGGACTTGTCGGTGGAGGGCATCGACATCGTCGTCGCGCTCGACTTGTCCACCTCCATGGAGGCCGGAGACTTCCGCCCGCAGAACCGCATGCACGTGGCCAAGGAGGTGCTCAGCGAGTTCATCGCCAACCGCGTGAATGACCGCATCGGCCTCGTGGTGTTCGCGGGCGCGGCGTACACGCAGGCGCCGCTGACGCTGGACTACGGCGTGCTGAAGGAGGTCATCAAGCAGCTGCGCACCCGCGTGCTGGAGGACGGCACCGCCATTGGCGACGCGCTGGCCACGTCCCTCAACCGCCTGCGCGACTCGGACGCGAAGAGCCGCGTGGTGGTGCTGATCACCGACGGCGACAACAACGCCGGGAAGATTTCGCCCATGGACGCGGCCAACATGGCGCAGTCGCTGAGGGTGCCCATCTACACCATCCTCGTGGGCAAGGGCGGCAAGGTGCCCTTCCCGCAGGGCACGGACCTGTTCGGCAACACCGTGTGGCGCGAGACGGAGATTCCCATCAACCCGGAGCTGATGCAGGACATCGCGGACCGCACTGGCGGCGAGTACTACCGCGCCACGGACCCGGAGGGCCTGCGCGCGGGCCTGCAGAAGGTGCTCGACTCGCTGGAGCGCTCCAAGCTGATGGAGGGCGGCGCCAGCGCCACCTACCGCGAGGAGTTCCATCCCTTCCTTCTGGCGGCCTTCGGCCTCGCCGCGCTGGAGCTGCTCCTGCGCGCCTCCTTCATGAGGGTCTTCCCGTGACGCCCGTGGAACCCTGGCGCTTCACCGTGCTCGGCTACCAGGCGGGGCTCGCCCAGCCCTTCTTCCTGCTGCTGATGCTCCTGGGCCTCCTGCTCGGCCTCTTGGCGCTGGTGGGCGCGCTGCGGCGCCGCTCGCGCGTGCGCGGGCTGCTCAACGAGCGGCACTCCGAGCGCCTCACGCCGGGCGTCTCCGCGTGGCGCCCCGCCGTGCAGAGCGGCCTGTACGGACTGGGGCTGGCGCTGTTCGGCTTCGCGCTGGCGCAGCCGCAGTGCGGGACGAAGAGCGAGATGACGAAGCGGCGCGGCATCGACGTGGTGGTGACGCTGGACGCCTCCAAGTCCATGCTCGCGCGCGACGTGCAGCCCAGCCGCCTGGAGCGCGCGAAGCTGGAGCTGACGACGCTGCTGGACGAGCTGAAGGGCGACCGCGTGGGGCTCGTCGTCTTCGCGGGTGACGCGTTCATCCAGTCGCCGCTGACGTCGGACTACTCGGCGGTGAAGCTCTTCCTGCGCGCGGTGGACCCGGAGGTGATGCCCCAGGGCGGCACCAACGTGGGCGCCGCGCTGAAGCTGGCCAAGCAGGTGCTGGACAACGCGGACCGCGGCTCGAAGGAGCGCGTGGTGGTGCTGCTGTCCGACGGCGAGGACCTCTTCGGCGAGGTGAACGAGGCCGCCGAGGCGCTGAAGGAGGCGGGCGTGCCGGTGCTGGCGGTGGGCGTGGGCTCCGAGTCCGGCGAGCCCATTCCCGTGTACGACCGGCGGGGCGAGTTCGTGGACTACAAGAAGGACGCGGCGGGCGAGACGGTGATTACGCGGCTGGACCGCGCGGCCCTGACGGCCATCGCCGAGGCGTCCGGCGGGGCCTTCTATTACCAGCCGCGCGGCGTGGCCATGGCGCAGGTGGTGGAGCGCATCGACCAGATGCAGAAGAGCGAGCTGGAGAGCCGGGTGACGGTCCGCTACGACGAGCGCTTCCAGACCTTCGCCGTTCCGGGGCTGGCGCTGCTCGCGCTGGGCATGTTGCTCTTGCCGTCCTCGCGCCGGAGGTCGTCGCCGTGAGCGCGCGTGGGGAGACGCGAGGCCCGCTGGCGCGGCTGCTGGCCTGGGGGCTGGTGGTGTCGCTGGCCCTGCCGTCGCCGGTGTGGGCCGCGGGCCCGCTGGAGCGCGACCACCCGCTGGTGCAGCAGGGCCGCGAGGCGTACGCGGCGGGCAACTACGAGGAGGCGCTGAAGGCCTTCGAGGCGGCGAAGAAGGAGCGGCCCAATGACCCGGCCGTGGACTTCAACCGCGCCGACGCGCTGGCCAAGCTGGGCCGCATCCCGGAGGCGCGCGAGGCCTTCCAGGGCGTCACCGAGTCCAACCGGCCCGACCTGCGGCAGAAGGCCTGGTACAACCTGGGCAACCTGCACGCCACGACGGGAGACCGGCAGGAGGCGCTGAAGGCCTACCGCCGCGCCCTCACGATGGACCCGCAGGACGTGCAGGCCCGCCACAACTACGAGGTGGTGCTGCGCAACCTGCCGCCGCCGCAGAACGACAAGAAGCCCGACGGCGGCGCGGATGGTGGCACCGACGGCGGCAGCGACGGTGGGCGCCCCGACGCGGGCCAGGACGGCGGCACGCCGGGGGATGGTGGCACGCCCCAGGACGGCGGCATGGACGGGGGCGCGGATGGCGGCGCGGACGGGGGCACCGGGGATGGTGGCTCCGACGGCGGCGCGGACGGCGGCCCGGGCGATGGCGGCAGCGACGGCGGCGCGGATGGCGGCGCGGACGGTGGGGAGCAGGGCCCGTCGCAGCAGGGCGATGGCGGCGCGGACGGTGGCGCGGATGGCGGCCCGGATGACGGGGAGGGTGACCCGCGGGACGGTGGCACCGACGGCGGCAGCGCGGGAGAAGAGGACGCGGAGGAGAGCACCGCGGACGGCGGCGTGAATCCTTCGGACCTGGACCGGCAGGAGGCGGAGCGCCTGCTGGATGCGATGAAGCAGAACGAGAAGAATCTCCAGCTCTGGCGTTTCCAGCAGAAGAAGAAGCAGAGGAAGCCGAATGAGAAGGACTGGTAGCGCCAACAGGGCCCTGCTCGCCGTGCTCGCCCTGCTGGCCACGGCGCCCGCATGGGCGAACGACGACCTCGATTTCTACCAGACGGTGGACCGCGAGGAGGTGGGCAGCGACGACACCTTCCGCCTCACCGTGGTGGTGGTGGACGCGCCGCCCAACGCGCAGGTGCAGCTGCCGGAGTCGGACGACTTCGAGGTCCTCTCCAGCTCGCGCAGCAGCCAGCGCTCCATCTCGCTGTCCGGCGGCGGCCCGGCCGTCATCCAGGACATCACGCGGTACGTGCTGGTGATGCGCGCCAATCGCGCCGGGCGGCTGAAGATTCCGCCGTCGCAAATCACGGTGCGCGGCAAGACGTACCGCACGCAGCCGGTGGAAATCTCGGTGCGGTCCGGCCGGCTGGGGACGCCGCCCCAGGCACAGTCCGGCGGCTCGCTGCCGGACCCGTTCGCCAGCGCGCCTCCATCGCGGAGGGACCCGTTCGAAGACGACATGATGGAGGACGAGCCCACGATTCCGCGTGGCGACTCGGACCTGTTCCTGCGCTCCAGCCTGGACCGGGACGACGTCTTCGTGGGCGAGCAGGTGACGCTGTCGCTCTACATCTACTCGCGGGTGGACCTGTCCAGCGTGGACTCCGTCACCATGCCCAAGCTGGAGGGCTTCTGGACGGAGGAGGTGGAGAGCCCCACGCAGCTGTCCGGCGAGCAGCGCATCGTCGACGGCGTTCCCTACCGCGCCTACCTCTTGCGCCGCCGCGCGCTGTTCCCCGTGAAGCCCGGCACGCTGACCATCACCCCCGCGGAGGCGGACATCACCACCGGCTTCCTCTTCGCCGGCCACCGCGTGCACCGCGTGTCCAACGGGCTGAAGGTGAAGGTGCGGCCGCTGCCGCCGGGCGCGCCCCAGGGCATGTCCAACGCCCACGTGGGCAGCTGGCGCCTGTCCACCGAGGTCTCCCAGACGCGCGTGGAGCTGGGCCAGCCCGTCACGGTGAAGGTCATCCTGGAGGGCGTGGGCAACGTGAAGAACGTCACCCCGCCGAAGCTCACCGGCCCGGCCGCGCTCAAGATCTATGACCCCACCACCACCGACAAGGTGGCGCCCCAGCGCAACCGCGTGCAGGGCCGGCGGGTGATGGAGTACCTGGTGATGCCGCAGCGCACGGGCACCTTCACGCTGCCCGCGCTGGAGTTCCCCTTCTTCGACCCGCGCGCCCGCGCCTACGACGTCGCGCGCACGGAGCCGGTGACGATTACCGTGGAGGCGGGCGCGGGCGGCGTGTCGTCGCTGCCCACGTCGCCGTCGCAGGTGGCGGACGCGGCCAACGAGCAGAAGAACGTGCTGACGGCGGGCGGGCTGCGCCCGGTGCGCTACCAGGCGCGCTTCGTGGCCCCGTCCGAGCCGCCGTGGAAGCGGGGCTTCTTCGTGCCGGTGGTGCTGGCGCCGCTGGGGCTCCTGCTGGGCGTGGCCCTCGTCGGTGGACTGCGCGGGAAGCTGGCCACCCGCTCGGAGGCGGACCGCGGCCGGCAGCAGGCGAAGGCCGCGCGCAAGCGGCTGGCGGAGGCGGAGAAGCTCCAGGGCGGCACCAACGTGGGAGCCTTCTACGCGGAGGTGGAGAAGGCGCTGCACGGCTTCCTGGAGGCGCGGCTGGGCGTGCCGGTGGGCGGCCTCACGCGCGAGGTGCTCGCGGAGCGCATGGCGGCGGCGGGCGCGGACGCGGAGCGGCGCTCGCGGGTGCTCTTCGTGCTGGAGGCGTGTGATTTGGGCCGCTACGGCGGCGGCGGCAACCCGGCCGAGCGTCAGAAGGTGATGGACGCGGCGGCGGCGGCCATGGAGGGCTGGGCGTGAGCGGCTACTACACGCCGGAAGAGGCGCAGGACGTCTTCCTCAAGGCCAACGAGGCGTACGCGCGCGAGGACTACGCCGAGGCGCAGGCGGGCTACGAGAAGCTCCTGTCGCACGGCCACGGCGGGCCGGACGTGCTCTACAACCTGGGCACCACGCACCTGGCGCGGGGAGACCTGGGCCGGGCGGTGCTGGCGCTGGAGCAGGCGGTGAAGCAGGGCGGCCGCGCGCCGGACCTGGAGGCCAACCTGGCCGTGGCCCGCGCGCGTCAGGTGGACAAGGTGGTGGGCGCCTCGGCGGAGGAGGAGTTCCTCCCGCGCGTGGCGGCGGCCACCGACGGCAACGTGGTGGCGTGGACCTTCCTGGGGACGTGGGTGGCGGCCTTCGTCATGGTGATGCTGTGGCGCGTGCTGCGCCCGGGCCGGCGCACGCTGGTGGGCATCCTCGCCACGCTGCTGTTCGCCGTGGCCATCCCCTCCGGCCTGCTGCTGGCCACGCACGCGTGGGTGGAGGAGACGGTGCACGAGGCCGTCGTCCTCTCCCCCACGCTCGTCGCCCGCGAGCTGCCCCAGCCCGGCGCCCGCTCCATCTTCGAGGTCCACGCCGGCCTCAAGGTGCGGCTGCTCGAGGAGACCGGCCGCTTCGTCCGCATCCGTCTCCCCAACGGACTCGAGGGCTGGGCCGAGCGCGAAGGCGTGGCGGAAATCTGAAGCGGTGGCGGATGACTTCCGCCGCCGTCGCAAGGAAGTTTGCAGGCGCGCCGGACCCCGGCGGTAGACTGAAGCCCGGAAAGGAAAAGCTGGCTTTTCCTGGAGGGCGTGACCCAGTGTTCGAGGTCGAGGCACAGGTCGGCAAGAACCGGTTGGTGGTTCGCCTGTGGGGAGACATCGACGAGGCCGAGGCGTTCCGGATTGGGGATGCCGCGGTGGCGGCCATGGAGCGGCTGCGCCCGGGGTTCGACATGCTGTCGGACCTGAGCGGTGTCACGAAGCTTCCCGAGAAGGCGACGGGTCAGCTCCAGCGCATCGTCGAGGCCGCGCGCACCAAGGGGTTCCGCCGCGGGGTGCGGGTGGTGGGGCGCTCGGTGGAGGCGGCCCTGCTCTTCGAGCGCCGCAGCCGCCTGCTGGGGCACGAGGTGCACCTGGCCTTCTCGCTGGAGGAGGCGGAACGGCTGCTGGACGGCGGCTGGCCGTGAGCGCGCGGGCGCGCGTGCTCAGCCCCGCCGTCCGGTGAGGCGCGCGAAGAGGCCGCGCTTGGGCTCCTTGCGCTGGCCCGCGGCGGCCGCGGCGAGGCCCGTCAGCTTGAGCAGGTTCTGTTGGAGGACGGGGTGGCCGGGCTCCAGCTCCACGGCGCGCTCCAGCAGCTCCACGGCCCGGGCGTAGTCCTTGCGCTGGTGGACCAGGATGAGGGCCAGCTTGCCGTAGAGCGCCGCCGCCCCGGGCTCCCGCTCGATGCCGCGCGTGAGCACCTCGATGGCGCGCTCCACCTGACCCTCGCGCTCCAGCCGCACGGCGCGCTGGAGGAAGTCCTCCGCCGTGGGCGCCACGTAGGCCGGAGCGCGGACGGTGGGCTGTCTCTTATACACCTC
>NZ_JABBJJ010000421.1 GCF_012933655.1 Pyxidicoccus fallax | reverse complement strand
GTGGGGGTCGGGCGGTGAATCGTCATGCGTGGCGCGACGTGGGAACGCGCCCTTTATTCTTTCCGGCGCTGAGCCTCACGCTCGGCGCCCTTTGCGCACCAGCAACACCCAGGCTGGCGGCAGCATTTCTGGTTTGCGGGGTTTTGCTGGGAGCGCTCGGGCTGGCGCTTGCCCGGCTGCCTGGTGCCCATCTCGCGGTGCTGGGGGCATTCTGGTCGGCGGGGGCCGGACTCGCGTGCTGGGAGGCGCGGGTGGAGGTACCGGCGCGACTCGTGGCCGGAGGCCCCGCGGTGCTGGAGGGCGAAGCGGAGCGCGTGGAGCGCTTCGACGGCGCCACGCGGGTGCGAATCGCGGTGGCGCGCGCGGGGCATCCCGATGGCGCGCTGGAGCCCTCCCGCTTCCGGGTGAGCCTGTCCGTGCGAGGGGCGCCGCTGGAGCTGCTGCCCGGGCAGCGCGTGCGGGCGGAGGCGCGACTGGCGCCGGATGCGCCGCCGGGCAATCCCGGGGAGAAGGACTTCGGGGCCGCGCGGCGGCGCCAGGGCGTGCTGTTCACCGGCGGGACGGACGCGGGGCGCGTGCTGGTGCTCTCCCCCGCCCCGGCGTGGCGGCGGGTGCTGGAGTCGGCGCGCACGCGGCTGGCGGTGGCGGTGCACGCGGTGGCGCCCTCGCGGGACGCGGCGGCGCTGTTCCTCACGCTGGCCGCGGGGCAGCGCGCGGAGCTGGACGATGCGTGGGAGGAGGCCTTCTCCCGCGCGGGGCTGGCGCACGTGCTGAGCGTCAGCGGGCTGCACGTGGCGGCGCTGGCGCTGATGACGCTGGCGCTGCTGCGGCGGGCGCTGGTGCGCGCGGGAGCGCGGTGGCGGAAGCTGGACGCGCGCCAGGTGGCGGCCCCCGCGGCGGTGCCCTTCGTCTGGGCGTATGTGCTGTTCACCGGCAGCCAGCCGCCGGCGGTGCGCTCGGCGGTGATGGCGACGGCGGTGCTGTTGGGGCTGGCGCTGTGGCGGCGCTCGGACGGGCTCAACGGACTCGCGGTGGCCGCGGGGGTGCTGGTGGCGTGGGCGCCCTCCAACGTGGAGGACCTGTCGCTGCGGCTGTCATTCCTCGCGGTGCTGGGACTGGTGCTGCTGTCGCCCGCGCTGCGGCAGGCCCTGCCCCTGGCTCCGCCGGACCCGCGCGAGCCCCACTGGCCCCGGCGCCTGTGGGGACAGGCCCGCGAGTCGGTGGCGCAGACGCTGGCCGCCAGCGCCGCCGCCACGCTGGCGGGCCTGCCCGTGGTGGCCGCGGCCTTCGGGCGCGTCAGCCTCGCGGGGCTCGTCTCCAACGTCGTCGCCCTGCCCCTCTGCGGGCTGCTCACGGGGCTGGCGGCGGGAGGGGCCGCGCTCTTCGTCGTGGCGCCCGTGCTCGCCACGCCGGTGCTGTGGGCCGGAGCGTGGGCGTCCGAGCTGCTGCTCCTCCTCACGCGCCTCTTCGCCGCCGCGCCCCTGGCCTCGGTGGAGGTGCCCGCGCTGGGCGGGCTGGCGTCGGCGCTGTACGCGGCGGGGCTGCTGGCGTGGGCGCTCGGCTCGGGGCGGTGGCGGCTGGGCGGCCTGCTGGCGCCGCTGGCCGTGGTGGGCGCGGTGCTGGCGCCAGGCCTCGTGCCCCAGCCGGGCCTGCGCGTCACCTTCCTCTCCGTGGGCCAGGGGGACGCGGTGGTGCTCAGCTCGCGGGGACACCACGCGCTGGTGGACGGGGGCGGCGTGCCCCATGGCATGGACACCGGGGCGCGCTTCGTCCTCCCCTACCTGCGCCACCAGGGCATCTCCGCGCTGGACGTGGCCGTGCTGTCCCATCCCCACCCGGACCATGCGCTGGGGCTGGCCTCCGCGCTGACGCACGTGTCCACCGCGCGACTGTGGCTGCCCGCGGGCGACATGGACGGGCCGCTGTCGCGGCAGGTACGGGCCGCGGCCCGGGACGCCCAGGTGGAGGAGGTGCAGGTCGGCCACCCGGCGCTGCGCCTGGGCGAGGCCACGCTGGAGGTGCTGGGCCCTCCCGGGCCGGAGGAGCGCGAGCTGCTGGAGGGCGTGAATGACCGGAGCGTGGTGCTGCTCGTCCGGCATGGCGACGTGACGGTGCTACTCGCGGGCGACGTGGAGGAGGACGGCGAGGCCGCGCTGGTGGAGCACCTGGGGCCGGTGACGGTGATGAAGGCGCCACACCACGGCTCGCGCACCTCGTCCACGGAAGCGCTGCTGGCGCGCACGCGGCCCCGGCATGTCGTCTTCTGCGTGGGGCGGCGCAACCGCTACGGCTTCCCCCATCCCGAGGTGGAGGCCCGCTACCGCGCGCTGGGGAGTGAGTGCTGGAGAACGGACCTGGGCGGAGCCATCACCCTGGAGAGTGATGGGAAGGACGTCCGGCTGGTCTCCTTCCTGTCACGCGAGCCATCGCCGGAGGAAGCCCGGGTTGCCCTCGGGGAAGAGCATCCGCACCGTTGGGGCGATGATTTCAGAGGATCTCGATCTCCAGCAGTTGACCGCCGACTTGAAGCGGACGCTCGGCCCCGGTGAGCCCGTGGGCTATCTGCGCGGCAAGGCGCTCATGCGCGACGTGCTCGTGCACATTCGAGGCTTCTCGGAACTCGAAGCCGAGGAGCTCGTCGATACGCTGGAGCTGCGCGGCTTCCTGCGCTTCCTCGGCGACCCGTCCGAGCGTTCGGTGGCGGACGCCCACTGGGACATCACCCCGCACGCCTGAGGCGCGCGGGACGCCTACTGGAAGGTCAGCCAGCCGAAGCGCGGCAGCGCGTGGAAGTCCCCCACGAAGAGGGGCGAGAAGGCCTGCCCCTCCACCGTGCGGCGTTCGTGGTGCTCCAGCCGGTAGAGGTTGAAGCGCCAGCGGTCGCCCTTCTGGGGCGGGATGTGGGGGACCTCGGCCAGCCGGGCGAAGGGGATGCGCATCTCCACCGTCCAGCCCTCGTCGCGGTCACTCGCATCGTCCAGCGTGCCGCGGATCTTCAGGGCCGTCTTCATCTCCGAGTCCCACGTCTTGTCCATGCCCTGCCGGCGCGCGGGGAAGTACGCGTCGAAGATGACGTTGTGCGGGGACACCTGCAGCTCGTTGTACGTGCGCCCGTCCGCGTTGGCGTCGAGGAAGACCTCCACCACCTCCTGCTCGTAGATGGGGTCGTCACGCTGCTTCAGCGTGCCCCAAATGTCCGGGTCCTCGATGTCGAAGGCCACGTACAGGGCCGCGTCGTCGTAGACGAGGCGCGCCTCGGTGCGCAGCCGCGCGGGGCGCCCGTCGAAGCTGCCGCGCAGCACCACGGGCGAGGCCGCCTTCCACGCCGCGTCGTCGAGCACGCCATCGAGGACGGGCGCCTTGCTCGCGCGCGTGACGGTGTACTCGGGTAGCTCCGGGGCGCCACCGCCGAGCGTGGGCCCCAGCATCCGGTTCTGGCCGTCCTGCGTGCGCGGGTCATCCACGGACAGGCGCTCGTCGCCCCTCCAGAAGCCGAGCATCACGCGCGCGGGCACGCTCGGCATGGGCACGGAGTGGACGTCCTCGACGACCTTGCCCACGGGCCAGGACGCGAGCGGCGCGGCGCCGTCCTGGAACTCGTGGTCGGCGTTGACGAGCATGCCCCCGCTGGCGGCGTCCACCACGTGGACGAAGAAGGCGAAGCCCGTGGGCGGCTGGCGACTCGCCTGGAAGTAATGGGCCAGGCGGACCTGCTCTCCGGGCGCGGCATTGCGCGGCGTCACCTTGGAGCCGAGGTACACCACCGCGCCGTCGGCGAAGGTGGCGCCACTTCGGAAGGTGAGGTCCGCGGGCGCGGCGTCCAGCGTGCGCGCCTGCGCGGGCGCGGGCAGGCGGGGCGCGCGCTGGGGCGGACCGGCCTGCTCGTCGCGGCAGGCGGCGGCGAGGCACATCAGCGACAGGAGCGGGGCGAGGACAGGGAACGAAAGGCGCATCGGGGCCGGGCATCCTAGCGGGCTTCGGCGGGGGATGGGGGGCTGCTGCGCCCCATAAGTTCCGGCGCCGGGAAGACGGGGGCGGGTTGGACGCTCCGGCGCGGCGCGCATTACGAGAAGCCCATGCGCCCCTTCCTGACGGCGACGTGGCGGTACCTCGTGATGCTCAACTACGAGGTGGACCCGGAGGTGCTTCGGCCCCTGGTGCCCCGGGGGACGGAGCTGGACCTGTGGCAGGGCAAGGCCTTCGCCAGCATGGTGGGCTTCCGCTTCCTGGACACGCGCGTGCGCGGAATGGCCGTTCCATTCCACCAGAACTTCGACGAGGTGAACCTGCGCTACTACGTGCGCTACCGCGGCCCCGAGGGCTGGCGCCGGGGCGTGGCGTTCGTGAAGGAAATCGTCCCCCGCGTGGCCATCGCCACCGTGGCGCGCGTGCTCTACAACGAGCCGTACGTCGCGCTGCCCATGCGGCACACCGTGGAGATGCGCGACGCGGAGCGCGGCACCCCGGGCCGGCTGGAGTACGCCTGGAAGGTGGGAGGACGCTGGCACCACCTGGCGGCGCGCACGCGGGGCGCGCCCCAGGCCAGCGCGCCGGGCTCGGAGGCGGAGTTCATCACCGAGCACTACTGGGGCTACACGCCGCAGCGGGATGGCGGGTGCGCGGAGTACCGCGTGGAGCACCCGCGCTGGTCCGTGTGGGAGGTGGACGCGTCGGAGTTCGACTGCGACGTGGGGGCCTTCTACGGCGAGCGCTTCACGCCGTTCCTGCGCGGGACGCCCAGCTCGGCGTTCGTGGCGGACGGCTCGGAGGTGTCCGTGTACCCGGGCACGCGGCTGCCGCTCGGTGGAAGTGGGACACCGGGCCCTGGAGTCGGCCAGGCGGCATAGCGGCCCCGGGTGACCGTCCCACGGCACGGACGGCCTTCGCCCCGCGTGGACGCTCCTGGCGCGGCAACCTCGCGGAACCCGGGGGCGTCTGGCGGGCCCGGGGGTTGCTGCGAGTCCCGGCCATGCGCTTCGAATTCGAGCACCTGGGCACCACCACCCCGTTCGAGCTGTCCGAGGGGCTCCACCTGCTGGGCGGAGGTCCGGAGGACCACATCCGGCTGGAGGGGCTGCCCCCGAGGCTGCTGTCCCTGCGCATCGAGTGTCAGCGGCTCATGGTGGAAGCGGCGCTCACCTTCACCGTGAATGGAGTGCTCGCGCCTCCGGGGGTGCCGCGGCTGGTGCTGCCGGGGGAGGTGCTCGGCCTGCCGGAGGAGATGTGCCTGCGGGTGCTCCAGCAGACGGAGGGCGAGCGCGGCGTGGGCACCGTGGCCGTGCTCAAGGGGCTGCTCACGGGAGCGGAGGAGCTGGCGCCCTCGCGCGCGGCCACCCTCACCTGCCTCACCGGCCTGGACGTGGGGCGGACGCACGCGCTCGCGGAGCAGTGCACGCCCATCGGCCGGGGCCGCGAGGTGACGCTCCGCCTGCGCGACCGGGCCGTGTCCCGGACCCACGCGCGCATCCTGCATGGCGAGGACGGCTTCACCCTGGAGGACCTGGACAGCCCCAATGGCGTCTTCGTCAATGGTCAGCGCGTGCGAGGACGCGCGCCCCTGGTCGATGGGGATGTCATCGAGCTGGGCCGCTCACTGCTGCGCTTCCAGGCGCCGCTGGCGGAGCCTCCGCCTCCCGAGGAGGGTACCGCGGGCTCGGAGGTCGCGCCGGCGGACCCGGCCGCGCGGGACGCGGTCCAGGAGCCCGGGGCACCCATGCCCGCGACGGATGCACCGACTCCGGCGTCTCCGTCCGGGGCGCGCAGGCCTCGCGGTGAATGGTGGCTGATTGGCGTGGGCGCGGTGGCGGCCATCATCGGGCTCGCCGTCACGTACGCCCTGGCCGGCACGGGCTGATTCCCGGCGGTCCCCGGCTGCTCCCGCGTCCGCCCGTCAAGACGGCGCCAGCCCGGCCCGCTCCACGAGAATCCGCGCGAGCCGCTGGTGGTGCTGGAAGAAGCTGGTGAAGTGGACGAAGCCCCACGTGCTGCGGATGGCGTAGACCGTCACGGGTCCGGGCAGCACGTCGAGCTTGCGGATGTCCGCGAAGGAGAAGCGCCGGGTGCGGACCATGCCGCGGTAGGTGATGCCCCGCGAGTCCACGACGATGCGCGTGCGCGCGTAATAGATAAGCGAGACGGCGAAGAAGAGGACGAAGAAGCCCGCCGAGAGGAAGGTCTTCATCGGCACGCCGTCGAAGCGGAAGAGGTACAGCAACACCGCCACCCAGAGCAGCCCTGCCATCGCCATGCAGGCGGCCAGGACCCTGCGGGGCCTGAAGACCTGCCGTCCGTCCACATCCGAGTCGCGCCCGGTCATGACCTCAAGCTAATGCCTGGGGCTGACAGGGTCCACCTGCTCCCCTGCCCCCCTGGCGGCCGCTCAACGCAGCTTCGCGGCCTTCTGTCGGGATTCCTCCTGCAACTGCGACCGGACGTCACTTGCGGAAGAGGACGCGTAGCGCTCATAGAGCGCCCGCGCCTCGGCGTTGCGCCCGAGCGCGCGGTAGGCCTCGGCCAGTCCGTACAGCGGTGACGCCGACGAGGGCTCCAGCTCCAGCGCGTATTGGTAGTCCGCCGCGGCTTCCGCGTAGCGCCGCAGTCCGATGTTCGCGCTGCCGCGGGCGGTATAGGCCACCGCCAGCATCGGCTCGAGCTGGATGGCCTGGGAGAGGCTGGTCAGCGCGCCGCCGTAGTCCTTGCCGCCGATGCGCTGCACGCCCTGCTCGTACGCACGGCGGGCCTGGGCGCGCGTCGTGTCCGCCACGGGGCCGGAGCCCGGGGGCTGCCCCACCGCCTGGGGTGAGATGCCCGCCTGCGCCATCTTCGTCCGCGCACGGGTGATGTTGTCCTGCGCGCTCTGACGGATGGCCGCGTCCTGCGTGAGCCGCGACGCGCGCTCCCACCGCTCCACCGCCTGCCCGTAGTAGCCGAGCACCGCCATCGCATTGCCCAGCTTGAAGAGCGCCTCCACATGGCCCGCGTCCGCGTGCGAGGCGTCCAGGAAGGCGAAGGCCGCCTCACGGTAGCGGCGCTCCTTCATCAGCGCGTCGCCGTCACGGATGCGAGCGGCCGCGAGCGCCGCGTTGGGCGTGCGCTGGGGCTCGGGCGTCGCGCCCTCCGTCCGAGACTCCGGGAAGGGCGCGGGCAGCTCCGGACCCTGCGCGGAGGTGGCGCCCGGTTGCGAGGAGGCGCTCGCGAGTTGCACGGCGGCGCCTGACGGCGTGGCGCTGGCCGGCTGCAGGATGGCACCCGACCGCACGGAGCCGCTGGCCAGTTGCATGGAAGCGCCTGTCCGCGCGGAGCCCGCGGTGGTCAGCTGCACACCGGTCCCCCCCGACAGCGCGGAGCCGCTGGCCGGCTGAGCGGCGGCAACACCGGCCTGCCCCGAGACGGGAGCAGCGACAGGGGCCGGCAGCGGCTCGGCGCCCATGGCGGACAGGTGCTCGCGTGCCTTGCGCACCCAGACCTGCTCGCCGGGGCGCTTCTCCCGTGCGATGTACCCCTGGTACGCGGCGATGGCCTTGTCCTTCTGGCCGAGCTGCCGGTAGCTCTCTCCCAGCCCGTAGTAGCCGTCCGCGTCACCCGGCTCGAGCTGCGTGTAGCGCTCGTACGCCTGGGCCGCCGTGGCGGCGTCGCCCGCCTTGCGCGCGGCATAGCCCAGGTTGAAGTACGCCATCTTCCACTCGGGGTCCGCCTGGGTGGCCTCGCGGAAGCGGACGATGGCGTCGCCCATCTGCCCCTGCCGGAAGAGCACCGTGCCCAGTCCGTTCAGCGCGGCGGCGTAGCCGGGCGTGGCGGCCAGTGCTTCTCGGTAGGCGGAGCCCGCTTCGTCCAGCCGGCCCGCGGCCAGCGCCGCCTCGGCGCGCACGAAGGCGGCCCGCGCGGGCGCTGAGGGCTCCGCGGCTCCCAGCAGCAACGCCGCGGACAGGGTGACGGCCCACCTGCGCAAGACGACCATGACGGCTCCCGGTGAGGACGACCTGGAAGCCGTAGCAGAAAACCGGGGGCGGCGTCAGCCCGGCTTCCGGCCGATGCGGGCCGTCACGCCCACACCCTGACCGATGCCCGGTGTCACCACACGGTGGCGCTGGAACCCCGCGAACGAAAAGGGCCGCGTCGCCTCATGGCGCACGCGGCCCGGCAGCCCCGGGATGGCACCCAAAGCCATCCCGGGAAGAACCCCCGTCACTCGGCGCGGAACGGGTTCTGGAGGAGCACCGTCTCGCCGCGGTCGGCGCCGACGGAGACGCACACCACGGGGACGCCGCTGACCTCTTCCACGCGGCGCACGTAGCGCTTGGCGTTCTCCGGCAGCTCGTCGAAGGTGCGCACGCCGGCGAGCTTCTCGTCCCAGCCCGGCATGGACTCGTAGATGGGCTTGACGCGCGCCAGGTCCTCGTAGTCGCCGGGCAGCTCGGTGATCTTCTGGCCGTCCAGGTCGTACGCGTTGCAGATCTGCAGCGTCTTGAGGCCGCTGAGTACGTCCAGCTTGGTGAGCGCCATGCCCCACAGGCCATTCACGCGCGCCGCGTAGCGCAGCACCACGCCGTCCAGCCAGCCGCAGCGGCGGGGACGGCCCGTGGTGGCGCCAAACTCGTCACCCACCTTGCGCAGCTGCTCGCCGATGGCGTCGTTCAGCTCCGTGGGGAACGGGCCGCCGCCGACGCGGGTGGTGTAGGCCTTGCTGATGCCCATCACCTTGTCGATGGCCGTGGGGCCCAGGCCCGAGCCCACCGCCGCGTTGCCCGCCACGCAGTTGGACGAGGTGACGAAGGGATAGGTGCCGTGGTCCACGTCGAGCAGCGTGCCCTGCGCGCCCTCGAAGAGGATGCGCGCGCCGCGGCGCACCTGCTCGGAGAGGTACAGCGAGGCGTCGTGCACGTAGGGCTTGAGCCGCGCGCCGAGGGCGGAGAACTCGGCCAGCACCTGGGGCACCTCGAGCTGCGGCACGTCCGCGCCGGCCTGCGCGCAGAGGTCCTTCAGCTCCTCCAGGGCCTGGGGCAGGCGCTCTTCGATGCGCTTGCGCAGCCGGTCCGGGTTGAGCAGGTCGCGCATGCGGATGCCGCGGCGGGCGACCTTGTCCTCGTAGGAGGGGCCGATGCCCCGGCCCGTGGTGCCGATGGCACTGCCGCCGCGCGCCTTCTCGCGGAAGCTGTCCAGCAGCTTGTGCCACGGGAAGATGACGTGGGCATTGTCGGAGATGAGGAGCTGCGCATCGTCCTTGAGGAAGCCGCGCGCCTTGAGCGCGTCGATTTCCCCCACGAGGACGGCGGGGTCCACCACCACTCCGTTGCCAATGACACACGTCTTGCCCGGGTGGAGGATGCCCGAGGGAATCAGGTGGAGGACCGTCTTCTGGCCGCCCACCACGAGCGTATGGCCCGCGTTGTTGCCGCCCTGGAAACGGACGACCATCTGGGCATGCTCGGTGAGCAGGTCGACGACCTTGCCCTTACCCTCATCTCCCCACTGCGCTCCGATGACGACGACGTTCGGCATGGTGTCCGCGCCTTAGCACGCACGAGGGGCCGGGTGACAGTGTTCCGAGAAGCCACAATGCAAGGCCTGGCAGGTCGCCCTCTCGCGCCCCGGCCATTCCCCCTTGACCTCGCCGCGCGCCAGCGCGTGGACCGCCCCCGCCAGCCTCCCGGCGGCCTCCTCCAGCC
>NZ_JABBJJ010000420.1 GCF_012933655.1 Pyxidicoccus fallax | reverse complement strand
CACCCACCCCGTGCCCACCACCGCCAGGTCGTTGGGGGTGAGCCCCTCATAGGTGAGCCCCGGCCCTACATCCGCCTGCTGCCCGTCGCGCAGGGACACGCCGTAGCGCAGCCGCAACGAGGCGTGCTCGGCCACCTGCTGGGCCCGGGCGGACGCCGGGGAGGCCAGCACGAGGAGCACCAGCGCCAGACGCGCCAGGGAGGAGAGGAGGGGGCTGGGGGGTTGCAAAGCCCGGCGGAGTATAGAGAAAGCCGCGAAGGCTCCCAACCCCGGGGGATGGGAGGACCCCGGAAAGGGCCCGGGACCCCCGTCCGGCCTACAGCCCGTTCGGGCGGCATGGGGACGGCCACCCTTCGCACCCGGGTACGCGGATGGCTTCTTGCTGGAGTGGGTTCGCTTTGCTAAGCATCCTCACGGTCGGTAGCGCCTCGTCTAACCTCCGGGATTCACTCCAGAAACAATCGGAGCGTTGCCGTGAGCGGGGCGAGCGAACGCTGAGGAGCGCATACGCCCATGGGCACGCAACTGGTGATGTACGAAGAGGAGTTCACCAAGATCAACGCCGTTTGCGACCGGCTCACCAAGGACGCGAACGCGAAGGTGGTGTTCCTCGTCGACAAGAACGGGCAGCTCATCTCCTCCGCCGGCCAGACGCAGAACATCGACACCACCTCGCTGGCCTCGCTGACGGCCGGCAACGTGGCGGCGATGGGCGGCCTGGCCAAGCTGATCGGTGAGAACGAGTTCCCCAACCAGTTCCACGAGGGGGCCAAGGACTCGCTCTACATGACCATCGTCGGTAGCCGGGTCGTGCTGGTCGTCATCTTCGACAACCGCACCAGCCTCGGCCTCGTCCGCCTGCGCATCAAGAAGGCCAGCGACGAGCTCACGAAGATCTTCGAGAGTCTGGTGAAGAAGACGGACAGTCCGGGAGCCGGGTCGCCCTTCGCCGAGATCTCCGACGACGATATCGACAACCTCTTCAGCGAGTAACCCGGGAAGCCATGTCCTTCATCAACTACTCATCCCGCGAAATCAACTGCAAGATTGTCTATTACGGGCCCGGGCTCTGCGGGAAGACGACCAACCTCCAGTACATCTACAACAAGACCGCCGCCGAGACGAAGGGCAAGCTCATCTCCCTCTCCACGGAGACGGACCGCACGCTCTTCTTCGACTTCCTCCCGCTGTCGCTCGGTGAGATTCGCGGCTTCAAGACGCGCTTCCACCTCTACACGGTGCCCGGTCAGGTCTTCTACGACGCCAGCCGCAAGCTCATCCTCAAGGGCGTGGACGGCGTGGTCTTCGTCGCCGACAGTCAGATCGAGCGCATGGAGGCCAACATGGAGTCCATCGAGAACCTCCGTGTGAACCTCGCCGAGCAGGGCTACGACCTGAACAAGATTCCGTACGTGGTCCAGTACAACAAGCGGGACCTGCCCAACGCGGTGACGGTGGAGGAGATGCGCAAGGCGCTCAACCCCCGCAACATCCCGGAGTATCAGGCCGTTGCCCCCACCGGCGTGGGTGTGTTCGACACGCTCAAGGCCGTGGCCAAGCTGGTCCTCACGGAGCTCAAGAAGGGCGGCTGAAGCAGCCCGCCGACCGGCGAGCCGGCCCCTTGCACTGAGCGTGACAAGACGGCCCGCCGGGAAGGGTGGTATGACCTCAGGCCGTCGGGTCAGGTCGTCTGACTTCTTGAGGTCGCACCGTGCGTGTCGCTGCCGCAACCTTCCACCTCCTCGCCCTCCTGAGCGCCACCGTGTGGATGCCGGCGCTCGCGCAGGCGCCCTCCGCCGTCACGCCCGCGGCGACCGCCTCCACGCCGTCCGCCGCGCCCCAGGCTGCTGGCGCGCCGCAGGCTTCGCGGGCGGCTCCGTCCGAGGCGGTGGGTAGCGCGGCGGTGCCCGCGGCCGGCGCGCGCACGGCGGAAGAGGCCTTCGACACCCGCGTGAAGACGCTGGAGGAGCAGGTCGTCGACCTGAAGGAGAAGATCTACCGCTCCAAGGCGCGGCTGCTGCTCTTGCAGGAGTCGGTGCTGGGCGGTGACGTGTCCACCGGCTCGCGCGCGGTCATCGTCCACAAGAACGAGATGGGCGGCTCCTTCATGCTGGAGTCGGTGACGTACGCGCTCGACGGCGCGCCCATCTTCACGCAGGTGGACACCGAGGGAGACCTCGGCAAGCGCCAGGAGTTCGAGGTCTTCAACGGCCGCATCGTCCCCGGTCAGCACCAGATTGCCGTGCGGCTCGTCTACCGGGGCAACGGCTACGGCGTGTTCAGCTACCTGGAGGGCTACAAGTTCAAGGTGCAGTCCAGCCAGTCCTTCACCGCCGAGCCCGGGAAGGTGACCACCGTGCGCGTGGTGGGCTTCGAGCAGGGCGGCCTCACCACGGACCTGAAGGACCGGCCGGCGGTGCGCTACGACATCGAGCTGACGCGCGAGACGGGCCGCAAGGTCGAGCCGTCGGCGCCGGCCACCTCCTCCTCCGAAACGAAGTAGGGGCTCCTCCGGTGAACGCGTCGCTCCGCGCCCTGGCCCTGGCCACCGCCCTGCTGGGCTCCACGCCCACGCTCGCCGCCGAGCCACGTCCGGCGTCGCGCCCCACCGCGCGAGATCTGGCGCAGCAGCTCGACGCCGTGGACAAGGGGCTGCGCCTCACCGAGGAGAACCTGCGCTTCGTGGAGACGCAGTACACGCAGCGCGCCGAGCCTGGAGACGACGACTCACGGGCGCGCCGCTTCTCCGACGGGGAAATCCAATACCTGCTCGGCGACTGGCCGGCGGCGTCCGTCCTCTTCTACGACCTGGTGAGCGACCCGCGCTTCCGCCCCCACTCGCGCTACCCGGACGCCCTCTTCTACCTGGCGGACTCGCTCTTCCAGCAGCAGAACTACATCGGCGCGAGGATGTACCTGCGCGAGCTGCTGTCGCTGCCCTCGTCCTCCAACCACCAGCGGGAAGCGCTCTCGCGCTACCTCACGGTGGCCAGCCGGCTCAACCAGTTCGAGGGCATCGACGGGTACGTGGAGAAGGCGCGCGCCCTCTCTGGCGGGCAGCTTCCCCCGGAGATGGCGTACGTCCACGCGAAGTGGCTCTTCCGCCGCTCGGACCTGCCCGCCGAGGAGCGCATCGCCCGCGCGCGCGAGGCCTTCGGCCCGCTGGCCCAGGCCCCGGACGGCGCCTTCCGCCTCCAGGCCGCGTACCACCTGGGCGTGCTGGCCGTGCAGGCCGGAGAGCTGCCCGCCGCCATCGAGCACTTCGAGCGGCTCGCCGCCCTGCCCTCCTCGCCTGTCGCCACCTCGGCACCGACGCGGAGTCAGACGGCCGCGGCGACGCCGGAGGCCAATGCCCAGCGCGTGCGCGAGCTGGCGCTGATGTCCCTGGGGCGGCTGCTGTTCGAGACGGGCCGCTACAGCGAGGCGCTGGACCGCTATGGCCAGGTGCCGCGGGAGAGCGAGTCCTTCCCGGAGTCGCTCTACGAGAGCGCGTGGGTCCACGTGAAGATGGGCAACCACCAGCTCGCGAAGAACGCCATCGACATCCTGCTGATGGTGACGCCCGACTCGCCGCTCGCCGCGGAGGCGCGCCTGCTCCAGGGCAACCTGCTGCAGAAGCTGCGCAAGTACGGCACCTCCATCGAGACGTATACCCGCGTCAGCGACGACTTCCGGCCGGCGCGTGAGTCCATCGACAACCTGATGCGCGTGAGCCAGGACCCGGTGGCGTACTTCGACCGGCTGCTGGGACGCGTGGACGGCTCGGCGGACGTGCGCACGCTGCTGCCTCCGCTGGCGCTGAAGTACGCCGCCACCCAGCGTGAGGTGGCGGACGCGGTGCGGCTGGTGGGCGACCTCGACAGCGGCCGGCAGGGCGCGGACGAGGCCCAGACGCTGGCGGTGCGCATCCTCGAGGCGCTGGAGACGCGCGGGATGGAGTCCTTCCCGGAGCTGCAGGAGGGCTACACGCGCGCGGACGCGGTGGACTCCGCCCTCACCCACGCGGAGGCCGCGCTGGTGCGCGTGGAGACCGCCGCGCTGGACGCCGTCCTCACCCCCGACGAGCGCGCGCGGCTGGACGCGGTGCGGCTCCGGCGCGAGTTTTTGGGCCACCGCTTCTCCGCCCTGCCCACCACCCTCCAGGAGCTGGAGGAGCGGCGCCGGCGCATGCAGTCCCGCGTGGACGAGGTGGACCGCGAGGCCTTCCGCCTGGGCTACGAGCTGCAGAGCCTCCAGGCCGTGGCCACCTCGGTGCGCAAGTGGGTGGACGACACGCGCGGGCAGCGCACGACCCCCCCGGAGGAGGAGCGCGAGTTCCTCATGCAGCTCCAGGCCGAGACGCAGACGCTGACGGACCTGCGGTCCGAGCTGGAGGCCACCCGCGCCCGGCTGGCGGACGAGCGCCACGCCGCGGCCACGGCGCTGGCCGGCGAGCAGACCATCCGCACGGAGTACGCCGCGGTGCTGCGCCAGGAGCATGAGCTGCTGAGCGCGGCCGAGGGCCGGCTGCCCCAGGGCGATGCGCGCACGCTCATGCGCGCCCACGAGGTGCGGAGCCGGGCGGACGCCCTGCGCACCCGCGTGGCCGCCGCGCGGGACGTGCTGCGCGCGCGGCTGGAGTCCCGGGGCCGCGACATCCGCGAGAAGGTGCTGGCGGAGCAGCAGCTCCTGGACCGCTACGAGGCGGAAGTGGCCGCGGTGACCGGCGACACGCGCAACCTCGTGGGCCGCATCGCCTTCGAGAGCTTCCGCCGCGTGCGGCAGCAGTTCTACGACCTGGTGCTCCGCGCGGACGTGGGCGTGGTGGACGTGGCCTTCTCCGAGAAGCAGGACAAGACGACGGAAATCCAGCGCCTGTCCGCGCAGAAGGACAAGGCGCTGCGCGAGCTGGACGCCGAGTTCAAGGACGTGCTGGCGGAGGACAAGCAGTGATGCGCCGCCCCCTCCTCGCCGCCCTGCTCGCCCTCTCCGCGCTGCCCGCCTCCGCCCAAGAGGAGGCGGAAGGGGCCACCGCCGCGCCCGCCGCGGAGGCTCCCGCGAAGGAGTCGGCGCCCGCCTCCGGCAAGCCCGGCGAGTACCTGAAGGGCCTGGGGCGCACGCCCGAGCAGGAAGCCCTGCTCCAGGAGGTCAGCCGCGCCCACAAGACGTACCAGGACGAGTCGCGCGAGTTCCACCGCGAGGTGCAGCTGCTGGTGGAGCACAAGTACGAGCAGAAGCGCGGCTCGCTGTCGTCCTCGTACGACAAGACCATCCGCGACCTGGAGACGCAGGAGCGCCGGGAGCGGGAGAACGCCATCATCCGCTTCGAGGAGTTCCTCCGCCGCTACCCCGACGAGGTCCGCTACACGCCGGACGTCATGTTCCGCCTCGCGGAGCTGTACTACGAGCGCTCCGCGGAAGAGTTCCTCGCCGAGAGCAAGCGGTACCGCGAGCATCTCGCCGCGGCCGACGGCGACTCCAGCGGGGAGGTGCCCGACGAGCCGGTGGTGGACTACTCGGACTCCGTCGCGCTCTACCGCCGGCTGCTGAAGGACTTCCCCGACTACCGCCTCAACGACGCCGCCCTGTACCTGCTGGGCTACTGCCTGGAGGAGCAGAGGCAGTTCAGCGAGGGCCTCGTCGCCTACGAGCAGCTCATCGAGCGCTACCCGAAGAGCCGCTTCACCACCGAGGCGTGGGTGCGCATCGGCGAGCACTGGTTCGACGCCTACGAGGACCCGAACGCGCTCACCAAGGCCGAGGTGGCCTTCGCGGCCGCCATCCGCGACACCCAGCACGCGCTCTACGACAAGGCGCTCTACAAGCTGGCCTGGACGTACTACAAAATGGACCGCTTCGACGAAGCGGTGGAGTCCTTCCTCACGCTGACGGACTTCTACGAGGCCCAGCGCGTGGCCAGGGGCGAGGAGAAGGCCGGCGGCGACCTGCGCGAGGAGGGCCTCCAGTACGTGGCCATCTCCCTGGCCGACGAGAACTGGGGCGGCATGGCCCGCGCGCAGGCCGTCTTCGAGAAGCGCGGCCCGCGCCCGTACGAGGCGGAAATCTACCGCCGCCTCGGCAACGTCTACTTCGACCAGACGAAGTACCCGGACGCCATCGCCGCGTACCAGCTCGTGCTCCAGAAGGACCCGCTCGCCCCGGACGCGCCGGCGCTGCAGCAGCGCATCGTCCAGGCGTACACGGGCGACCGGATGATGGCCGAGGCCTTCGCCGCGTCCGAGAAGCTGGCCACGAGCTACCAGCCGGGCACGCCCTGGTACGAGAAGAACAAGCACGACCCGGACGCGCTCTCCGAGGCGAACGCGCTGGCCGAGCGCAGCCTGTACAGCACCGCCACCTACCACCACCAGCAGGCGCTGGTGTTCAAACAGGAAGGGAAGTTCGAGCAGGCCAACCTCGGCTTCCAGGTGGCCGCGCGCGCGTACGGCGCCTACCTGGAGCGCTTCCCCCGCAGCAAGAGCGCGGGCGAGATGCGCTTCTACCACGCGGAGTGCCTCTACAACTCCTTCCAGTTCGCCGCCGCCGCCAAGGGCTACGAGGAGGTGCGCGACACGGGCGTCGCGGAGAAGCACCGCGACGACGCCGCGCTCAACGCGGTCCTCGCGTGGCAGCAGCAGCTCAACCTGGATGTGAAGTCCGGGGCGGCGCCGGACGTGAAGCCGCTGCGCTCCACCGAGCGCCCCGAGGGCGAGGTCGTCAAGCCCCTGCCCTTCGCGCCCACCGAGCAGAAGCTCGTCGAGGCCTCCGACAAGTACCTCGCGCTCCTGCCGAAGGCGGACAAGGCGCCGGGCATCGCCTACAAGGCCGCGGAGCTGTTCTACGCGCACAACGACTTCCCCGAGGCGCGCCGTCGCTTCGAGTCCATCGTCCAGACGTACCCGAAGCACGAGGTGGCGAAGTACTCCACCAACCTCATCGTCGAGACGTTCCTCATCGACAAGGACTGGAAGAGCGTGGAGGAGGTCAGCGCGAAGCTGGCCAGCAACACGCAGGTCATCGACCCGACCAGCCCGCTCTACAAGGACCTGGTGAAGTTCAAGCTCGCCGGCCGCTTCAAGCTGGCCGACCAGCTCATGGCCGAGGGCAAGCACGACGAGGCCGCGGAGAAGTACATCCAGCTCGTCGACGAGGAGCCGCGCCACGAGTTCGCGGACAAGGCGCTCAACAACGCCGCGGTGGCGTACGAGAGCACGCGCCGCTTCGACTCCGCGCTGAAGCTGTACGAGCGCATCTACCGCGAGTACCCGTCCTCGCCCCTGGCGGACGCGGCGCTGTTCCGCGTGGCGGTGAACGCGGAGAACTCGTACGACTTCGACAAGGCCGTCGCCAACTACCAGAAGCTGGTGAAGGACTACCCGGCGTCGAAGGACCGCGAGGCGGCCCTCTTCAACACCGCGCGCCTCTTGGAAGGCCAGCAGCGCTACCCCGAGGCGGCGGCGGCCTTCCTGCGCTACGCGGACCTGTACCCCAACGCCGAGGACGCGCCGAAGAACCAGTACCGCGCCGCCATCATCTACGAGAAGCAGGGCGACCCGAAGGGCGAGGTCCGCGCGCTCCAGGAGTTCGTGCGCAAGTTCGCCAACAAGCCCGGCCAGGTGGAGCTGGTGGTGGACGCGTACCGGCGCATGGGTGACGCGCAGCACAAGCTGGGCAACGAGCGCGAGGCGCAGCGCTCCTGGGCCCAGGCCGCCAACGAGTTCGACCGCCGCAAGCTCCAGCCGGACACGCACCCGCTCGCGGCGGACGCGGCCGCCTACGGCCGCTTCCACCTCGCCGAGGCGGAGCTGCAGAAGTTCGACCGGCTGAGGATTGGCGGCCGGGGCAAGGCGCTGGAGCGCAGCTTCACGGCGAAGCGCAACGCGGTGAAGTCGGTCAACGAGGCCTACGCGCGCGTCTACCCGTACAAGCGGCTGGAGTGGACGCTGGCGGCGCTGTACCGGCGCGGCTACGCGCTGGAGCGCTTCGCCAACACCATCATCGAGACGCCGGTGCCCCCGGAGGTGAAGCGGCTGGGCGAGGAGGCGGTGGTGGTGTACCAGGACCAGCTCGCGCAGCAGACGACGGCGCTGGAGGAGGCCGCGGTGGAGAGCTACGCGGCCACCATGGCGGAGGCGCGCAAGAATCGCATCTCCAACGAGTGGACGCGGCGCACGCTGGAGGCCCTCAACCGCTTCCGTCCCAAGGAGTACCCGGTGCTCAAGGAGCCCAAGCACGCGCTCTCCGGGGACGCCGCGTATCCGGACGGCCTCGTGGGCAGCGTGTACGGGCCGCCGCGCACCAAATCCACCGTGAAGAAGGACGCGCCGAAGCTGACCACCGGAGGTGAGCAGTGAGGCCCCTGCGTATCCCCGGCGCCCGCGCGCTCACCGCCGTGGCGCTCGCGTCCGGACTCGTGCTGTCCGCGTGCGCCTCCGGCCCCGAGACGCGCCCGGACCCCGTGGCCGCCACCCCCACGGATGGCGCCGCCGCGGCCCCGGACGCGGGCACGGCGGAGCAGGCCGCGGCCGCGGAGGCCCCAGCCCCCAAGAAGCCCGCGCGTGGCCCGGCGGGAGACTTCGCGCGCGCGGTGGAGATTGCCCAGAAGGGCGAGCTGACGGCGGCCGAGGCCGCGCTGAGCACGCTCACGCGCGAGAATCCGAAGCTCGACTACGCGTGGACGAACCTGGGCATCGTCCAGGAGCGCCTGGGCAAGCCGGAGGAAGCCGAGCGCTCCTACCGTCAGGCGCTGGCGGTGGCCCCCGAGCAGGAGGCCGCGTGGGACTGCCTCGCGCGCCTGTACGGCCGCACGGGCCGCTCGGTGAAGCTGGAGGCGGAGCTGCGCGGCCTGCTCGACTCCCGGAAGGACTCGGTGACGCTGCGCACCGCGCTGGCCACCACGCTGCTCCATCAGAAGAAGCACGAGTCCGCCGCCACCGAGGCGAAGCTGGCGCTCAAGGGCGACGAGCGCCACGTGCGCGCCATGCAGGTGCTCGCGCAGGTGTACTACCGCGAGGGCAAGAACGAGCTGGCGCGCATGGTGCTGGAGAACGCGCGCGCCATCGACGCGGGCGACGCGGCCACGCACAACGCGCTGGGCCTGGTGTACCTCGCCCTCAAGGCACGCCCGCAGGCGCTGGAGTCCTTCAAGCAGGCCGCGAAGCTCCGCCCGGACTTCGCGGAGGCGCGCAACAACTTCGGCGCCCTGCTCAACGAGGCGCAGGACTACCCCGCCGCCGTCACCGAGCTGGAGGCCGCGGTGCGGGCCGCGCCGGACTTCGCCTCCGCCCGCCTCAACCTGGGCAACGCCTACCGCGGCCAGGGTGACTTCGCCCGCTCGCGGGCCGAGTACGAGCAGGTCCTGAAGCTCCTGCCCGGCACGACGGACCCGTACTTCAACCTCGCCATCCTCTACCTGGACGTCGAGCCACCAGGGATGGACGCGCTCGAGCGGTACAACACGGCCATCTCCTACTTCGACCAGTTCCAGGCGAAGGGCGGCAAGGACGAGCGCATCACGCAGTACGTGAAGGACGCCCGGAAGAACATCGAGCGCGAGGAGCGCCGCCGCGAGCGCGAGCGCAAGGACCAGCTCCGCAAGGCCGCGGAGGAGAAGGCCGAGGCCGACAAGCAGGCCGCCGAGAAGGCCGCGGCGGAGAAGGCCGCCGCCGAAGCCGCCGCCCCGAAGCCCGCCGAGGCCCCGGCCCCGGCC
>NZ_JABBJJ010000041.1 GCF_012933655.1 Pyxidicoccus fallax | reverse complement strand
GGGGCAGGCCGGTGGGGAAGAGGAGCGGGGGTTGGCGTGTTGGAGCCGCGCGCGATGACCCGGCGGGTCGCGCAAGGGTGCCGGGAGCCTGGGGAAATGTGTGGCCCCGGCTCCCTTGTTGCCCATCAGAAGTGACCGGACCCCGGACGCAAGGATGCCTTGACACGCCCGGAGGGGGTCAATAACGTCCCCCGCGGTTCATGGCGCAGGTCTTCCTCCGGCGCCAACGCTTCCCAACCAACCGGCTCGCGCTCGCGCAGTCCCGTTCAGGGATTCCGGCGAAGCCGTCCTCCTGGAAGGTGCTTCCGAGGACCCCGCGGACATTTCCCCCGCCTGACCCCCGTCCGACGCCTCGGTCGCTCCGTTCCTCCCCAAGCGTTACAACATGCGCAAAGCCCGTACTTCGAGAGAGAAGGTTGCCGCCCCCGAAATCGTCGAGGTCGACGAGAAGCCTCGCCGCAAGCGCGCGGCGAAGACGGCCGACCGCGATGAAACGGAGAAGCCCGCCCGCGCCCGTCGCGCGCGCCGCGAGGAGGACGTCAGCGAGGCCCCCGAGGCGCCCGCCGAGCCGCCCCGTCCGGTGCTCACGCCCATCTCCCGCCCCGTGCGCGACGATGACCTCCAGGAGGCGCGCATCTCCGGCGAGGAGGAGCAGCCGGCCGCCACCCTGACGCCCGCGCCCGAGGCCCCCGAGGCCCCCGCCATCACGGAAGTCACCCGCGACGGCGCCCCGATGCAGGTCATCAAGCTGAACGACCTGAAGCGGATGAAGATCACCGACCTGGCCCGCATGGCCCACGACGTGGGCATCGAGGGTTACCAGGGTCTCAAGAAGCAAGACCTCATCTTCGCGCTGCTGGGTGGCATCGCCGACAAGCGCTTCGAGGTCCACGCCGAGGGCGTGATGGAGCTCTTGAGCGACGGCTTCGGCTTCCTGCGCAGCGCGGACAGCGACTACCAGCCCAGCCCGGACGACATCTACGTGTCCCCGTCGCAGGTGCGCCGCTTCAACCTGCGCCCCGGCGACACGGTGACGGGCCCCATCCGCCAGCCCCGCGAGGGCGAGCGCTTCTTCGCGCTGCAGAAGGTGGACAAGGTCAACTTCGCGGACCCCATGTCGGACGCGGCGCGTGAGCGCATCCTGTTCGACAACCTCACGCCGCTCTATCCGACGCGCAAGCTCAAGCTGGAGCACGAGTCGTCGGAGATGACCACGCGCATCATCGACATGTTCTGCCCCATCGGCCTGGGCCAGCGCTGCCTCATCGTGGCGCCGCCGAAGGCCGGCAAGACGGTGCTCCTGCAGAACATCGCGCACGCCATCAGCCGCAACCACCCGGACGTCTACCTCATCGTGCTGCTCGTGGACGAGCGCCCCGAGGAAGTCACGGACATGGAGCGCAACGTGCGCGGCGAGGTGGTGTCCTCCACCTTCGACGAGCCCGCCACCCGCCACGTGCAGGTGGCCGAGATGGTCATCGACAAGGCCAAGCGCCTCGTCGAGCAGAAGTACGACGTCTGCATCCTCCTGGACTCCATCACCCGTCTGGCGCGCGCCTACAACACGGTGGTGCCCGCCTCCGGCAAGATTCTGTCCGGTGGCGTGGACGCCAACGCGCTCCACAAGCCCAAGCGCTTCTTCGGCGCCGCGCGCAACATCGAGGAGGGTGGCTCGCTGACCATCATCGGCACCGCGCTCATCGATACCGGCAGCCGCATGGACGAGGTCATCTTCGAGGAGTTCAAGGGCACCGGTAACTCCGAAATCGTCCTCGACCGGAAGCTGATGGAGAAGCGCATCTTCCCGACGTTGGACATCAACAAGTCCGGCACGCGCAAGGAGGAGCTGCTCTTGACGCCGGCCGACCTCGTGCGCATCACCGCCCTTCGTCAGGTGCTGCACCCGTTCACGCCGATTGACGCGATGGAATTTGTGCTCAAGCACATGCGTCCGACGCCTTCGAACGCCGACTTCCTCGGCTCGATGAACCGGTAGGCACCGGGAAAGGAGCGCCCATGCGCCGACCCAGCTTCGTCCGTCTGCTGTCCCTTGTCGTCGGGATGACATTCGGAGGATTGGCGGGATGCGACGTGGGCGCCCTGGAGCCACCGGTGGACGAACAGCCACCGGTGCTCTCCCAGCGGACCTGTTACGTGGATGACGACTGCGTGGCCGACGCCTGCTGTGGCCTCGGCACCGCCGTCACCCACGAGGCGGATGGCCCGCGCTGCGGAGGCGTCAGCTGCACCGGGAGCTGCCCCGCGGGCTCCATCGAGTGCGGCCGCTGCATCCCCATCTGCCGCGACTCGCGCTGCGCCGCTGCCTGTCAGTGACGGCGGCTTCAGTCCTCAGCGCGCCGTCTCGGGCGCCGCGGCCTCCACGGGCCGTGGCTGCGCCTTGAGGCGCGCGTAGTCGAAGCACGCCACGAGGATGGCGGCGACGGGGACGGCGAAGAGCGCGCCCACCAGTCCGTAGAGCCGCTCCCCGGCGATGAGGGAGAAGGCGACGATGACGGGGTGCAGGTGCGCCGCCTGTCCCATGATTTTGGGATTGAGGAAGTACGCCTCCACCGCGTGGATGCCGATAATCCACGCGAGGATGGCCAGCGCCTTCTGGAAGCCGTCCGCCAGCGCGATGAGGACGATGGGCACCGAGCTGAGGATGGTGCCGAAGATGGGGATGAGGCTGAAGAGCGTGGCGATGGTGGCCAGCAGGAAGGCGAACTTCACGCCGAACAGCATCAGCCCGAGGAAGGTGAGCCCCCCGTTGACGATGCAGATGGTGACCTGGCCGCGCACGACGCCGGACAGCGAGCGGTCGATGCGCTCGACGAGCTGGCGCGCGTCGTGGGCGTACTCGGGGGGAACCAGCGTGCCGAAGTAGCGGCGGATGGCCTGCGCGTCGATGGAGAAGAACGCGCCCACCATCAGCACGAAGAAGAGCATGAAGACGCCGGCGGCCACCCCGGCGACGATGCGGCGCGACACGTTGACGATGTCGCCCAGGTTCTCCTGCACCAGCGACGAGGCGCGCTTCGCCGCGTCACCCAGCAGCTGCTCCAGGTCCACGGCGAGGCTGAACTGCCCGTTCTGGGCCGCGGCGTCGGCGCCTTCCAGCGCGCGGTTGGACAGGGCCACGGGGATGCCGCGCGTGCTGAGCCACGTCTCCGCGCGCTGCGCCAGTTCCTGCACGTGCTCCGGGGTGAGCGTGTTGGCGAAGGCCACCGCGTCCCGGCTGACGCGCGCCATCTCCCGGTAGAGCTGCGGCACCAGCGCGACGAAGAAGAGGTACACGCCCACGAAGAAGCCGGCGTAGATGAGGAGGATGGCCACCCAGCGCGGCACGGGCCGGCCGGCCACCTTCACGCGGGTGATGCGCGCCACCAGCGGCTGCACGAGGTAGGCGATGAGCGCGGCCCCCGCGAAGGGCATCACCACCGAGCGGAGGGCGATCAGCGCCACCACGATGGACAGCCACAGTCCCCCCAGCAGGAGCAGGCGCCTGCGTCGTTCGGCCGGGGTGGAGGTCGCGGAGGAGGAGTCCAGGGGCTGCAGCATGGTGGCGTGTGGCTTATGGCAGTGCCCACGCCGTGACAAGTGCGGGCGGGCGGGCCCGCGCGGCCCGCCATCATCCGGTGGTGGCTGGACGATAATCGTCCGCTGGGACAGCGCCGGGCCGCCAGGCGGGCAGGCTCAGGCGCCGGGCACCACGAAGAGGCGCAGCTTCGACTCCAGCCGGTCCAGGCACTCGCGCATGTGCTTGCGCTTGACGCGCCCCTCGGTGGCCTCGCCCAGGCCCGTCATCTGCTCGGTGAGCCAGCGGCTGAGGAACAGCAGCGGCATCCGGTCCTCCGGGGCCAGGCCGCGCTCCAGGTAGCGCTTGTTGCGCATGTAGTCGTCGTACGCGTCCGTGTCGTGCTCCAGCTCCCAGCGCGTCAGCCGCAGCGCCTCGGTGTAGACGGCGGGGGAGGGGCGGGGGCGCGGCTCCGTGAAGAGGGGCGCGAAGGCGCCACCGGTGTCCAGGTCCAGCTCCTGCACCGGCGGCGGCCACTGCTGGAGGTCCTTGGCCAAGAGCTTCGCCACCTCCTCCAGGAGGTGGTCCAGCAGGGTGACGGGCTTGAGGTCGAAGAGGTGGTCCCAGCGCGACGGCATGGCCTTCTCTCTATCTCAAGGCGAGGCGCCGGGCAGCGACAGCGCGCGCAGCACCGGCGGGGGCGCGGGCTCGCCGTAGCCCAGGGCCAGCTCGCGGCGGACGACCTCGTAGACCGCCCGGCGGGTGAGCAGCTCGCCGTGCCCCACGCCGGACACCTCGACGTTGAAGACGTTGGGCTGGCCCTCCACCTCCACCCGGGCGGAGGGGAAGGGCGTCACCCCGTCGTCCCGCGAGTAGATGGACACCAGGCGCACGTCGCGCGGGAAGGCCCCGGTGCGCAGTGACTTGATGAAGGGGGACATGGGCGTCAATTGCCACATGCTGCGGCTGAACCAGCCCAGCGTCGCGCACCCCAGGTACGCCATCCGCGAGCCCCGGTGCGGCGTGCCCAGCGTCACCAGGCTGCGCACCCGCTGGTCCCCGCCCAGGCGCTTCACGTAGTAGCTGCCGATGAGGCCGCCCTTCGAGTGGCCGATGATGGTGAGCGGCCCCATGCCGGGGTAGCGCGCGTAGAGTCGCTCCACCTTCTCGCGCACCTTCTGGGCCAGCACGTCGATGCCGTAGGTGTTGAAGCGGTCCAGCGTCCCGCCCAGGTGGATGGACCAGACGCAGTACCCGTCACGCCGCAGCCGGTGCTCCAGCACCTCGAAGACGCGCCGGGTGCTGAAGAAGCCGTACAGCAGCAGCACCGGCTTGGGGCAGTTCGTGAAGTCCGTCCGCCGGACGATGCTGTTGGCGTTCGGGTCCAGGTGCACGTAGCCGGCGAGGTCGCGGAGCTGCCGCTTCCACCGGCGGTAACGCAGGACGAGAGGATTCATGTCGCACCCCGGCGCTCGTGGCGCCCCATGCGACCAGGATAGGGAGCGCGCCGCTCGCCCGCTGGCCTGCCCTCGACGGTGGCCGGGCCCAACGCGGATTGCTCAACGTCCCGCGTCGGCTCGGGTGCCGCCAGCGTCGGGAATCCCACCATCTCCCGTCCCCGCGTCCGGGGTGCCTGCATCCGAGCCACCATCCGCCGTGCCCGCGTCCGCGCCGCCATCCGCCGCGCCGCCCCGGCAGCACGCCGGCACCTGGGCGAAGTACAGCCCCGCCTGGGAGCACGGGACGCGGATGTCGCGGCGGTAGGCGCTGCAGCCGGTGACGAAGCGCTCGCCCTCGCACACGGGCGGGGGCGCGGCCGCGGGGTCGCAGGCGCTCAGCGACTTCGCGCACACCGCGCGGGAGCGGTAGAAGCGCGCGTCCTCGCGGTCTCCCGGGATGACGGTGCAGGAGGTGCCCTCGTTGCACTCCTGCACGGTGGGGCCGGTGGAGCAGGGGCCCACGGTGCAGCCCGTCTCGCAGTTGATGGCCTCCGAGTCATCGCAGCGCGGGGCCTGGGCGCACAGGTCTCCATCCGAGCAGGCGGAGGCGAGGAGGACGAAGCTGGCGAGGAAGAGAATCGACGGTGCGGGACGCGGCAAGTGGGGCCTCGGGCGGGTCAGGTGAAGCGCTCGAGGAAGTTCACCAGGATTCGCGGGCCGGCGGGAGTGGGCAACAAGCCCGCGAGCAGCCGGGGCACGCGCTCACCCGGAGCGACACCGCGCGCGACGGCGTCCTGCTCCAGCCCCTCCTGGCGCGCGAGGATGAGGGCGCGCATGGCGTCCGGAGTCACCTCGGGGTGGAACTGCACGCCGCGCACGTTCGGCCGGAAGGCCAGCGCCTGGGCGGACGTGTTGGCGTTTCCGGCCAGCACGCGCGCGCCCTCGGGGACCTGGGAGACGATGTCCTCGTGGGTGGCCTGTACGGCGAAGCGCTCGGACAGCCCGTCGAAGAGCGGGTCCTCGCGGCCCTCGTTGGTGAGCGCCACCTCCACGGTGCCTATCTCCCGGCCCTGGGGGTTGCGTGTCACACGGCCCCCGTACGCATGGGCCAATAGCTGCTGGCCGAAGCACACGCCGAGCACGGGTGTGCCCCGCTCGCCCGCCTCCACCATGAAGTCCGCGGCGCGCTCCATCCACGGCGCCGGCTGCGTCACCGAGGCGGGCGAGCCCGTCATCATCACCGCGTCGTACCCGTCCGCGCTGGCCGGCAGCGGGGCGTCGCGGTGCACGTGGAGGATGTCGAATCGGTAGTTGGACAGTCCAATGGTTTGCAGAAACCACGACTCGTAGTCGCCCACGGAGAGGCGCACCGGGAGGGCCGCGTCGCCGGCTTTCAGCAAGAGGACGTTCTTCACCGCCGCAGGTTGCCGCATCCGTGCCTCGTTCCTAACGTCTCGTGCCACGCGTGTCCGCTCCTGACCACTCACCGAGTGGGCTCAAGCTGCGCATCGATGGCACGTCCGCCACCCTCGGCGGCCAGCAAGGAAGGAACCCATGCCGACCCGTTCCAAGGCGAAGGTCCTCACCCATCCCGCCATGGCCCGCAGGGCTCGAGCCAAGGAGCGCGAGACCACGCGGGGTGGTGCCTCTCCTCGCGACTCCGATGGGTCGGACACCCTGCGCCGGTGGCTGGACGAGAAGGGTGTGAAGAAGGTGAAGGTGGCCGCGATGGACGTCGATGGCGTCTGGCGTGGCAAGTACATCTCCCTCGACAAGTTCCTCAGCGCGGCCAAGGGCGGCCTCGGCTTCTGTGACGTCGTCTTCGGGTGGGACCTCGGCGACGAGCTCCTGGACAACACGAAGGTGACGGGCTGGCACACGGGCTACCCGGACGCGCACGCGAAGGTGGACACGTCCACCGGGCGCATCATTCCCTGGGAGCCGGACACGGCGGCCTTCATCCTGGACTTCGTCAACCCGGACGGCACGCCCTACGAGGCCAGCCCCCGGCAGCTGCTCCAGAAGGTGGGCGCGCGCGCGCGTGAGCTGGGCTACCTGCCGCGCTTCGGCGCGGAGTACGAGTTCTTCATCTTCAAGGAGCAGCCGCACAGCCTGAAGGAGAAGGGCTTCCAGGAGCTGACGCCGCTGACGCCGGGCATGTTCGGCTACTCGTGGCTGCGCACCTCGCTCAACGCGCCGCTGGTGCACGCGCTCATCGACGGGTGCAACGGCATGGGGCTGAACATCGAGGGCTTCCACACGGAGACGGGCCCCGGTGTCTTCGAGGCCGCCATCCGCTACGACGACCTCGAGAAGGCGGCGGACAAGGCGGCGCTCTTCAAGACGGTGGTGAAGGAGATCTGCGCGCGTCACGGCCTCACCGCGTGCTTCATGGCCAAGGTGAACGCGAAGCTGCCGGGCTGCTCGGGGCACGTGCACCAGTCGCTGTGGGACCTGAAGGGCGAGCACAACCTCTTCCACGAGGAGGGCGAGCCCCACGGCATGAGCCGGCTCATGCGCCACTACATCGGCGGGCAGCTCGAGCTGATGCCGGAGCTGACGGCGCTCTACTGGCCCACCATCAACAGCTACAAGCGCAGCGTGGAGAACACCTGGGCGCCCACCACCGCGACGTGGGGCCTGGAGAACCGCACCACCGCCATCCGCGTCATCGGCGAGAACGCCAAGGCGATGCGCATCGAATACCGGCAGCTCGCCGCGGACATGAACGCGTACATCGGCATGGCGGTGAGCCTGGCCGCGGGCCTGTGGGGCATCGAGAACGAGGTGGAGCCGCCCGCGCCCTGCAACGCCAACGCGTACGCGCAGGCCCAGGCCCGGCCGCTGCCGCGCAACCTGAAGGAAGCGGTGGCGCTGCTCAAGAACAGCGAGCGCGCGCGGGAGCTGCTGGGCGAGGGCTTCGTGGACCACTTCGTGCGCACGCGCGAGTGGGAGGTGCGCCAGTACGAGCGCGCCGTCACCAACTGGGAGCTGGAGCGCTACCTGGAGCTCATCTGATGAGCCCGACAGAGGAGTCCGAGATGAAGCCGTTCGACATCCCCACCGAGCCGCGTGTCACCGAGATGGCCTGGCCCACGCGCATCGTCTTCGGCGCCGGGGCCCTGCAGCGGCTGCCCGCGCAGGCGCAGCGCCTGAACATGAAGCGCCCGCTGCTGGTGACGGACGCGGGCGTGGTGAAGGCGGGACTGGCCTCGCGGGTGCTGGAGGTGATGAAGGCCGCCGGCCTGGAGTGCGCCGTCTTCGACCGCGTGGAGCCCAACCCCACCGAGCGCGACGTCTTCGCCGGCCTGGAGGCGTACCGGAAGGCGAACTGCGACGGCATCGTCGCCCTGGGCGGCGGCAGCGCGCTGGACGCGGGCAAGCTGGTGCAGTTGCTCACCACGCACGAGCCGCCGCTCAGCCACTATGACGACGCGAAGGGCGGCGACCAGTACGTGCGCGACGACCTGCCGCCGCTCATCGCCATTCCCACCACCGCCGGCACCGGCTCCGAGGTGGGGCGCTCGGGCGTGGTGACGCTGGAGGACACGGGCCGCAAGACGGTCATCTTCAGCCCGTACCTGCTGCCGAAGGCGGCCATCTGCGACCCGGAGCTGACGCTGGGGCTGCCTCCCGGCGTCACCGCCGCCACGGGCATGGATGCCTTCACGCACTGCCTGGAGGCGTACCTGGCCAATGGCTTCCACCCGCTGGCGGACGCGGTGGCCATCGACGGCATCCACCGCGTGGGACGCTCGCTGGTGACGGCGGTGCGCGAGGGGACGAACCTGGCCGCGCGCACGGACATGATGGTGGCGGCCATGGAGGGCGCCATGGCCTTCCAGAAGGGACTGGGGGCCTGTCACGCGCTGGCGCACGCGCTCACGCCGGTCTCCAACGTGCACCACGGCCTGTCCAACGCCATCGTCCTGCCGGTGGTGATGGAGTTCAACCGCGCGGTCTGCACGGCGCGGCTGGCCCGCGTGGCCGTGGCCATGGGTGACACGTCCAACGCGCGTGAGGAGGTGCTCGCGAGCAACGCCATCGACCGCGTGCGCCGGCTCAACGCCGCCATCGGCATCCCCGCGCGCCTGCGCGACGCGGGCGTGCAGGAGAAGGACCTGCCCAGGATTGCCGACAAGGCCTTCCAGGACGCCTCGCACCTGAGCAACCCGCGCAAGGTGACCGAGGCCGACCTGCTGGCCATGGTCCGCGAGGCCTTCTGACGACGCGGACCGGTGCTCGGGGGAGGTGAGTGCCTCCCCCGGCGTGCTTCAGGGCGCCTCTTCGGTGGCGGCCGGACCGCCCAGGGTTCCACCATCCGCGAGCACCGGGACGCCCGTGCCGGGCGCCGCGTTGCCATTGCCGTTGGCGCCGCCGCTGGTGCCGCCGTCGACGAGCTCGCCTCCCGCGCCGACCACGCCACCCGTCACGGGCGGAGAGGACTCCTCGGGGGTGAACTCCAGCGTCTCCACGAACACGCGTCCGGGCAGGCGCAGGTCCATGGCGTTGATGCGGTCCTGGCCGCGCAAGTCGTAGAGCTGCTGTGCCACCGGACCCGCGGGGATGCGGTCGTCGGAGAAGAAGATGTACATCCGCACCTTCCCCTCCTGGACGGGGATGCGGAAGCTCGTGTTGGCCACGGGCTTTTTGGGGTCGCACCGGATGGAGCGGTTCTCCCGCGTCAGCGTGAGCTGCCGGATGACGCCCTTCTCGGACACCGTGTAGAGCATGCAGTAGGGGAGCTGTCCGTCCGTGGGGACGACCTCCACCGTGGCCGGCCCCGTCCTGCGCAGCTGCGCACGCGTGGGCCGGTCCTCCTTCTTGTTGCCTTCACAGCCCGCACACAGCGCGACCGCTGCCATCACCACACTCCAGCGCTTCATGTGTCCCTCCCGAGGGGCGTGGAAGAACCACCGTCTGCGTGGCCAGCGTACTTCGGAGCCCTGGACCTCTGGGAGGTCAGCGCTCCTCCAATGGCAGCATTCGCGTCGTGCAACGCCCGCCAGTGCACATCGCCACGGGACGGGTGCGCGGCCGCGCGCAGACAGGGTCCGGACAGGCCCTGCCGCGCTCCTCGCATGCGCGCTGGCGCGCGTCGAGCTTCAAATGCTCCGCGACGGGCACCGCGCGCCCCACGCACAGGCGCGGGCAACAGTCCCCTTCCGGCACGAGCGTGAGAGTACAGTCATTGTCGCTCCGGCACTCCGCGGCGGCCTCGTCCTGACGCCCCGCGTCGCGCACTTCCACGCGGGGGGAGGCTTCCGCCCGAGGCCCCGCATCGCGTGATTCGGAGCGCGGAGGGGCCTCCGGCGCGTCGTGCCGTGACGGGGCTCCGTCGGGACGCTCCGGCTCCGTCGCTCCGGCGTGCCGTGTCGCGTCAGCGGTGGCCGCATCGTGCGTCGACCCGGCCCCGGACGTGCCGCGCTCCGCTTCTGGCGCCGCGTCCGGTGTCCGTCCGGTGGGCTCCAGGGAGCGGGCGCAGCCAAGGGACAACAGGAGGGTGCAGAGCAGGAGGGATGATCGCATGGCGCTTGGGGTTTCCCACGTTCCACGGGGTGTCCGCGAGGGCCTTTCCGGCGCGGGGGCCCCGCAAAGCCCCTGAGAAGGCTGGGCTTTTCCCTCACGGCCGCGTCTCCCACCTGGGGGCAGGTAGGCGCGGACGCAACCCCGGGGAGGCCTTCGACGAAAATAGGACGTGGAGTTGATTCTTTTTGGGGAGAGCAACCATGGGCATTGACGGAATTGGCCGCGGCGGTCGCCCGGCGCAGACGACCGAGACGCGGGCTCCGCAGGCGCCCGTGAGCCCCCGCCCCGCGGCGGCCGAGAGCACCAACAAGGCCAGCCAGCCCGGACCGGTGGGCGACTTCTTCAAGGACGCCTTCGAGAAGGTGAAGGACGGCATCGAGGGCATCTTCGGTGGTGGTGGCGGCGGCGCGGGGGGCGTCGGTGGAGGCGTGGGCGAGGTCGTCCAGAAGGTCGTCCAGGCGGCGAAGGACGCGCAGAAGCTCAAGGACGTGAAGGACATCCTCGCGGACTCGCCGACGGGCGCGGCGGCCGTGAAGTACCTCGAGGACAAGAAGATTCCGGTGGAGTTCGCCGACGGCGGTGGCTCGTATTGGGACGGCAACAAGATCGTCATCGACCGCAGCCAGGACCCCCAGGAAGCGGCGCTCACGCTCGTCCACGAAGTCAACCACGCCAAGGCGAGCATCGACGGCCCGAAGGCCGACATCGTCAACGACACGCGCGGCGACTACGTCCAGAAGATGCTGGACGAGGAAGTGCGCGGCACCGTCGACAGCATCAAGGCCAAGAACGAGCTGGTGGCCAACGGCAAGAACGTGACCGCCTCCTTCCCGCTGGAGAAGGAGTACAACGACGCCTACAAGCAGGCCGTGAAGGACGCGAAGAAGAAGGACCCCGACCTGACGGACGAGCAGCTGCGTGCCATTGGTGAGAAGGCGGGGTACGATGCCGTCCTGGATGGCTTCAAGACGGGCAAGGTGGTGACCAGCACCAACGGCCAGACCTACCCCGAGTATTACGGCTCGGCATGGGACAGCGCCCATCCGTAGCCCTGATGCGCCGGGTGCTTCTGACCGCCGCGCTGGCACTGACCACGCTCCACTGTGATAGTGCCCGGCCCCCGAAGGCCGGGCCCCAGGAGGAATCGAAGGTGAATGCCGACGCCCAGACGCTGCAGCGCATCGCCCAGGTCGACCCGGTGCATGCGGACACGATGAGCCGGCAACCGACGACCTTCACCTCGCAGCCGCTGAGCTTCTACAAGCGGTTCAAGCTGCTGAGGGCGGAGGTGCGGCTGCCGCACCGGGCGCTCCAGTTCCGGTACGCGGATGACGGCACGCACGTCGTCAACCTCACGGCGGGCGACCCGCAGTCCATCTACAAGATCAACCAGGACGAGGGGCTCGCGCTGGAGGCCTCGCAGGTCGCCGAGTACGTGAAGTTCTTCGTGGCGAATACCGAGGGCGGCAAGCACAAGGTGGTGGAGGGCGCGGGGGACCTCGTCTGGCTGCCGGCGACGAACACCGACGCGGCGCTCGGCGCGAAGAAGGCGGACGCCGTCGCGAAGCTCCACCCCGTCAAGGTCTCCCAGGGCGCCGAGGGCTTCGAGGCCGTGGCCACCGTGCTGATGGGCAGCCAGCTCGTGGAGACCACGTTCCAGGTGCGCAAGAGCGGCCGCGTGCAGCCGCTCAAGCAGCAGGTCGTGGTCGAGGGGATGCCGGTTCCCGTCGTGCGCTGACGGCGTTCTGGCTGTCGCACGGGCGGCTCGGCTTCGCGTCGGCGAGGTCGGCCGCCCGAGTGATTTCTGCTGCTTCTCGTTGATCTCTACCGAGGCGGTGGCAGCTCGGCCTCGATGAGGTCGGCGGCCCGCGCGGCGCCTCCTTCTTCGCGTACCTCCTTGCGGATGGCGGCGAGCTTCGCCGCCACGCTGGCGTCGGTGGTGAGTCTCAGCAGGGCGGAGCGAAGTGCTTCGGGCGTGGCCTGCTCGGTGTCGAGGCGGATGCCGATGCCCAGCTCGACGAGGCGGTCCGCGTTGGCGTACTGGTCGGCGGCCTGCGGCACGGCAATCATGGGCAGGCCGCAGTAGAGGCCCTCCTGCGTGCCACCCATGCCCGCATGGGTGATGAAGGCGTTGGCCTGCTCCAGCACGGAGAGCTGCGGCACCCACGGGTGCACCTCGACGTTGCGCGGTAGCGGGCCGAGCTCCTCGGGAGCCACGTGCTTGCCGATCTGCAGCACCACGTGCCAGCCCGGCAGGTCGCCGAAAGCGGCCAGACAGGCGCGGTAGAAGGCGGGCTGCTTGGTGAACGCTGAGCCGAGGGAGATGAGCAGCACCTTCTCCGCGCCAGCGGGGCGCTTCCAGGTGCCCTGGTGCGAGCGGTCTCCGAAGCAGGGCCCGACGAAGGTGAAGCGCGAGCGGTCCACGCGGTCCGCATTGGGTTGCAGGGCGCGCGGGATGAGCACGAGCGAGCGGCGGGGTAGCCCGACGAAGAGCATGGAGTCCGTCTCGGAGACGCGGTTGTCGGCGAGCCAGGCGGAGAAGCGCCGGTAGTGCTCGACGCCGCGTGGGTCTGCTTTCAGGGCGTCCACCATGGGGGCCATGTCCTGGGCGTAGCCCTCCCAGGCGACGAAGGTGGGGGAGAGCTGGATGGCGGGCCGCTCCCAGTTCTCCGCGAGGATGCGCGCCGCGTAGCCGGCGATGTCGTAGAGGAAGAGGTCGGGGCGGTCCTTCTCATAGGCGGCGCGGAGCTGCGGCAGCATCGCGCGCGAGTCGTCGAGGAACACGTCGAGCTGGGAGATGGTGTCCTCGGGCCAGGCCTCGACGCCCTCTCGCGGAAGGGTGGAGGTGTACGGCACCAGCTCGGCGCCCGTGTCGCGGATGACGTCGGCGAACGCGGCGTCATTGGCGTAGGTGACGCGATGGCCGCGGGCGACCAGCTCCCGGATGACCTCCAGGTTCGGGTTCACGTGACCGTGGGCGGGAATGCTGACCATGGCGATATGGGCGCGTCGGGGCATGGGGTTCTCCTATGGGTTGGTAGGAGACGAGACGTTCCGTCTCGCCATGTCCTGACATTGGCTTCCTGCGCCCGGGGAGTCAAGACGAGACGCACCGCGCGCCCAATGCACCCGGGCTGCCTCCGGACCAGGGACTGAGCAGGGCCTGAAACCGTCCCTGTCGGGAATCCCATTGTTGAGCGCCCTATCGGACGGTTCAGGGGGCCGCGGGCATGGGCTCTGCTTCCTCCATGCCCGTCATCATCCGCGGTCGCCGCGTCATGTTCCTCCAGTCCGGACCGGGAGACGGGCCCAAGCCCCCGAAGAAGCCTCCCTGTGAGTACTGCGGGAAGCAGGCGCATCCGTTCGCGGCTGAGTGGGGGAGTCACAACGGCAACTCGGTCTGGCTCAGCGAGGCCATCCTGGAGGGGCGAGAGCCGGAGTCGCACGACTGGTACACGGGACGCTGGTCCATCGCCGCGCACCATCTCATCTGCTCCGAGGCCATGGCGGACGACGAGGACTGGGCGAAGTACTGCCGTGAGTTCGGCTACGACATCAACCGCCGGGAGAATGGTGTCATGCTGCCATCCCGGATGGAGGTCGCTTGCGAGCTCCACGTCCCCGTCCATCGTGGCAACCACGCTGGAGGCTGGGCCCACGACGTGAACATGGCGTATCCGAAAGCGGTCATGGCCGTGCTGGATGAAGTGAAGGCGCGGGTGGAGAGGGGCGCTTTCTGCACTGAGCCAACGTCGCTGACGGAACAGCTGGACGCAGTCAGTGAGCGGATTCTCCGGAAGGTAGAGCGCTTCGTATGGACACTCTCCAGGGATGGGCTCGACTACCGGGAGGGAGGTGCCGGCTGCGGAGGTGAGCAGCACATCCCCGAGAAGTCCTCACGTGACTGTCCACGTGGACGCAGGCACGGCGTGAGGCACGCAACCACCCGAAAGCCGCTGGAGCGAAAGGCGCTCCAGGTAGGGAGGTAGCCATGCAGCGAGAGTACTTCGTCCTGGAGCGCGAGCTGTCGAACGAGCATCCGCTGCTGGGGTGGGACCAAAGGAGTGGCGCCTACTACAAGGGACGGGCCGTCGAGGTGGCGGAGCCGGTACGGCTTCGCCTCGGGGATCCAGTCCCTCCGAAGCCGGTGATGGTGGACCACCACTGTCTTCCGAAGCCGGTCGTTTCCATGCGGGTGAAGGAGGTGCTGGAGCCCCTCCAGCTCCACCGCGTGCAGTTCGTCCCTGCGGACGTGAAGGTGGGCGAAGATGACGTGAGGCGGTACTGGCTGCTCCATGTCTTCAACGAGATTCCCGCGCTCGACATGCAGCGCTCCGAATGCGAGTTCCTCGGGGAGGGCGCCATCTTCTCCATCGAGCGCATGGTGCTCAGCGAGAAGGTGCTGAGCCAGGTGCCTCTGCACGAGCGGCGGGTGTTCGTGCTCGCGGAGTCGCTCTCGATGTGTCTCGTGCACCAGTCGGTGGTGGACCAGGTGATGGCGCTGCGGCCGGCGGTGCAGGGGTTCCGGTTCGTTCCGGTGGAGCAATGGAACCCAGCCGCCCCGTTCAAGTGAGCACCGCCGAAATCCGGGGTTGGGTCGACGAGACGTTCCGTTCCGTCAGCTGGTACGTTGGGGACGATGCGTGATGCCAAGACTCCGGACCCCGCCCGCCGCAACGAGCGCTCCCGGGAAGCCATCCTGAATGCCGCCGTCGAGTTGGTGGGGGAAGTGGGCTACGCCCGGCTGACCGTCGAGGCGATTGCCGCTCGGGCGGGCGTGGGCAAGCAGACCATCTACCGCTGGTGGTCCTCCAAGGGCGCGGTGGTGCTCGATGCCTTCATCGCGTGGAGCGGCGCGGGCGGAGACACCTCCCTGCCCGATACGGGGGACATCGAGAAGGACCTGAGAGCAGTGCTGCGCGCCACGGTGGCGGAGCTGCGCGAGCCACGCTTCGACCTGCCGTCACGCGCCCTCACGGCGGAGTCGCAGATGGACCCGGAGCTGGCGAAGCAGTTCGTGGACGCCGTGCTCCGTCCGCACCTGGAGGCCACGAAGGAGCGGCTGCGCGGCGCCCAGAAGGCGGGACAGGTCGCGAAGGGCATCGACCTGGATGTCGCCGTGGAGCTGCTCTTCGGGCCGCTGTACCACCGCTGGCTGCTGCGCACCGCCCCGCTGACCGAGGCGTACGCGGACACGGTGGTGGACTACGCCCTTCGCGCGCTCGGTCCGTCAGAGCCAGCGGGCGCACGGACTCCGAATGCGCCTGGCAAGAGGGCTCCCAAGGGCGCACGGAAGGGTGGGGCGGCGTAGAGCGCCACCCCGGAGGAGTCGCGGGCTAGCTCCGCCCTTCCAGCTCCTGGAGCCGCGCGGCCGTGCGAGGCGCGCCCATCATGCGCGCCGCCGTCAGCGCGGTGCCGCCGCTGGCGTCCTTCCGCGAGGCATCCGCGCCGCGCGACAGCAGCAACTCCAGCACCTCCAGCTTGTCGAACATCGCCGCGAACATGAGCGCGGTGCGCCCGTCCGGCCCGGCGCCGTCCACCGGCGCGCCGCCGTCGAGCAGCAGCTCCACCATGCGCAGGTCGCCCTTGAACGCGGCCCCGGCCAGCGGCGTCTGACCGTTGTCATTGGCCCGATTGGGGTCCGCCCCGCGCGACAGGAGCAGCTTCGCCACCTCGGCCTGCCCCGAGTACGCGGCCAGCATCAGCAGCGTGTTGCCGGCCTCGTTGGAGAGGTTCACCGGCAGCCCGGCGTCCAGCATCTGGCGCAGCTTCTCGGCGTTGCCCTGGCGGGCGAGGGAGAAGGACTCCCGGGCGGCCTCGAGTGCCCTGGGGTCGATTCCATCGGGAGGGTCGGAAGGGGACATGGACGAACTCCTGCGTGGGGAAGACGAATGTACACGCCCTCACCTCGATGCCACGAGCGCGCGTCACGCAGGGTTCACCTTCGCGCAGATGCTCAACCGGCGCGCAGGCGCTCCTCGCCGGCCGCGTCCGCGCGCGGAAGCGGGCGGGAGAACTGCGCGTGCCCCGGCGAGGCCCGTGGCCGCCCGGCGAGGTGCGGCAGCGCGACGCCCGGACCGGCGTGCCCCTCCGTGTCATCCACCCGGAAGAAGTTCACGCGCTGCAGGAGGCTCTCGGCCTGGCTGGCCAGCTCCTCCGCGGTGCTGGAGAGCTCCTCCGCCGCCGAGGCGTTCTGCTGCGTCACCTCGTTGAGGCCCAGCATGGCCTTGTTGATTTGATCCACGCCGACGGCCTGCTCACCCGACGTGGTGGCCACGCCCTTCACCAGCTCCGCCGTGCTCTGGATGGAGGGGACGAGCGCTCGCAGCATGTCCCCGGAGCGCTCGGCCCTGGCCACGCCCTCGCGCGCGAGCGCGACAATCTGCTGCGCGGACGCCTGGCTGCTCTCGGCGAGCTTGCGAATCTCGGAGGCCACCACGGCGAATCCCCGCCCGTACTGGCCCGCGCGCGCGGCCTCGATGCCCGCGTTGAGGGCCAGCAGGTTCGTCTGGTAGGCGATTTCGTCGATGACGGAGATGCGCGAGGCAATCTGCTTCATCGCCTCCAGGGTGGTGTCCACCGCGTGGCTGCTCTGGGTGGCGGCGGCGGCGCCCTTCAGCGCGAGGCCCTCCACGCGCCGGCTGCCCTCCGCGTTCTGGCCGATGGTCTGGCTCAGCTGCGCGAGGTTCGTCGTCACCTCCTCGGTGGTGGCCGCCTGCTCGGAGGTGCCGCTGGAGAGCGACTGGGACGTCTGGGAGAGCTGCGAGGCCGCCGAGGAGAGGGTGAGCGCGCCGGAGCGCACCTCGCCGAGCGTCTCCGCCAGCCGCTCGCGCATGGAGCGGAAGGCGTCCGCCAGCACGCCAATCTCATCCGAGGAGCGGTGGGCAATCCGGCCCGTCAGGTCTCCCGCGGCAATCCGGGTGGCCACCTGGGAGAGCGCCTCCAGCGGCCGGGTGATGCCGCGGATGACGACGAGCACGGCGATGCTGAGCGCCAGCAGGGCGAGGACCCCCAGGCCCATCGTGAAGGCGCGCAGCTCCGAGGACGGGGCGAGCACCCGCTCCAGCGGCGCGAAGATGGCCAGCACCCAGGGCGTGCTCGTCTTGCCCACCCGGAAGGGCACCGCCACCGCGAGCGCGTCACCGTGCAGCACGTCCGAGTGCACGCGGGCGCTCACCGCGCGACCCCCGGTGAGCGCCTTGCTCACCAGCGCGTCCGCGGGAGTCTCCTCCAGGGCCTGTCCCCGGCGCTCGTGGGTGGGGTGGGCCACGTAGGTGGCGCCATGGGAGGCGAGCACCGCATGGCCTGTGTCGAAGGGCGTGATGCGGCCCACCATGGACTGGGCCTGTTCGAGCGAGATGTCGGCGCCCACCACGCCCACGAAACGGTCGCCCACGAGGATGGGAACGACGACGCTGGCCAGCAGCATCTGCCGGCCCGCCACGGAGTAGGCCGTCGGCTTGATGATGGTCTCACTCCGGCTCTGGCGCACGCCCCGGTAGAACTCGCCCGCGTCGCCCTCGGACTCGTAGTCGGTGACGGGCTCGAGGTGGACGAGGCCGGTGACACGGTTCCAGTACGGGATGAAGCGCCCGCTGCGGTCCGTCCCCGGGGTGTCCACGAACTTCGCGTCCTGTCCGTCGAAGGCGTTCGGCTCCCAGACCGTCCAGACGCCCATCAGGTTCGGAGACTCCTCGAGCACCCGCTTGAGGATGGCCTCCGCGTTGCCACGGTGGGTCGCGCCCGTCTCCTTCAGCGTCGCGAACGTCTGGGCCAGCGTGCGCACCGGGAGGATGGCGGCGTCGAGCTGGGCGTTGATGGCCTTCGCGTAGCGCTCGGCCATCTGCGTGGTGAGCTCCGTGGCCTGCGCCTCGGCGACGCTGGAGGACTGCCTGCTGACCACCAGGACGAGGACGCCCAGGGCGAGGGTGATGACGCTGCAGAGCGCGAGGAGGAGCCTGGTCGAGAGGCGATTGACGACGGACATGTGTGGGCTTTCCGTCAGCAAACCGCGGGCCAGTTCCTCGATGCGCGCAGGTGCTGCTCGCAGAGCAGGCGGCGCTCCGGCTTCGAGAGGCGCGGACGCGGGCCGGCCCGGGTGCGTGTGTCTCCTTCCCGCTCCAGCCGTATGGGGACCGCGTGGCTGGCTGGTGCCGTTTTTCGTCGGTACCGACGGGCGAGCGGGCGCGGGGAGACCCACCCCGCGCGCGCGTGTCGCTCACTTCGACTTCGGCCGGACGAACTCGATGTCGCGCGCCTTCGCGGCGGCGGCGAAGTCGAGCAGCCGCTGCCCCTCCTCCTCGACGGCGGCGCGCTCCGGCGCGGACAGCCGCTTGTAGGGCTCGATGACGAGCGTGGTGGTGCTTCGGCCCCGGCGGAGCTTCCAGGTGCCGCGGAAGAAGCCGTCCACGAGCAGGCCACCGGGCACCATGCCGTTGCGGGTGGCGATGCGCTTGCGGTCCTCCTCGGAGATGACGCGCCCACGGTCGTCATGGGAGAGGAGGATGTTGTCGAACTCGGGGAGGAAGCGCACCGGCGCGGGCGTGTCCGCGTCGGGACGAGGCGCGTCGGGCAGGTCGAACAGCTCGCGGCCCTGCTCGTCGCGGAACGTCCGGAGCCGGGGGCGGAGCCCCTCCACGACCTGTCCCAGGCGGGTGAGCCCCGACCAGGTCTGCACGTCCATGACCGAGGCCGGACCGAACGCCGCGAGGTAGCGCAGCACCAGGTCCTCCAGCGTCAGGCTCGTGTCGAGGGGACGGCCGAGCCAGGACTCCAGCGTCGTGCAGCGCGGCTGCCCGCCGACGCCCCAGACACCGCGAGGCGGCACCTGCACCAGCGGCGCGAAGGCGCCCAGGGTCTGCGCGAGTGATTTCGCATCGCGCCCGGGCCAGCGCTCGGCGAGCAGCGCCCCGAGCTCCGCCAGGGTGCGCGGCTCCTCCTCCATCAGCGCCCGGCCCTCGGCCACGAGCGCATCCCGGTCCAGGCCCGCGATGTTCCGGCCGTACGTCGCATGGGTGAGCATGAAGCGCTCCAGCAGGGGCTGCACCCGTGGCCGAAGCCTTCGCGCGTCATCCGCGGTGACCAGGTGGATGGTGCCCCGCATCAGCGTGATGCGCACCACCTGCCGGTCGAGGAGCAGCGTGGACAGTTCCTCCTGCCGGAAGCCCACCAGCCGCGTCCACAGACCGAAGTAGGGCGGGTTTGGCGACTGCGCCTGCAGGCCCACCAGATGCTCCAGCGCTTCCGGCACGGTCCGCTTCACGCGGCGGAGCAGCCACTGGCGTTCGAGCAGCGCGCGATTGAGGTCGCGCTGGGTGAGTACCCGGGCCGGACGGCTCCCGGCTCGGGGCGTCCTGACGGTCGGGGTCTTCCGAGCAGGCATCATCTTCCTCGCGCGTCCGGGCAAGGATACCGCCCTCGATGAGACCTCGGTCGGTGCCGTGCGGCGACCAGCGGCGGGGATGGCAAGCGGCACGAGCGGGAAGAAGAAGAACGGGAGCATGACGGCCTGTCTCCGGACACGTGGGGCGCGCCCGGGCAGGGGGCGCGTCGGGGAAGCGCTGCGATGGCGCTACCCTGGGCTCCGGGGATGACAGCCTTCTGTCAGGTATGTGTGCCCTCTGGGCCGTGGGCTTGCGGGGATTTTTACCCGGGTGATATTGACCGCCGAATATTACCCGGGTAATAAGCCCGGCCCGAGCCAGGAGGGCACTTGAGTCAGGACAGCCAGGAGGTGCGAGCCGGGTACACGGCGTTCGCGGGGGCGCGCTGCATCGCCTCGGGAGGGTTGGAGGAGGTCGCGCTGAAGGTGAAGGCGTGGGTCGACGGGGGCGAGGTGGCTCCGGTCGTCATCTACGAGGATGCCTCGGGCCATCCCGTCCACCCGGACCTGCGGGGGACGCGTGAGGACGTCCTGCGCGGGCTGGCGGAGCGGCGCGCGCGGGGCGCTGGCGAGGAGGCGGATGAGCCTCGGAGGAGCGGTCCGGGGCGGCCGAAGCTCGGCGTGGTCTCCCGTGAGGTCTCCCTCCTGCCGCGGCACTGGGAGTGGCTCAACGCACAGCCGAGCGGCGCTTCCGCGGCGCTGCGCGGGCTCGTCGAGGCGGCGATGCGCGAAGCGCGGGGCCGCGAGCGGGCACGGCGCTCCGAGGAGGCGGCGGACCGGTTCATGCTCGCCGTGGCCGGAGACCTGCCCGGCTTCGAGGAGGCCTCCCGGGCCTTCTATGCGAGAGACACCTCGCGCTTCGAGCGGCTCACCCAGTCGTGGCCCGCCGACATCCGGAAGCACGTCAGGAGGCTGGTCGACATCGTCATTCGCGACGAGGCCGAAGTGACACGGGCGACGCCATAGCGGTGTTGAACGTCAGCCCTTCCCACATCCCATCGAAGGACTTCGTCGTGGACATCTTCCTGCTGTACTTCCTGCCCGTGCCGCTGGCGTGGGCGTGTCCCCCTGGCAAGCCGAAGCGCATCCGGGCCGTGGCCTCCGAGGCGCACGAGCCGGACCCCGCTCGCCGGAAGAAGGACCGGCTGCGGGGGCCGCGTCGCGTTGCGAAGGCGGTGAGTGCCAGACCGAAGCCCCGGTGAAGGGGCTCGGGAACACGAGTCCAGGCCGGCGCGTCACCAGGACATCAGGTCGTCGGCGCCACCGAACATCGCCGGAAAGCCCTTGTAGTGGGGCAGGGCGTCTCGCGCGGGCAGCAGGGCGTGCTGGCATTGCATGTGGAACGTCGGCTGGAACATGCCCTCCGGCAGCAGGGAGGCGGGAAGCGAACGGACTCCCATGCCGGGAGGCTCGGCGTAGACGCGGGTGCCGCACTCACGGCAGGTCGCGCGCACCGTGGTCTTCAGCGCCCAGAGGACGGGCTCTCCGGCGATGAGGCGCACCTGCGAAGCGCGGTACATCACGGCGGGGACGTAGGCGGTGCCGTGGACTCGCTGGCAGTCGTCGCAGTGGCAATAGAAGTGCGCCACCGGAGCTCCGCTGAGCTCCAATTTCACCGCGCCACACAGACATCCGACGGTCGTTGTCATGTGCTCCTCCGGGTTCGATTCAAGGCCCGAGCGGCCGGGCGATGACACCGAGGTGATTGGCGACGGGCCGCTCCCACCAGGGCAGGCGGAAGTTGCTCGTGGCGTTGATGCGCTCGACGCGTCCCGGGACGAGGCTCCTCACGAGCGTGGACGAACCACCCCCATCCAACTGGATGGCCGTGTGCGCACCGTGCGCCAGCATCAGGTCCGCGACCTCCGTCAGCGTGGCGCCCTGGCTGTAGCCGCGCTGCTTGCCATCCACCACCACGAGCAGCAGGTAGCGTCCGGAGGCATCGACGCCGACCGCCGTGCGAGGGTAGGGCGCGTTCCCGATGGGTGTGTCCCCGAGCGGTGCTCGCGCCCCGTCACGCACGACGTAGCCCAGTCCGGAGATGGCGTGCCACACGCCGGTGGCCGGTGGCTCGAATCCGGCGCGGTGCTCGGCTGAGAGGTAGAGCGTGGTGGTGCCCTCCTGGCTCCCGCCGTAGCGCACCCCGCGCGAGGCCGCGGGGCCGACGACGTGGACCGGCTCGCCCACCCGTGGCGCGTAGTCGAGCGGATGGTTCGCGCTGAACGGGAAGAAGAAGTTGGCGTTGATCGCGACCTGCACGTCATGCCGTGCCGCGAACCCGCTCACCGTGTCGGCGCGTACGTCGCCCTGCGCGGAGGGCTCGGCCGGCGTCACCACGAAGTCGATACCCGGGGCCTCCAGGTCCACGCGCACGACGTGGGCCACCATGGGGCGCGGCTGGCGGCGCACCTCGCGCGTGTACTCCACGCCCTCGAACCACCTCTCCCGCGCGGGCTCCGGCGGGCCCCTCAGGAGCGTGAACCACGTCCAGTACCCACCGCCGACGCAGCCGGCGCTGGCCGGAAGTGTCAGCAACAGTCCGCACGTCCACCGGAGCCACGGGCGGGCTCGCCAGCGGCGCATCACCCAGAGGCCCAGGACCAGGAGGCCACAGGCGCAGACGAGGATGAGCGGACCCATGAGGGAAGCGTACCGTGTCCGCTGGTCCCGGCCAGGCCGCTCCAGGGAGCCAGGCGCCGCGAGCGGCCGCGAACGGTTCCAACAGATGCCGCCTCACGGGCCTGTCCTGCACCCGGGGCGGGGGCCCGCAGCGTCGAGAGCTCCCGGAGCGCAGGTGGCGCTTCACGGGCCCGTCCCGCACCTGGAGCGGGGGAGAGCCCGCGGCGTCCCGAGCCTTCCGAGGGGAGATGCTTTACTGCTTATATAAGTGCTTATATACATGTCTCCATGAAGCCCGGCCTGGGAACGCAATTGCGACATCTGCTCGAGCTCCTCGATGGGGCGGTCAGTGATGTCTACGAGAAGGAAGGCCTCGCCTACCGGCCTCGCTACACGCCGGTGATGCGCGCCCTGATTGCACGGGAGCCGTCGACCGTCAGCCATATTGCCGAGGCCGCGGGCATCACCCAGCCGGCGGTGACGCAGACGGTGGCGCTCATGGTCAAGGAGGGGCTGGTTTCCGTGCGGCCGGAGCCAGGGGACAAGCGCCAGCGGCGGGTCCAGCTCACGGATGCGGGGCGCGAGATGCTCCCCCGGCTGCAGGCGTGCTGGAATGCCACGGCGGGCGCGGCGGCGGAGCTGGATGCCGAGCTGCCCACGCCCCTCTCGCTGACGCTGGAGAAGGCCATCGCCGCGCTCGAGACGAGACCGTTCGGCGTCCGCATCGCCGAAGCGCGTGCACGGCTCCCAGTCCCTGCCGCGCCCATGCCCACCGTCGGCAAGAAGACGCCCACGAAGCCGGAAGCCACCCGCCGCCGTTCCACCCCGAAGCCGAAGGGCCGCTGAGCCCCGGTCGACCTCGGACCCACCGCGACACAGCCGAACCACCCCGCACTGGAGCCGCCATGAAGTCCCTCTTCATCAACGCCGAGAACACCTTGCGAAGCGGCTGGAAGATCCTGGGCTATTTCCTCCTGACGGCCGCCTTCGGGGCGGGCCTCATCTTCGCTCGCAGGATGCTGCCGGACGCCGTGCGGCCCCTCGTGTCCGAGCCGCTGCTCGTGTTCCTGGCGGCGCTCGCCGCGTCCTGGCTCTGCGCGCGCCTGGAGCGCACGGCCTTGCGCGACCAGGGCTTCGTCCTCAATCAGCGCGCGGTCCGTGAGTTCGGCCTCGGAATCGCCGGTGGGGCGGGGCTCGTGTGCCTCGTGGCCGCGGGCGCGTGGCTGCTCGACGGCTTCCACTGGGTGCGGAACCCGGACGGTAAGGCCTCGGTGCTCCTGAAGAGCGCGGGGACGATGCTCGCCGTCGCGCTCTTCGAGGAGATGCTCTTCCACGGCTACGCCTTCCAGCGCGCGCTCCAGGGAATGAGGCCTCGCCGGGCGCTCATCCTGTTCTCCGTCCTCTTCGCCATCGCGCACCCCTACATGGAGGGCCTGCCGGGAAGCGTCATCCTCGTGGCGATGCTCAACACCTTCCTCGCGGGCTGCCTGCTGGGCCTCTGCTACCTGCGCACGCGCGGCCTGGCGCTTCCCGTGGGCGTGCACCTCGGGTGGAACCACGTGCTCGGGAGCCTGGGCTTCGGCGTGAGTGGCAACGCGTCGAAGGGGCTGTGGACCCCGGTGTTCCATGACGCGCCCATGTGGCTCACCGGAGGCGCCTACGGCCTGGAGGCCTCCGTGGTCACCCTGGGAGTGTTCAGCCTGGCGGTGTTCGCGCTGTCGCGCTGGAAGGGCACGGGGGCGCGCGTGTCGCTGCCCACCGTGGCGCCCGCGTAGCTACCGCGGCTCGGGCCGGACGTAGACGACGACCTGCGGCGTCTCGTCCAGGTACAGGCCCGTTACCGGCGTGCGCGTGCCGAAGGCCTGCCACGTGAGGAACTCGTGCTCGCGGAACTCCTGGTGGTACTGGTACGCGACGATGTCCGCGTCGAGGGGGCTGCCCACCGGACGCAAGTCGTTCCGCAGCATGCCGTTGCGCTGGTAGTCGCGGAACGAGCCGCCGTGCACCTCGTGCAGGAACAACCGCGCGCCCTGCTTCGCGTGCTCGTTGATCCACGGCAGCACGCCCGTCACGTGGCTGGACCAGAACTGCCGCTGCAGACCCAGCGTGGCCGCGCCCGGCAGTCCACCCGCCAGCTCCGAGTACGCCGCCGTCCCGTAGGGGAACACCCGCGCCGAGTACACCGCCGCCGGCGCCAGCAGCACCGCGAACACCGGCACCGCCACCGCCGCGAAGTGCAGGCCGGGCCGCTTCACCTTCAGCCGCTCCCACAACGCCGCGCAGCCCCGCGACACCGCGGCGCCCGCGAGGATGCCGAGGAACACCATGGACGGGAACCAGTGCTTCACCCCGCCGAAGTGCGGCACCTGCGGGTGGCTGATGATGAGGATGGACGTCACCGCGTTCACCCCCACCAGTGCCTCCGCCAGCGTCACCGGCCGCTCCACCCACGGGCGCGTGCGCTCGAACAGCCCCAGCACCGCCCGCGCCGCCAGCGCGAGGAAGCCCGTCACCATGGGGACGAAGAGGCTGGTGGGCACCGTCAGCGCCGTCTTCACCACCACGTACGCGAGCGGGAAGGGCGGCTCGCGCAGGAGCGTGTTCAGGTAGAACCAAGCGTAGTGGTTGTGCTTCGCGTGGAAGGCCAGGTACCAGGCCGTGCGCTCCACCGGCTCGTGCCAGAGGTAGGGCCAGTGCAGGTAGAAGATGACGGGCCCCAGCACCGCCATGGCGAGAATGGGCGCCATCGCCCGCGTCACCGGCGCGCTGACCTTCCCCACGCCCTTGAGCACCCACGCGCCGCCCACCGCCAGCCCCACGAAGAGCAGCGTGTGCGGGCTGAGCAGCAGGAACTTCCGCTGGAAGCCCTCGCCTCCGCCCAGCGACACCACGAGCAGGCCGTAGAACACGGCCACCGCGGCGAACAGGCCCACTCCCCGCAGGAGCCACGTGCGCGCTTCCGCCTGGCCCTCGCTCGCCGTCCACGCGCGCCACAGCGCGAAGGGCGTCAGCACGAAGGGCAGGAAGAGCGCGTTGTGCTTGCTGGCCAGCGCCAGGCCGAAGGCCACGCCGCACCACAGCCCCCACTTCGCGTCCTCCAGCGCGCGCCAGAAGCAATACACGACGAGCAGCCACATGGCCGCCACCGGCACGTCGAAGCACGCCAGCTCCGCGTTGAAGTACTGCCGCGGCACCAGCAGGAAGGCGAGCGCGGCGAACAGCCCCGCGGCGCGCCCGTACAGCGCGCTGCCCAACAGGAAGCTCAGCGACGGCACCAGCGCCGCCACCGCGAAGGCCGGCAGCCGGAACGCCGTGGCCGAGCGCATCCATCCCAGCGCGTCGTGGAAGAGCAGGTGGCTCAGCCCGAACAGCGTCTTCATCAGCACCGGGTGCTCGTGGTTGTAGTCCCACGCGCGGACGATGGCCGCGTCCGTCAGCGCCCGTGCCGGCGACTGGAAGAGCTGCCGGAACCAGCTCGCGTAGGCCTCGCCCGCGGCGAAGTAGACGCTCTCGTCGCGCGTGTAGCCCACCGCGGCTTCCGTCAGCCACAGCGCCACGAAGCCCAGCACCCACAGCGCCCAGGCCAGCCGCTTCTCGTCCCGAGTGGGAGCCCGGCCCATCATCCCCGCACCCCCACCGCGGGCTCCACCGCGAGCACGTCCAGGCACACCTGCCGCCGGTCCGCATTCTCCGAGCGAACCCAGACCTTCACCGTGCGCGCTTCGCCCTCGGGCAGCCGCACCTCGGCCTTCTGCACGCCTTCGAGGCCCGGTGGCACCGCGACCTCCAACAGCTGAGAGCCGCTCGCCTCATCGTCCACGCCCATATACGTCGTGGTGAAGCGCGCGTCCTTCGGCCACGCGTGCTCCCAGATGATGCCGCCCTCCAGACGCAGGCCCAGCCCGCCGGGCACGCCGTCGAACTCCGCCACCAGCCGCTGCGGTCCGCCGGGCGCGTGCATCCACAGGCAGCGGCGCGGCTCGTAGAGGATTTCGTGCCACTCCGGCGCGACGTACAGGTGGCTGGGGCCGGGGCAGCGGTGCGCCCGCCCGTCGAAGGGACAGTCGCGGCGCGTGCCGTCCGGAGACTCCAGGTACACCCGCGCCTTCGCGTACGCGTCCGTGGCCACGAAGCGCCGGGGCCGGTGGCGGCCATTCTCGTAGAGCGCCAGCGACAGCGGGCCCTCCCGCGTGGGCGTGCCCACCGCGCGGCGCTCGGGCAGGAAGCTCGCGAGGAAGCCGTCCTCGTCCGAGCGCGGCAGCTCCGGCTGGCCCAGCACCCACACGCGCGGGTGCGCGGTCAGGTCATCCCGGTCCGAGCCGAGATAGCCGTACACCGGGACGTCGGGCGGGACGAAGAGGCGGGCGCGCTCGGCCCACCAGGGGAAGAGGAGCACCGCGTCGCCGGGACGGGCCTCGGCCTTCAGCCGCTCCGCGACGGCGCGGTAGTCGCCCTCGGAGGGAAGGCGCCCCGGCAGGCGCAGGTGGAACACGAGGCACAGGAGCGCGACGAGGACGAGGCCCCCCAGCTCCACGAGGGGCAACGCACGCAGGACACTAGGACTTCGCAAGGCGGATCTTCTGCTCGCTCTTTTCCCGGCAGAAGGTGCAGAAGATGGGCTCGCCCTGGGAGAACGACGGCGTCCAGGGCGGGTACATCGAGCACCGCGGGTCCAGGCAGTGGTGCAGCTCCCAGAGGTGGCCGAGCTGGTGCAGCGCGTGCCGGGCAATGGCCTTGTACCCGGACTCCAAATCCTTGTGCGGGCTGATGCTGAGCACCGCGCGGTCCTTGCCGAAGCGCGAGAAGCCCTGCGTGGGCGCCATGCCGCTGGGCAGCTCGCGCTCCTTCAGCTTGCGCGTGGTCAGCAGCAGCACCTTGTCGTCCTGGTAGGAGCGGATGCCCTTCACCTGCTCCAGCAGCTTCTCCGCGTCCAGCGGGTCGGACATGCCGGCGGGCACGTCGGCGGTGCCGGAGTGCTCGCTGCCCACGCCGAACGCCGTGTAGAGCGTGCGGTTGAACTTCGCGAGCTGCTTTTCGTCGAAGGAATCCAGCGTCACGACGCGAATCACGGGGCGTCACCTCGGCGGGAGGGCCCTTCCACTCTCACTGGGGCGGCACGGTGGCCGCCCCGGAAAGGCCCGTCGGTCCAATGCTGCTGTCACTCGCTCTCGGGCGGCTTCGCCTTGGGCGGACGGCCGCGCTTCTTGGGCGCGGCGGGCGCGGCGCCCTCGACCTCGGGCGGCTTGGGCTTGGGCGGGCGGCCACGCTTCTTGGGCGCGGGAGGCTCGCCCCCTGCCTCGGCGGCGGAGACCTCCGGCTTGGGCTTGGGCGGACGGCCGCGCTTCTTCGGAGCGGGCGCCTCGCCACCGGCGGGAGCCTCGGCCTTCGCCTTGGGCGGGCGGCCGCGCTTCTTGGGGGCTGCTTCCTCGCCCGCCTCGGCCTCGGACTCGGCCTCCTCGCCACCCTCCTCGGAGGATTCCTCTTCGGAGGACTCGGCCGGGGCCTCCTCGTCCGGAGGCAGGTCCAGGTCGCCGTCCAGACCCATCAGGTCGCCGTCCAGACCCAGGTCGTCGTCGTCGCGCTGGAACTCGGCGGCGGTGCGCTTGGGGCGCTCGCGGCCGGGCGGGAAGAGGACGATGTCGATGGCGTCCTCGGCGTTGACCTCGGCGGTGCCCAGCGCGGCGGCCACCTCCATCACCAAGAGGTGCCGGGCATTGTCGTAAAGCTCACGTTCCTTGGTCGGCAGGGGGCGCAGCTCGCTGAGGACCTGGAGGCCCTTCACCACCTCGGCGAGGCCGAGGATGCCACCCTGGGTCATCCGGTCCAGGTTGGTGCGAGCGCGCTGCTTCCAGTCGAGGTCCGCCTTGTCGCTGTCCGAGCGGAGGAACTCGAAGATGCGCTCCACGTCCTCGGCGGTGGCGACCTTGCGCACGCCGATGGAGAGCACCTTTCCCTGTGGCACCATCACCACGGCGCCGTCTTCTTCGCGGCGCATCGTGACGAAGGTGAGCTTCTGGCCCGCCACCTCCTTCACGTCGATGGCGGAGACGCGGCAGACCCCCTGGTTCGGATAGACGACCCGGTCGCCGACCGCGAGCTGGAGTGACGCGGACCCTTCTGGCATGTCCCCCTCACGGGCGAGGTAAACGTCAGGAGAAACCCGGGCTTAGCACCGAGCCGCGCCGGACGCTACGAGATTACCGGTGGAATGCCGCCGTACGTGCGTCCGCCGCTCGACTCTTCAGGAGGGTGCCGAGCAGTTCCTTCTGCCGCGCGTCCAGCGCGGCCTCGACCTGGGCCTGCGTCGGCTCCAGTTCCTCCCGGACTCCCGGCTGCGCGTCCACGCGCGCGGACCCACCCAACGTCCCCATCAGCGCCACCCCGAACACGAGCACTGCCACCAGTTTCTTCATGGTGATGCCTCCAGGGGCCCCAGGGTAGGGGGCGCGCCCGGGTGATCAACTTTTCGGCAACAGGTCGCTGCACCGCTGTAGCGCCCGGCTAGGGGCCGTTGATGAGCCGGCTCGGTGCGCGCGGAGCGGCCGGGCCAGCGGGCGGCGTCACGGGCGCCACCTCGAGGAGCAGGGTGCCCGTGTTGTCCGCCAGGTGGTCGTCCGGGAAGGCGAGCTGCAGCCAGGAAGCCCCCCTCAGGCGCACCGGCTGCCCCACCTCCAGCAGCTCCAGCACGCCCGCGGCGTCATCGGGGCCCTCGCCGGTGCCGTGGAGGCCGAGCACCCGGCCCACGGGCCCTCCTTCGAAGCCGCGCGTGCGCGCGGGCTCGGGGCTGTCGCGCAGCACCACCTCGTAGGTGGTGGCCGGGTCCAGCCCGCGCAGGAGGAAGCGGTCCGAGCGCGACAGCTTCAGCGCGTGCTCGCGCGCGTCGAGCCGCAGGGTGGTGACGGTGCCGCTGTCGCGCTCGCGCACCCGCACCTGCAGCGCGCCCTGGTTGTCGTCGCGCCGGGCGTCCACCAGGAAGACGTAGAGGCGCGTGGCGTTGCGCACCAGCCGCTCCTCGGCGCCGAGCAGGCCGAAGGACTCGTGCGCCGGCAGCCGCTCGCCGCCCTCCAGGTAGTAGCCGGCCTGCTCCACCTGCGCGGGGCCGCCCACCGAGGCCCGTCCCTCCACGCGCACCGCGTACGTGCGCGACGGGTCCAGCTTCAGCTCCGCGGCGGACAGGACGGGGACGCGGAAGGAGTGGCTCACGGCGGACAGGAGGACACGCCCGGCGGGCATGACGGCCTCCTGGAGCGGCGGTGACCGGCCCTGCTTCGACGCGAGCACGCCCGGCGGCGAGGCCCCCGCCGCCCTCGGGCGCAGACGGGCATGGACGGCCAGGGTGGTGCCGCGCTCGGCGCGCACCATCTGGCTCCACGGCACCATGCCCGTCACGTGCACCTCCAGCAGGTGCTCGGTGTCGGCGGGCAGGTGGGTGATGAGCGCGGGCGTGCGGGACGGCAGCGGCCGGCCATCCACGCGGATGGTGGCGCCCGGCGGCGTGGAGCTCAGCTCCACGGAGAAGGTGCCCGTGTTGCCCATCACCAGCATCGCCGCCATGGCCATCAGCGCCACCAGCACCGGCGCGCCCAGCATCACCCGGCGCGGCAGGCGGGCCCGCGCCTCGGGGGCGGAGGGCTCGGCGAGGTCCTCGAACGGGGTGACGTCCCGCTCCAGCGCGGCGGGCATGGCGACGTTCGCGGGCGGCGCCATGGGCGGGGGCGCGCTTCGCGGTGGCGCGGAGGGCGCGGTGAGTTCCTGGGGCAGGTCCACGGGCTGCGTGGTGCCCCGGTCCGGGTCCTCGGACGCGGTGAGCTCCCGCGGCAGGTCGATGGGCTGCGTGGTGACGCGCTCCGAGGCGGGCGCCTCGGAGGAGGGGGACACCACGGGAATGGGCTGGGTGGTGCGCTCGCGGCGGCCTTCGACGGGCACGGAGGGAGGTGGGGGCGGCAGGTCGCGCAGCGCGGGCAGCTCGCGAGGCGTGCGCCGCTCCGCGGGGCCGTTCGTCCAGCGCGCCATCTGCGCCAGGAACTCGCGTGGCAGCAGCACCGGGCGCCCGTCCCCCACCAGCTCCGCCTCGAAGAGGTAGCTCATGAAGTGGGCGCGGGCCCGGGGAGACACGTCCGGAGCGGCCGTGTGGAGGTAGCGGGCGAGTGCCTCCGCGAATGCCTCCGACGAGCGGAAGCGCTGCTCCCGCTCCACCGCCAGGGCGGTGAGGAGGATGCGCTCCAGCGCGGGGGGGATGTCCTTGTTGAGGTCCCGGGGGCGCGGGAAGTCGCCCAGGGCGACCTTGCGCAGCACGTCCTCCATGCGCCCTTCGAAGGGCAGCCGCCCGCACAGCATCTCGTAGAGGACGACGCCCGCGGCGAAGACGTCCGTGCGCGCGTCCAGCTCGCGCCCGCGGGCCTGCTCCGGCGCGAAGTAGGCGTACTTGCCCTTCACGTCGGTGTCCTCCGCCTCGCCGCCGCCGGCCAGCCGGGCCTTGGCGATGCCAAAGTCCACCAGCTTCACCTGGCCCTCGTAGCTGACGAGCACGTTCTGCGGGCTGACGTCGCGGTGGACGATGTGCATCGGCCGCCCGCGCTCATCCAGCCGGGTGTGCGCGTACGCCAGCCCCTCCAGCACCTCCACCGCGATGAGCAGCGCCAGGGGCTGGGGAAGCGTGTACAGCCCCTTCTCCCGCGCGCGCCGCAGCACGCGAGACAGCGGGTGGCCGTCCACCCACTCCATGGCGATGAAGTACTGCCCGTCCACCTCGCCGAAGTCGAAGACCTGGGCGATGTTGCCGTGGCTCAGCCCCGCGGCGATGCGCGCCTCGTTGACGAACATGGACACGAAGGCGCTGTTGTCCGCGTAGCCGGGCAGGATTTTCTTGATGACGACGGGCTTGGTGACCCCCGCGGCCGCCGTCATCCGGGCGCGGTAGATCTCCGCCATCCCGCCCGTCGCGATGCGCTCGAGCAGCTTGTACTTCCCGAAATGGAGCCCTTCGGAAGGCTGCTGCACGTTCGTTCCGGCTCCTTCGCGCGTACCGGGCTGCCGCACCTGGCCCTCCACGCTGCCGCCGCGGGGTGGGGCAGGCTATCATGGGGTATGCTAACCGCTGCCATAGGAAAATTCCGTTGATAGCGCTCGCTCGCCCTTTGGGTATCGTTCTACTCCTCTGCACACATGTCGCGTCCGCGGAGCCAGCCGTGCTGCTGGCCCCCGCATTGGGAAGGCCGGAGGGCGTACTCCTCCAGGGACGCGTGCTCAAGGACGCCCCTTCCGGAGGCAGCTCGGCGCTGACCCGCAATGTCCGGAGGCTGACGGCGGCCAACTGGGAGGGGGCCTCGGTGGAGGTGTCCTTCCAGGGCGTGGTGGCGAAGGTGAAGAGCGGCCACGACGGCAACTTCGAGGTGAACCTGCGTCCGCCCGAGGGCCAGCGCTTCCCGCAGGGGACGGCGGAGGCGGAGGCGAAGGTGCAGGGCGCCTCGGCGCGCGCGCCGGTGGAGGTCATCCCGGACACGGCGCCGCTGCTGGTGGTGTCGGACTTCGACGACACGGTGGCGGTGACGAACGTGACGAACCCCGTGAAGCTGGTGGAGTCGGCGCTGCTGAAGGACGGGGACACGCAGGCGGTGGTGCCGGGCATGGCGGCGTTCTACGGGTGCCTGCGCAAGCCCGCGTCGCCGGCGTTCGCGCTGGTGAGCGGGTCGCCCATCCAGTACCTGTCGCGCATCCGCACGTTCCTGGACCGCCACGGCTTCCCTGCGGGCTTCGGGCTGTACCTGCGGGACCTCGGCCCGGGGACGCTGTCCGGCTACAAGCAGCCCGCCATCCGCCGCCTGCTCCATCAGTTCTCCCAGCCGGTGGTGCTGGTGGGGGACTCGGGGGAGAAGGACCCGGAGGTGTACGCGCAGATTCGCGACGAGTTCCCCGGACGCGTGAAGGCCATCTACATCCGCGACGCGGGGCGCACGGAGGACAAGACCCGCTTCGAGGGCATGGTGCTGTTCAAGGACTCGGGTGACGCGGCGGCGCACGCCGCGGCCCAGGGGCTGGCGGACGCGGCCTGCGTGGCCACCGCGTTCGCGAAGCCTGCACCCGCGGCCACGGCGGGGCAGACAGCGCCGTGAGCGGGCGCGCTCGGAGGAGGGTCCCCGGGGCATCGCGGCTGGACGCTGGCGCCCGGTGGATGTGGCCGGTGGCTCGGGGCCTCCGCGCGGGAGGGCTCGCGGCGCGCGGGCTCGTCGCCGTGCTCCTCGTGGTGCTGACGGGCTGTCGCGAGGAGAAGCCGGCCGAGCCGCTCCAATCCCTGAAGCCCGAGCCGCTGCCGTCGCTCGCGTCGGGCGGGGGCGCAGCGCCCCGGGACGCGGGCGCGGTGGCCGAGGCCGAGCCGCCCGAGGTGGAAACGGCGCTGGTGTTCGGCGAGGAGCTTCCCAAGGAGGCCCTCCGCCTGGAGCTGGCGGGGGAGCGGGTGCGGCTGGGGCAGGAGTCCTTCGAGGCCACGCGTTCGGCGGAGGCGGCGCGCCTGGCGGAGCGGGTGAAGGGGCGCGAGGTGCTGCTGGTGCCGGACGCGGACACGTTCCTGGTGCAGGTGTCCGAGCTGCTGGTGGTGTTGCGGGACTCGGCGGAGAAGGTGTGGTTGAAGCACCCGGACGCGCCGGTGGCGTACCCGCTGGTGCTGCGTGACGAGGCGGGCTTCCGCGCGTGGCTCGAGGAGGTGGCGCCCGGCAAGCTGCGCATCATCATGCGCGCGGATGGTTTCGAGCTGACCACCAGCGTGGGCAAGCTGCCGGGGCCGGACCCGAATGGCCCGTCGGTTCCGGTGCGCGGAGGACGGCAGGACCTCGCCACGCTGCGCCGCGGGCTGGGGCTGCTCAAGGGGCGCTTCAAGACGTCGGAGGACCTGTGCCTCGTGCCGTCGTTCGGCACCGAGGTGGCCCAGGCGGCGCGGGCGCTCAGTGGCACGTACTCGGCGCCGGGCGAGCCATGGTTCGACGAGCTGTGCTTCGTCTTCCCGACGCCCCGGGGAGCGAGGGACGGGGGCTGAGGCGGGCGGTCAGGGGAGCGTGCCCACGCCCGCGAAGGCCTTCATCCACGAGTCCTCGTCGCGAGCCCGGGCCGCGTAGAAATCCTCCTGGAGCGACGGCAGCGGCCAGCGGTAGCAGCCCGCGCGCGCCATGGCCTGCTCCCAGGAGACCAGCTCCATCCAACGGTCCACGACCTCTTCCTTGTCCGGAACGTGCCTCGACAGCTCGGAGCCGACCCTCTGGAGCCGGATGCCCAGGTCCAGCTCCACGTGGGAGCGCTCCTGGCTGACGCGCTTGCCATACTCCCAGAGCAGCCGTCCCAGCCACTGCTGCTCGTCGTCGGTCAGCTGGTCCTTGCTGGCCTGCGCGCGTCGCACGAGCTTCATGCCCAGTGACGGCCCCTGCGCCAGGAAGACCATCCGCCACGCGTGGTGGCCGGGGGCGTCCAGCAGGCCGTCGAAGAGGGCGCGCATCTCGCGGAAGTGCTGCTCGTTGGAGACCGGCTTCCACTCCGGAATCGAGAGGAGCTTCTCGAGCGTGGCCAGGTCGCCCCGGTTGAAGAGGGCCGAGGGCCGCCGCTCGTCCAGTGCATGGAAGAAGAACAGCAGCGCGACCTGGAGGCTCCGCGGCGAGGGGCCGGTGAGCTCCCGGAGCCGGTAGAGCACGGAAGGCAGCATGAGCTCCCGGAGGTTCCACTCCGACCCACGGTTGACCTGCTCGTGGCTGCTCACGAGCAGGGGCACCGAGGTGGTCTTCATGAACTGCCCATCGATTTCGAAGAGGCACTTCTTATGGCAGCTGTCCAGCGTGAGCACATTCAGGGCGAAGCGCTGGGCCTCGTTGGCCCGCTCGTAGCTGGCTTCCGGATCGGCGAGCAGGATGTCCTGCTCCAGCGGTTCGGGGAGCAGGGCGCTCTTCGTGAAGTCGGGATGTCCGAGCGCCTTCCAGGCATCGAAGAAGGCCTGCCGCACGCTCGGCGAGTCCGGGCGTCGCGTGGCGAGCTCGAGCAGCAGCTTCGCCTCCGGAGTGTCGCGCAGGGAGGTATGCGCGAGGGTGCTCCGCGCCGCGGCTTCGTTGCCGGCTTCCAGTTCGGCGCAGGCGCGCAGCAGGAGGGCTGGCGCGTAGGTGCTCGATTCGCGCAGCGCCTTCTCGATATGAATCCCCGCCTCGGGATGGTTCGCGAACAGGTAGTAGGCGGCGGCCTGGGTGAGTGGCGCGGCCCGGGCCTCCTCCTCCGCCTTGCGCTTCCACCGGAAGGTGGTGAGGCCACCTCCCGCGAGGATGGGCGTGAGCCCCAGGGCCCAGAGCAGGAGCTGTCGTCGGGTGCGGCGCCGCTGTGGACCTGATGATGGCTCCACCTCCGGCGTCGCCGGTTCGCTGCGGATGGGGTCGTTGCTCACTGGGGCCTCACCGCTCTCGCGATTCAGGGGGCGTGGACTTCATCAGGACCAGGCGTTCCACGCGGCGATGTTACCTTTGACTCGATGAGCCCAGGCGAGAGACACGTGGCCGCTCGGTTGCTGTTGCTCCTGGTCCTGCTCCAGTGCGGGTGCCTGGCGGAGTCCGCGTTGAATGAGGCGGACCTTCAGTGTGGCCCCCGGGACCTCACGGTGGAATGTTGTCTCAAGAAGAACCCGGGCCAGTGGGAGAAGTGCACGGGGACGCCCAACCCCGGCGAATCGGGTGTGTCGGAGGAGGTGAAGCGGAAGCTGATGCAGGGCGCTGCCGCTGGCACGGCGGTGGCTGTCGCGCTGCAACCCAGGTTCAACTCCGCCGAGCAACGGGGCGTGGAACTGGCCGCGGACCTGCACGCGACGGTCGAGAAGGCCATCTGGCGGTGTGTGCGCGGGGCGGAGCAGGAGGCCCGTGACGCCTTCTTCGGTGGCCGGAGCCCTACGGCGGAGCAATGCAGGCAGCTCACGATGCCAGGGCAGACGTGGGCCATGTTCCTGGGGCGCCACAAGCACAAAGTGGTCAAGCCGTGCCTCCACGCGGCCTTGGGGAAGCTGCTGCCGGGGCGCTACCTGCTGGAGCCTCGCTTCCAGTTCAACGAGCGGACGGGGCAGTGGGAGTACCTGGACAAGAAGACGGAAGACCAGCTCGTGTCGAACTTGGGCGTGATTGCCCTGGAGGGCAGCATCGCGCCGGACATTGTCCTCATGGATGGCGAGGGCGTCATCATCCACGTGTACGACATGAAGTTCCCGTGCCCCGATAGCAATCCAGCAGGCTGGAGCATCTATAGAAGTGGCCGCTGGACAGGCGACAGACAGGACGAACTCTATCTGGCGGCGCTCCACGTCAGACCCAGGATTGTCTCTCCCAGAGACGGAGTGGAGAGGCCCAAGCGGTGATGAGAGTCATGCAATATCCCAGGTTGCGGTACTCCAGCGTGCTTCGTGCGCAGGCTGCAAGCGATGCAGTGCTCATCTGCTTCTACATGCAGTTCCCCCACAAGCAGATTGCGCCGGCCGTCATGAGGTCGCTCGAGAAGTTCCGTGAACGAATTCGCCCTCTGACCCTGGATTGGTACATCGATCACGATGCCCAGACCCACTCGCTAGATGACAGTGCATGGGAGAACATCAGGAAGGAGATGTTCGGCCCTGACGAGGGGTTCTATCCCCGGTTCGCGGGAACGCCCGAATGCGCTGGGGGGCTCTACGTCGAATACCGAGGGCTGCCGATTCCTTCTCCTTGGCCCGGACGGGAGCATGACGTCAGCGGGTTGTATTTGCGGTTGCCGACCGAGTTCCTGGAGGAGCATGGCCCCAGTCGGGTGCGTGAGCTGGCCCTCGACGTCGCGGAAGGACTGCCTATCAACTCGGGATATGTCGACCTGGGGCTCGTTGAGGTGGACCGAGCCGACGAGGGCGTTGACCTCGTCCGCAGGCGTTATCACGGAGTTCATCTGGCATGGGAAGGCCCCGACATCCACATGGACACCCACGTCGACGGCGTCCACTGGATGAACTTCCTCGGCCCGCCCGTGCTCGGCCAGCTCGGTGGAGTCTCCGCCCTTCGCGAGCGCCTCTCCCTCCCCGGCATCTCCATCCAGGAACTCAGCGGGGACCGCGTGCTCGTCACGCTCGGCGACGCGCCGAACCCGGGGGACGTGGAAGCAGGCGAGACGCTGCCCCTGCACCGTGCGCTCGCCCGGGTCCTCGAACCCCATCTCTACCGTCGCGGCAGACCGCTCGGCCGCATGAGCCCCGAGGACATGCGCCGCTGGGAGCGCCGCTTCCTCGACTGAGCGTCATGCCCGCTGCCCGGCCGGGCCTTCTCCTTTGAAGCCGCCCGCCCCGATTGCTACTACCTCCCTGACACACCCAACCCTAGATTGCTCCCCCGCGCGGGCGCCTGCCCGCCCGCTGAAGGGACGCTCCCTTCCGCGAACCTGGAGGTCGTTGATGGCCGCTGTACTCGAGCCCGCCCAGTCGAAGGAGATTCCCGCTGGCGGCGCGTTCCTCTTCCAGGAGGTTGGCGCCACTCGCATCGTCACCCCGGAGACACTCGCCGAGGACCAGCGCCTCTTCTTCAAGACGGCGCTCCAGTTCTCCCGCGAGAAGGTGCTCCCCCAGGCCGAGCGCATCGAAGCCAAGGACAACGCCCTCCTGCGCGACCTCCTCCGTCAGGCCGGTGAGCTGGGCCTGCTCAGCGTGGACATCCCCGAGGCCTACGGCGGCACCGGACTCGACAAGACGACGTCCCTGCTGCTCGCCGAGGCCATGAGCCTCAACGGCTCCTGGTCCGTGACGTTCGGCGCGCACACCGGCATCGGCACGCTGCCCATCGTCTGGTTCGGCAACGCGGCCCAGAAGGAGAAGTACCTCCCCAAGCTCGCCACCGGCGAGTGGGTGGCCGCCTACGCCCTCACGGAGCAGGGCAGTGGCAGCGACGCGCTCGGCGCGAAGACGAAGGCGGTGCGCTCGCCGGACGGCAAGCACTGGATTCTCAACGGCTCCAAGCTCTACATCACCAACGCCGCCTTCGCGGACGTGTTCGTCGTCTTCGCCAAGGTGGACGGCGACAAGTTCACCGGCTTCATCGTGGAGAAGGACACCCCGGGCCTCACCGTGGGCCCGGAGGAGCACAAGATGGGCATCCGCGGCTCGTCCACGTGCCCCCTCTATTTCGAGGACGCGCGCGTGCCGGCGGAGAACCTGCTCGGCGAAATCGGCAAGGGCCACAAGATTGCCTTCAACATCCTCAACTACGGCCGCCTGAAGCTGGGCGCGGGCGTGCTGGGCGGCATGAAGCTCCAGCTGCAGAACGCGCTGCACTTCACCCAGGAGCGCAAGCAGTTCGGCACCCCCATCGTCCAATTCCCCCTGTCGCGCGAGAAGCTGGCCCGCATGGCCGCGCTCATCCACGCGGTGGAGAGCATGACGTACCGCACCGCGGGCCTCGTGGACGGGCGCCTCTTCGGGCGTGACAAGTCCGCTCCGGACTACGAGGCGAACCTGCTCGCCGCCGTCGAGGAGTACGCCATCGAGTCGTCCATCATGAAGGTGCACGGCTCCGAGTCGCTCAACGCGCTCGTCGACGACGCCGTGCAGCTCCACGGCGGCGCCGGCTACATCGAGGAGTATCCGGTGGAGCGCGCGTACCGCGACGCGCGCATCAACCGCATCTTCGAGGGCACCAACGAAATCAACCGCATGCTCATCGCCGGCATGCTCCTCAAGCGCGCGGTGAAGGGCGACCTGCCGCTGTTCGCCATGGCCGGCAACGTGGCCGAGGAGCTGTCCCGCGGCGAGCGGCCCCGCGCGCGCGGCGAGGACGCGCTGGCCCCGCAGGAGGTCGCCGCCGAGTCCGCCAAGCGGCTCGCGCTGCACGGCCTGCGCGTGGCCGCGGAGACGTTCGGCACGGACCTGGAGAAGCACCAGGAGGTGCTCGCCGCGCTGTCCGACGTGGTGATGGACGCCTTCGCCCTGGACTCCATGGTGACGCGCACCCGCCAGGCCGCGAGCCAGGGGAAGCTGGACCCGGTGCGCGTGGCCCTCACGCAGCTCTACGCGCTGGACGCCGTCCCCCGCGCCTACGACAGGACGCGCCGCGCGCTGTGCGCCACCCTCCAGGGGGACGCGCTCGACAAGGAGCTGAAGCGCCTGGCCACGCTGGACGTCTTCACCCCGTACAACCCCGCCGAGCTGCGCGAGACGGTGGTGAAGGCCCTGGAGCAGGCCAACGGCTACCCGCTGTCGCAGGAGTAGGGCTCAGGGCATCCGCGTCACGGCGTCCATGCCGAAGCTCACCCGCGCCTTCCAGGGCGCGGGGGGCAGCGACGCCAGGGAGAGCAGCGCCTCCAGGCGCTTCTGCATCTCCGGACGGAGCCGCCCGAAGGTGGCGCCGAAGCCCGGCGTCACCGTCTCCGAGTGCTTGCGCGGCACCGAGGACGTCCACACCACCTCGCCGTGCAGCATCAGCGGCCCTTCCTTGAGGTCCATCTCCAGGAGGAAGGGCGTGCCCACGCGGACATGGCGGGGCAGCGCCGGGGCCTGCACCTCCAGGCCCACCCCGCCGCGGGAGATGTCTCGCACCAGGAAAGTGGGGGAGAAGGGCGCCGCCTCCACCGCGCGCAGGTGCAGGGGCAGCCGCGGGAAGCGGCGCAGCCCGTCGTGCTCCTGCGCGGAGTAGATGCGCTGGAGCATCGCGTCCAGCGCGGTGCGGTCCTCGCCCACGCCGTAGCGCACGGTGAGCAGGAAGCGCTGCGCCTCGCGCGGCTCCACCTGCACCACCTCGCCCAGCACCTCCACGGGCCTGGGCACGCCCCCCGCGTGCAGCTCGAAGGTGAAGCGAGTACCCAGCGGAAGGCTGCGGCGCGTCTCCAGCGTGACGCCCCCCTGCCCGACGCTGCGCGTGTACTCCCCCACCAATGACTGCGGGGTCTTGTAGGCCACCTTCAGTCGAACGTTCGTGTTCACGCAACCGACACTCTGCGCCTGTCCCCGGGCGGAACTCAAGTTCGGCCCCTCTCCACAGGTAGGGCGGCGCACCGCGCCAAACACCGGACCTCGCAGGTGTGGCGGGGCTTGCGGGACTCGGGCCACGGCAGCGCGGTGCCAGGGGCCAGATGTCGGGCGCCAACGAACCGTTGTTTCAACCTGTTGCGGTTTCTTGACCCCCCCCAGGGGGACGCGTATGTATGCCGCGCGTAGTGGCAAGGAGTGGGAAGGAGTGGAGGTTAGTCCCCTGGCGGGTTGAAAAGGTGGATCGTCCCGCGTGTTCCGAGGCGTCTATGAGCACCAGATCGACGCGAAGGGGCGGACGAGCCTCCCGGCGAAGCTTCGGGACACGCTGGTGGGCGCCTACGACGAGAGGCTCATCCTCACGACGGCGCTGGACAGGTGCCTCCACGCGTACCCGGTGCGGGAGTGGGAGGCGCTGGAGGCCTCGCTGGCGAAGCGCAACCCGATGGAGCCAGGGGTGAAGACGCTGATGCGCCTGTACGTGGCCAGCGCGCAGGAGTGCCCGCTGGACAAGCTGGGGCGCCTGCTCATCCCACCCTCGCTGCGCTCCTACGCGGGACTGGAGAAGGACGTGGTGTGGGCGGGGATGGTGAAGGTCATCGAGCTGTGGAGCCGGGAGGGCTGGGCGAAGGCGCAGGAGGAGGCCCGCCAGGAGGCGACCTCGGCGGATGTCATGAAGGTGCTCGCGGAGCTGCGCCAGTAGCGGACGGAAAGTCGACAGGACTCGGAAGTCCCGAGAGGGTGGAGAGCGTATGAACCAGGTTCTGGAGGTGCGGCGGCGGGCGGTGGGCGCGGCGGTGGGAACCGAGCGCGTGGAGACGCTCATGCTCGAGGGTGAGCTGAGCGAGCAGGACCTGCTCCAGCTCTGTGAGGAGCTCACCCTGAAGATGCAGCGCGGCCTGCGCCAGGTGGTGCTGGACTTCGCGGACGTGGGGCACCTGAACTACCGGGGCGTCAAGCCGCTCATGGCGCGCGCGGAGGCCTTCCGCCGCACCGGTGGGGACTTGAAGCTGTCCGGCCTGTCGCCGTACCTGGCCGCCATCTTCCGCGCGGCCGGCGCGCACGACGCGTTCGAAATCTACCCCCACATGAATGACGCCCGGGCGGCCTTCGCGCTCTCGCGGGCTCCCTTCGTCTGACGGCCCGTGGCGGCCCTGGACTTCCAGCACCAGACCGTCCTCCTGCGGGAAGCAGTGGACTTGCTCCAACCGGGAGTGGGGAAGGTGATCATCGACGGCACACTGGGCGGCGGTGGCCACACGGAGGCGCTCCTCGCCCGGGGCGCCACCGTGGTGGGCGTGGACCGCGACCCGGTGGCGCTCGCCGCGGCCACCACCCGTCTGGGCGGCAACCCGCGCTTCCAGGCCCGGCAGGGCAACTTCGAGGACCTGCTCCGCGTGGCCGCGGACGTGCTCCCGGTGGACGGCGTGCTGGTGGACCTGGGCGTCTCCTCCCCGCAGCTGGACGTGGCCGAGCGCGGCTTCTCCTTCGCCAAGGAGGGCCCGCTGGACATGCGCATGGGCGTGGACGGCCCCACCGCCGCGGAGCTCATCGCCTCCATGGATGAGCGCGAGCTGGCCCACATCCTCAAGGAGTATGGCGAGGAGCCCTTCGCGCGCCCCATCGCCCGCGAGCTGAAGAAGGCGCTGCCCACGCACACGCTGGAGGCCGCGGAAGTCGTGAAGCGGGCGGTGCCGCGCAAGGCGTGGCCCAACCGCATCCACGTGGCCACCCGTACCTTCCAGGCGCTGCGCATGGCCGTCAACCGCGAGCTGGAGGCGCTGGACGCGCTCCTGGCCGCCATCCCCCAGTTGCTCAAGGTGGGCGGGCGCGCCGGCGTCATCGCCTTCCACTCGCTGGAGGACCGGAAGGTGAAGGAGGCCTTCCGGGACCTCGTGGGCCGCTGCACGTGCCCGCCGGGGCTGCCGGTGTGCGCCTGTGGCTACTCGGGCAGCTTCGCCCTGGTGACGAAGAAGGCCGTGGCCGCCTCGGAGGAAGAGGTGGCGGCCAACCCCCGCTCTCGCAGCGCGCACCTGCGCGTGGTGGAGAAGCTCCGATGAGCAAGTCCTCGATTGGCAGGTCCTCCCCGAATCGTGGCTCGGTCTCCGTGGCGGGCGTGCTGCTGCACCTCTTGCCCGCGGTCCTCTTCTTCGCCCTCTTCGCGGCGGTGGGCATCCTCCACGTCACCAGCCGCGTACTGGTGGTGGACATGGGCTACCGCCTGTCGCGCGAGGAGGCGGAGAGCCGCACCCTCACGCGGGAGAACGACCGGCTGAAGCTGGAGCTGGCCACCCTCAAGGCCCCGGCGCGGCTGGAGCGCGTGGCGCGCGAGCAGCTCGGCATGGCCATGCCCAAGGGCGGCGCCGTGGTGTCCGTGGCGGCGGAGAAGCCGTCCCGCCCCAGCGCCCAGGCGGACGTGGCCCGGCCCGCGGTGCGCGTGGCGGGCCGTGACGCGGCGGGGGCGGCGCGGTGAGGGACTTCAAGGCGACGCGGGCTCCCGAGCCCAACGCGAAGTGGCTGAAGCTGCGCGTGCAGCTGCTGTTCGGTCTCTTCCTGACGCTTCTGGGCGTCGCCTTCGGCCGTGCGGTGCAGCTGCAGGTCTTCGAGCAGGAGAAGCTGCGCGGCCTGGCGCAGGACCAGTACGTCCGCCAGATTGAAATCCCCGCCCGCCGCGGCGACATCTTCGACCGGCGCGGCACGCCGCTGGCCCAGAGCGTGGAGGTGGACTCCATCTGGGTGGACCCCTCCATGCTGCCGGACGTGCGCGCCGCGTCGCGCCAGCTGGCCAAGGCGCTGAAGCTGGACGCGGACGAGCTGGCCGCGCGCCTGGGCCGGGCCAAGCGCTTCGCGTGGGTGAAGCGCCAGGCGAAGCCGCAGGAGGTGGCCGCGGTGAAGGCGCTGGGCCTGCCGGGCTTCGGCTTCAGCAAGGAGCCCAAGCGCTTCTACCCGCAGCGCGAGCTGGGCGCGCACGTGGTGGGCACGGTGGGCCTGGACGGGCGCGGCCTGGAGGGGCTGGAGCTGGCCTTCCAGGACGAGCTGTCCGGGCAGAACTCGCGCATGTCCGGCTTCCGCGACGCCAAGGGCCGCAAGCTGCTGGTGCAGGGCACCCTGGACCCGCTGGAGCGCCAGGGCGCCGCGGTGACGCTCACCATCGACCGGCACCTCCAGTACGTGACGGAGAAGGCGCTGGCCAAGGCGGTGGAGGACGCCAAGGCCGTGGCCGGCATGGTGGTGGTGCTGGACCCGAAGACGGGCGAAATCCTGGCCATCGCCAACCACCCGCGCTTCAACCCCAACACCCCCGAGTCCAGCAGCCGCACGGCCATGCGCAACCGCGCCGCGCTGGACACCTTCGAGCCCGGCTCCACGATGAAGCCCTTCGTGGTGGCCGCCGCCATGGACCAGGGGGCGATTACCCCCGACAGCGTCTTCTTCTGCGAGAACGGCGCCTGGCCGGTGGGCCGCCACACCATCAACGACACCCACCAGTACGGCTGGCTCGCCCCGCGCGGCATCCTCCAGGTGTCGTCCAACATCTGCATGGCCAAGATTGCCCAGCAGATGGGGCGCGAGAAGCTGGTGGGGGGCTATCATGCCTTCGGCTTCGCCGAGCGCACCGGCCTCGCGCTGCCGGGCGAGGGGCGCGGCGTCATCCCCTTCCCGAAGGCGGAGGTGGCCCTGGCCACCCAGTCCTTCGGCCAGGGCCTGACGGCCACGGCGGTGCAGATTGCGGCCGCCTATGGTGCGCTGGCGAACGATGGCGTGCTCATGCGGCCCTACCTCGTGTCGAAGGTGGTGGACCCGGATGGGGTAGTGCTGCTGGAAAACCGTCCCACGGAGATTCGCCGGGCGGTGTCCGCGAAGGTGGCCCGGCAGGTGGTGGGTATGCTCGAAAGCGTGGTGACCAAGGAAGGAACCGCGCCCCGGGCCGCCATGGAGGACTACCGGGTGGCGGGCAAGACGGGCACGGCGCAGAAGGCAGACCCGGTGGCGCGAGGGTACTCGGACAAGCGAATCGCCTCCTTCGCTGGCATGGTGCCAGCCGAGTCACCTCGCGCCGTCATTCTCGTCGTAGTGGACGAACCCAAGACGGACGTATACGGGGGGCTCGTGGCTGCCCCTGCTTTCAAGGAGATTGCGACCGCCGCCATGGCCCACCTGGCCGTGCCCCCGTCCCGGACGGTGGCACCCGAGGTGGCCGTGGCCGCCGTGTCCCCCGCGCCCGGCGCGGCGAAGCCGGTGGCCGCCAAGGCCGCCGTGCCCGCCCGGCCGGCGCTGGCGGAAGCGGTGACGGAGACTCCGGAGCCCGGCACCGTCCGGGTTCCGGACGTCCAGGGGCAGGTCGGACGGGAGGCCGTGGTGAAGCTGCTCGCCGCGGCCCTCGAGCCACAAGTAATGGGCAGTGGACGAGTGGTGTCTCAAACCCCCGCCGCCGGCTCACTGGTGGAGAAGGGGGCCCGGGTGACGCTGGAGCTCGCGACGCGGCAATGAGGCCGCGCTCGCTCCAGGCCCCGCGCTTGCAAGACGTGTGAAGGGGAAGAGATGAAGCTGACGGATGTCCTCGCAGGATGTGGTGCCGAGCAGACCTCGGGCGGCCGTTCCGCGGTTGACGTCACCGGTGTGACGCAGGACTCGCGGCGCGTGAAGCCGGGGGACCTCTTCGTCGCCGTTCCTGGTACGAAGGAGGATGGGGCCCAGTTCATCGGTGAGGCCGTGTCCCGCGGTGCCGTGGCGGTGGTTTCCGAGAAGCCGGTGCCGTCCTCGCAGGTGCCCTTCTTCAAGGTGGGCAACGCGCGCAAGGCGCTGGCCCTCATCGCCGCCAACTTCTACGGCCGTCCCGCCGACCAGCTCACGCTGCTGGGAGTCACCGGGACGAACGGGAAGACCACGACGACCTACCTCTTGGAGGCCATGAGCACGGCTGCCTACGCCTCCACGGGCGTCATCGGCACGCTGGGCTACAAGTACGCCGGCAAGACGGTGGAGACGGCCAACACCACCCCGGATGCGCTGGAGCTGCACCGCATCTTCCGGGAGATGGTGGACGCGGGCGTGGAGACGGTGGTGATGGAGGTGTCCAGCCACGCGCTCGCGCAGGAGCGCGTGCACGGGCTCACCTTCAAGGCCGCGGGCTTCGCCAACCTGAGCCGCGACCACCTCGACTACCACAAGGACATGGAGGAGTACTTCCAGGCGAAGCGCAAGCTCTTCGCGGAGAACCTGTCCGCCACCGGCGTGGCCGTGGTCAACGGCGACGACACCTACGCCAGCCGCATCTACAACGAGCTGCGCGGCCAGAAGCGCATGGCGTGGAAGTTCAGCCGCCTGGGCAACGGGGAGATCTCCGCCGCCGACGTGAGCTTCACGCTCAACGGCATCAAGGGCACGCTGAAGACGCCCGCGGGTGACATCCCCCTGAAGAGCAAGCTCCTGGGCCCCCACAACCTGGAGAACATCCTCCTGGCGGCGGGCATCGGCCTGGGCGCGGGCTTCGCCCGGCGCGACGTGCAGGAGGGCATCGAGCGCATGACGCCGGTGGCCGGCCGCATGGAGCGCGTGGAGAACTACGGCCCGGGCGGCGCGCCCGCGGTGCTGGTGGACTACGCGCACACCGACGACGCGCTCAAGCGCGCGCTGGAGGCCGCGCGCGCGCTGGCCAAGGGCCGCGTCATCACCGTCTTCGGCTGCGGTGGAGACCGCGACAAGGGCAAGCGTCCGCTGATGGGCGCGGTGGCGGCCGAGGCCGCGGACCTGGCCATCGTCACCAGCGACAACCCCCGCACCGAGGACCCGGACAGCATCATCTCCGAGGTCACGCCGGGCCTGGAGAAGGGCGGCCTGCGCCGCATCTCCGCGGGCAAGGCCAAGTCCGGTGAGAAGGGCTACCTCGTGGACGCGGACCGCCGCGCCGCGATTGAGCTGGCCATCAGCCTGGCGAGCGCGGACGACGTCGTCCTCATCGCCGGCAAGGGCCACGAGACGTACCAGCAGGTGGGCAAGGAGAAGCACAACTTCGACGACCGCCAGGTGGCCGCCAAGGCGCTGGCGAACCGTACCCCCTGACACACCCGGGCGCGGCCCGGCCCGGCCGCGCCCTCCATACCCTTCACCCCGATGACAGCCCGATTCAACGACGATGAGGTGGTGCAGGCGACCGGGGCCACCCGGCGCGGTGGCCCGGCCCCGGCCACCTTCACGGCGGTCTGCACCGACACGCGGGCGCTCACTCCGGGGTGCCTCTTCGTGGCGCTCGTGGGCGAGCGCTTCGACGCGCACGCCTTCGTGGACGCGGCGGCGAAGGGTGGGGCGGCCGGCGCGGTGGTGGCGCGCGGCCGCACGCTGCCCGCGCTGCCCGACGGCTTCCCCCTCTACGAGGTGGAGGACACCCTGGCTGCGCTGGGCGGCCTGGGCCGGCACCACCGCATGCGCTTCACCATTCCGGTGTGCGCGGTGGGCGGCTCCAACGGGAAGACGACCACCAAGGAGATGGTGGGCGCCATCCTCGCCACGCGCGGCCCCGCGCTGAAGACGGAGGGCAACCTCAACAACGAGGTGGGCGTCCCGCTGACGCTGTTCCGGCTGGACTCCACCCACGTGGCCGCCGTCATCGAGGTGGGCATGAACCGCCCCGGTGAAATCGAGCGGCTCACCCGCGTGGTGCGGCCGGCCGCCGGGGTCATCACCGTGGTGCAGCCCGAGCACCTGGAGGGCCTGGGCAGCCTCGAGGGCGTGGCCGAGGCGGAAGGGGAGATGTTCCGCGAGCTGGGCCCGGACGCCACGGTGGTGGTGAACGTGGACGACCCGCTCATCCCCGCGCAGGCGGCGCGCAGCCGGGCGAAGCGGCTGACGTTCGGCCGGGCCGAGGGCGCGGACGTGCGCCTCGTCGGCGTGGAGACCAAGGGCCGCGACGGCATGGTGGCCACGGTGCGCCACGCGGGCCGCGACTGGCCGGTGCGGCTGCACTTCATCGGTCCGCACAACGCGCAGAACGCCACCGCGGCCTTCGCGCTGGCGCTGGCCCTGGGCTACTCCCCCGAGGAGTGCGTGCGCGGCCTGGAGCAGGCGCGGCCGTACTCGCGCCGCCTCAATGTGCTGGACGGCAAGGGCGGCGTGACGGTGGTGGACGACTGCTACAACGCGAACCCCGCCTCCATGGACGCGGCGCTGGCGACGCTGGCCACGCTGGTGCCCCAGGGCGGCCGGCCCGTGGTGGTGCTGGGGGACATGTTGGAGCTGGGCCCCGGTGAGCTGGAGGAGCACGCGCGGCTGGGCGCGCACGTGCCTGGCCACGCGAAGCTGGCGGCCTTCTTCGGTCCCCGCTCCGTGAAGGGGTGGGAGGCCGCTTCCATGGGAGATTCCGCCGCCCATTTCACCGAGGTGGAGCCGCTGGTGGCCTGGCTGTCGCCCCAGTTGCGCCCGGGTGACGTGGTGCTGGTGAAGGCCAGCCGCGGCATGCGGCTGGAGCGGGTGGTGGCGGCCCTGACGGGCACGGCCACGCCTGGAGGAAACCACTAGTGCTGTACCTCCTGTACGAGCTCATCCAGAACTCGGAAGCCGGGCGCGTCCTCAACTTCCTGCGCTACCCCACCTTCCGCATCATCGCCGCGGGTGTCTTCGCGCTGCTGCTCGGCATGCTCATCGGCCCGCGGCTCATCGCGCGCCTGCGGCTGAAGCAGCACGGCCAGAGCAACGTCCGCGAGGACACGCCGGACACGCACCAGAAGAAGAAGGGCACGCCCACCATGGGCGGCTCGCTCATCCTCATCTGCATTGGCGCCGGCACGCTCTTGTTCGCGGACCTGAAGAGCCGCGGCGTGTGGGTGATGCTGCTGCTCACCTTCGGCTACGGCTTCATCGGCTTCCTGGACGACTGGCTGAAGCTGTCCAAGCGCAACTCCAAGGGCCTGGCCGGGCGCAAGAAGATGGCGCTGCAGACGCTCTTCTTCGTCATCGCCGTGTTCGGCCTGCTCACCACGTGGACGCAGCCGGACGGCTCCTTCGGGCCCACGCTGCTCATCAACACGAAGCTGACGCTGCCCTTCATCCCCACGCGCTGGTTCAACCCGGACCTGGGCTGGTTCTACGTCCTCTTCGCGTGGATCGTCATCGTCGGCACGTCCAACGCCGTCAACCTCACGGACGGCCTGGACGGCCTCGCCATCGTCCCCACCATCGTGTCCTCCATCACCTTCGCGGTGCTCTGCTACGTGGCGGGCACCACGCTGAGCATCGCGGACTACGAGACGGTGGGCGGCGGCGCGCGGGAGCTGGTGGCCACGCCGCTGTACCAGTACCTCGGCATCCTCCAGGTGCCCGGCGGCGCGGAGCTGGCCGTCTTCTGCGCGGCGATTGTCGGCGCGGGCATCTCCTTCCTCTGGTTCAACACCTACCCGGCCTCCGTGTTCATGGGCGACATCGGCTCGCTGGCGCTGGGGGGCGCGCTGGGTGGGCTGGCGGTGCTGTCCAAGAACGAGGTGGTGTCCGCCATCATCCACGGCATCTTCTTCGCGGAGGCGCTGAGCGTGATGATTCAGGTGGCCTCCTTCAAGATGACGGGCAAGCGCGTCTTCAAGATGGCGCCGGTGCACCACCACTTCGAGCTGAAGGGGCTGGCCGAGCCGAAGATCATCGTCCGTTTCTGGATCGTCTCCATCCTCTGTGGTGGCGTGGCGCTCCTGTCGCTCAAGCTGCGCTGAAGGCCGCAAGGGGGCTCCCGCCATGTCGTTGGCGCTGTCCGGTCAGAAGGTGCTGGTGTTCGGGCTCGCGAAGAGCGGCGTGGCGGCGCTTCGCCTGCTGCGCCAGCACGGCGCGCAGGTGACGGCGCTGGACGCCCGCACCGAGGAGGCGCTGGGGGAGGTGGGCCGCGAGGTGAAGGCGCTGGGCGCCACGCTCGTCACCGGTCCCACGCCTCCGGGGCTGCTGGCGTCGCAGGATTTGGTGGTGGTGAGCCCCGGCGTGCCGCTGGCGCTGCCAGAAATCCAGGCCGCGCGCTCGGCGGGCGTCGCCGTCTGGGGCGAGGTGGAGTTGGCCTGGCGTTGCGTCTCCGACGTGCCGCTGTTCGGCATCACCGGCACCAACGGGAAGAGCACCACCACGGCGCTCACCGGTGAGCTCTTCATCCGCGGCGGCCGGCGCACCTTCGTGGGCGGCAACCTGGGCCGGCCCTTCTCCGAGGCCGCCATGGCCCCGAAGGACTGGGACGCGCTGGTGGTGGAGCTGTCCAGCTTCCAGCTCGAGGGCATCCGCACCCTGCGGCCCCGCGGCGCCGTCATCCTCAACCTCACGCCGGACCACCTGGACCGCTACGCGAGCCACGCCGAGTACGGCGCGGCCAAGGCGCGAATCTTCCAGAACCAGCAGGGCACGGACTTCGCGGTGGTGAACGCGGAGGACGCGGACGTGATGGGCCTCGCGCGCGAGGCGAAGGCGCCCGTGTACGGCTTCAGCGTCAGCGGGCGGCCGGTGGTGGACGCGCCGAAGCTGGCGGGCCTGGCCGTCGCGGAGGAGGGCGGCTTCCGGCTGGACTTCCTGGGCGAGCGCTACCGGCTGAACAACCGCGCGCTGCGCGGGGCGCACAACGCGCAGAACGCCATGGCGGCGGCGCTGCTGGCGCGGCTGGGCGGTGTGGCCGCGGACGCGGTGCAGGCGGGGCTGGACAGCTACCCCGGTCTGCCGCACCGGCTGGAGAGCGTGCGCGTGCTGGATGGCGTGGAGTGGGTGAACGACTCCAAGGCCACCAACGTGGATTCGGTGCTGGTGGCGCTGCGGGCCTTCAAGGGCGACCTGTGGCTGATTGCCGGCGGCAAGGGCAAGGGCGCGCCGTACGCGCCCATGGTGGACGAGGGGCGGGGCAAGGTGAAGGGCGTGCTCACCATCGGCCAGGACGCGGACACGCTCGCCAAGTCGTACGCGGGCCAGGCGCCGGTGCATGCGTGCGGCACGCTGGCCGCGGCGGTGGCGAAGGCTCGCGAGCTGGCGCGGGCGGGGGACACGGTGCTGCTGTCGCCCGCGTGCGCGTCGTATGACCAGTTCAAGAACTTCGAGGACCGGGGCGACACGTTCAAGCGCCTCGTCGGGGCGCTCTGACGGCCATGAAGACCTCTCCTCCCGCTCCCGCGTCCGCGTCCGCGGCTCCCGTGCGGTTCGACCCGCTGCTGCTGTGCGCCGTGTTCGGGCTCGTGACGCTCGGACTGGTGATGGTGTACTCGGCCAGCGCGGTGCTGGCGCAGGACAAGCTGGGTGACAGCCTGTACTTCTTCAAGCGGCAGCTCGCCGCGGCCGGCATGGGGCTCGTCGCCATGGCCGTGGCCATGAAGGTGGGCTGGCGCAAGCTGGCGCGCTGGGCGTACCCGCTGCTGCTGACGGCCATCGTCCTGCTGGTGCTGGTGGCCATTCCCGGCATCGGCCACGCGGCGGGCGGCGCGCGCCGGTGGATTCGCCTGCCGGGCTTCGGCCTGCAGCCGGCCGAGGTGGCGAAGTTCGCCTGGGTCGTCTACCTGTCCTACTCGCTGGCGAAGAAGCGCGAGAAGGTGGCCACCTTCTCCGTGGGCTTCGTGCCGCACCTCGCGCTGTGTGGCCTGCTCGTCGGCCTGTGCATGCTCCAGCCGGACTTCGGCAGCAGCGTGCTCCTGGTGTTCATGCTCTTCGTGCTGCTCTTCGCGGCCGGGGCGAAGCTGAGCTACCTCGTGGGCTCGGTGCTGCTGGCGCTGCCGCTGGCGTACGTGGCCATCGCCTCCAGCCCCTACCGCATGAAGCGCATCCTCGCGTTCATGGACCCGTGGGCGCACCGGCACGACGTGGGCTACCAGGTGGCCGAGTCGCTCATGTCCATCGGCTCGGGCGGCGTGTCGGGGCTGGGGCTGGGGGACGGGCGGCAGAAGCTCTTCTTCCTGCCGGAGGCCCACACCGACTTCATCTTCTCCATCCTCGCCGAGGAGACGGGATTGGTGGGCGTGGGACTGCTGGTGGTGCTTTACGGCGTGGTGCTGTGGCGCGGGGTGAGGGCGAGCCTGGCGGCGGGTGAGACGTTCGGCACCTACCTGGGGCTGGGCATCACCTCCATCATCGCCTTCCAGGCCACGGTGAACATGTGCGTGGCCATGGGGTTGCTGCCCACCAAGGGACTGACGCTGCCCTTCGTTTCCTACGGAGGCACGTCGCTGGTGGTGCTGATGGGCGCGGCGGGGGTGCTGCTGTCGCTGAGCGCGAACACCCAGCCGGCCACTCGCCCCGCGCGCGCGGGCACGGACATGCGGGAGGTGACGGCGTGAAGGTCCTCATCGCGGGCGGCGGCACCGGTGGCCACCTCTTCCCGGGCATCGCCCTGGCGGAGGAGGTGACGACGCGCCACCACGGCAACGAGGTGGTCTTCGTGGGCACGGAGCGCGGCCTGGAGGCGCGCGTGGTGCCGAAGGAGGGCTACCCGCTGGAGCTGGTGAAGGTCCAGGGCCTCAAGGGCAAGAGCTTCATCGCCTTCCTCAAGGCGCTCTTCGCGCTGCCACTGGCCTTCATCGAGTCCTTCCGCATCCTCGCCCGGCAGAAGCCGGACGTGGTGGTGGGCGTGGGCGGCTACGCCAGCGGGCCGGTGGTGCTGGCCGCGTGGCTGATGGGCATCCCCACCGCCATCCAGGAGCAGAACGCGCTGCCGGGCCTCACCAACAAGGTGCTGGGCCGCGTGGTGCGCGTCGTCTTCATCGCCTTCGACGAGGCGCGCCGCTTCTTCCCCGAGAAGAAGGTGCAGATGATTGGCAACCCCATCCGCCGCAAGCTGATGGACAACTACCTGCGCAGCCACGTGGCGCACGAGCGCTTCTCGCTGCTCGTCTTCGGCGGCAGCCTGGGCGCGCGCGGCATCAACCAGCGGATGATTGAGGCGCTGGATTCCCTCGGTGATTTGAAGGACGGGCTGCACTTCGTCCACCAGACGGGGAAGAACGACCTGGAGCAGGTGCGCAAGGGCTACGCGGAGAAGGGCTTCCAGGCGGACGTGGTGGAGTTCATCGACGACATGTCCAGCGCCTACGCCCGGGCGGACCTCGTGGTGTGTCGCGCGGGCGCCACCACGCTGGCGGAGCTGACGGTGTGCAAGAAGGCCAGCATCCTCATTCCCTTCCCGCACGCCACGGACAACCACCAGGAGGTCAACGCGCGCGCCCTCGTCGACGCGGGCGCGGCGCTGATGTTCCGCGAGGCGGAGCTGACCGGGCAGAAGCTGGCGGAGACCATCCGCCAGCTCAAGGGCGAGCCCTCGCGGCTCAAGAGCATGGAGAAGAAGGCGGGCCTGCTGGGGCGCCCCGAGGCCGCGAAGGAGCTGGCCGACGTGTGCGTGGACCTGATGGTGCAGCAGTGGGGTCCCAACGGGCGTGAGCGCGCCCCCAGCGAGGCGAAGAAGGCGCCGAGGAGCCACTCGTGACGAAGAACAAGCCCCCCAGCCTCTTCAAGACGCGCCACGCCGCGCAGGTGCACTTCGTGGGCATCGGCGGCATCGGCATGAGCGGCATCGCCGAGGTGCTGCTCAACCTGGGCTACCGGGTGTCCGGCTCCGACTTGAAGGAGAGCGAAATCACGAAGCGCCTGGCGCGCATGGGCGCCACCATCTTCGAGGGCCACAAGGCGCAGAACCTCGTGCAGGCGGACGTGGTGGTCATCTCGTCCGCGGTGCGCAAGGACAACCCCGAGGTCGTCACCGCGCGCCAGCGGAAGATTCCCGTCATCCCCCGCGCGGAGATGCTCGCGGAGCTGATGCGCCTGAAGTACTCCGTCGCGGTGGCGGGCAGCCACGGCAAGACGACGACGACGTCCATGGCGACCACCGTGCTGAGCGCCGCGGGGCTGGACCCCACGGCGGTGGTGGGCGGCAAGGTGAACGTGCTCGACTCCAACGCCAAGCTGGGCAAGAGCGAGCTGATGGTGGTGGAGGCCGACGAGAGCGACGGCAGCTTCCTCAAGCTGCACCCGTCCATCTCCATCGTCACCAACATCGACCCGGAGCACATGGACCACTACGGCACGCTGGAGTCGCTCCAGTCCGCCTTCGTGGAGTTCTGCAACCGGGTGCCCTTCTACGGCCTCAACGTCCTCTGCCTGGACAACCCCAACGTCCAGGCGCTGCTGCCGCGCATCGAGAAGCGCTACGTCACCTACGGCAGCTCGCACATGGCGGACTACCGGCTGGAGAACATCCAGCTGGACGGCTTCACCACCACCTTCAACGCCTTCCGCCGGGACGAGCCCCTGGGCGAGTTCCGCGTGCGCATGGTGGGCGCGCACAACGCCTTCAACGCGCTGGCCGTCATCGCCGTGGCGGAGGAGATGGACATCCCGCTGGAGACGGTGCGCGGCGCGCTGGCCGAGTTCGGCGGCGTGCAGCGGCGCTTCACCGTGAAGGGCGAGGCGCAGGGTATCACCGTGGTGGACGACTACGGGCACCACCCCACGGAGGTCATGGCCACGCTGGCCGGCGCCCGGCGCGCCTTCGGCCGGCGCGTGGTGGTGGCCTTCCAGCCGCACCGCTACACGCGCACGCATGACCTGATGAAGGAGTTCGCCACCGCCTTCAACGACGCGGACCTGCTCTTCGTCACCAGCGTCTACGCGGCGGGCGAGGAGAAGATTCCGGGCGCCACCGGCGACGCGCTCGCGGACGCCATCCGCGCGCACGGCCACCGCGACGTCACCTTCGTGGAGAAGCGCACGGACCTGCCGGCGGCGCTGCTGCCCCGGCTGCGCGAGGGCGACCTCGTGCTCACGCTGGGCGCGGGCGACATCACCCAGGTGGGGCCGGACCTGCTCCAGCAGTTGGGCACCACGTCCCTTTCGAAGGGCTAGCGCCATGGTGGAAGCGGGCGTGAGGACGGCGCTGGCCGAGCGCGTGGAGCGGCTGTCCGGCTGCGAGGTGAAGGCGGGCGAACCCCTGGCCCCGCTCACCAGCGTCCGGGTGGGCGGTGCCGCGGAGGCCCTCATCCGCCCGCGCTCGCCGGATGCATTGGTGGCCCTGCTGAAGCTGGCGCGCGACGAGGGCATCCCCGTCACCGTCCTCGGCGGCGGCGCCAACACCCTGGTGGGCGACGGCGGCGTTCCCGGCTTCACCGTGAAGCTGCCGTCGGACCTCTTCCCGGAAGTGGCCGACATGGGCCCGGAGGAGGGCCGCCTCACGCTGGGCGCGGGCTCGGCCATCGTCCGGCTCGTCAACCTCATGCGAGGCAACGGGCTGGTGGGCGCCGAGTTCCTCGCGGGCATCCCTGGCACGCTGGGCGGCGCGGTGGCGATGAACGCCGGCACCAAGAATGGCGAGGCCTTCCGCGTCATCGAAGCGGTGGAGGTGGCCACCGCGGACGGGGTGGGGTGGCTGACGAAGGCGCAGGTGCCGCACGCCTACCGGCACTCGGAGCTGCCGCCGGGCGGCGTCGTCACGCGGGTGCGCTTCCATCTGCGCAAGGGGGACGTGGTGGCCTCCAAGGCGGCCATGGACGCGGACCTCGGCTACCGCAAGCGCACACAGCCCCTGAGCCAGCCCAACTTCGGCAGTGTCTTCACCAACCCGCCGGGCGACCACGCCGGCAGGCTGATTGAAGCCGTGGGCCTCAAGGGGCATACGTTGGGCCGCGCGCAGGTGTCCACGCTGCACGCCAACTGGATTGTGAACCTGGGCGGCGCCACCGCCCGCGACGTGCTGGGCCTCGTCACCCTCATGCAGCAGCGGGTGCGCGAGGAGACCGGCGTCGAGATGAAACCCGAAGTCAAGCGCGTCGGAGACTTCCTGCCATGACCACGATTCGCAGCGCCTTCACCCCGGACGAGCTCAAGAAGAAGCGCGTGGGTGTGCTGTACGGCGGCCTGTCCGCCGAGCGCGAGGTGTCCCTGCGCACCGGCGCCGCCGTGGCCGAGGCCCTGCGCTCCAAGGGCTATGACGTGGTGGACATCGACGTGGGCAAGGACCTGCCCGCGCGCCTGGCCGCGGAGAAGGTGGAGGTGGCGTGGCTCGCCGTGCATGGCCGCTACGGCGAGGACGGCTGCCTCCAGGGGCTCCTGGAGTCCCTCTTCATCCCCTACACCGGCAGCGGCGTGCTCGCGTCCGCGCTGGGCATGGACAAGGTGTACGCCAAGCAGGTCTTCGTCGCGCACGGCATTCCCACGCCGGCCTACCGGGCCTTCAAGGACGCGGCGTCCGCGCTGGCGGAAGCCGGCTCGCTGCCGTTCCCCTTCCCGGTGGTGGTGAAGCCCAGCCGCGAGGGCAGCAGCGTGGGCGTGCACATCTGCAAGACGCGCGAGGACTACGAGGCCGCCGTCAAGGACGCCGCGAAGTACGCCGGCTTCCTCCTGGTGGAGCAGTTCGTCAAGGGACGCGAAGTGCAGGGTGGAGTGCTGGACGATGAGGCCCTCGGCGTCATCGAGGTCCGCGCCGCGCGCGAGTTCTACGACTACGAGGCCAAGTACAAGTCCGGCTCCGGCACGCAGTACCTCTTCCCCG
>NZ_JABBJJ010000419.1 GCF_012933655.1 Pyxidicoccus fallax | reverse complement strand
CCCCAGGCCCCCACCACCCTCAATCCCCTCAAGGACCTCGAGCGCGCCCGCGCCCGCCAGCGCACCGTGCTCGCCCGCATGCGCGACACCGGCGCCATCTCCGAAGAGGAGCACGCCCGCGCCCTCGCCGAGCCCCTGCGCCTCGCCGGACGCGATGCGCCCCCATCCACCCCGGCCGACACCGCGCTCCACTTCACCGACTACGTCGTCTCCCTGCGCCCACCGCACGGCGAGGTGCGCACCACCCTCGACGGCGACCTCCAGCGCGAATTGGAATCCCTCGTACGCGGGCACGTGGACGCCCTCGCCGTGGGTGGCGTGACGAACGCGGCCGTGGTCGTGCTCGACAACGCCGAGTGCCACGTCCTCGCCATGGTGGGCTCCGCCCGGTACGACGACGCGTCCGCCGCGGGCGCGGTGAACGGGGCCCTGGCCCGACGCCAGCCGGGCTCCGCCCTCAAGCCCTTCACCTACGCGCTGGCCTTCGAGCGCGGCGACACGCCCGCCTCCGTCGTCGCCGACGTGGAGACGCGCTACGGCGAGTCCGATGGAGACCTCTTCAGCCCGAGGAACTACTCCGGCGACTACTCCGGCCCGGTGCTCATGGGCGAGGCCCTGGGGCGCAGCCTCAACGTGCCCGCCATCCGCGTGGCCCGGCGCGTGGGCGTGGAGCCCCTGCTCACCCGGCTGCGCGACGTGGGCTTCGCCTCGCTGGACGCACCCTCCTCGCACTACGGCCTGGGCCTCACCCTCGGCAACGGCGAGGTGACGCTGCTGGAGCTGGCCCAGGCGTACGCGATGTTCGCCCGCGGGGGCCTCACCTGCCGCGCCACGCCCCTGGCCGGCCCCCCCGCGCCGGACGCCGCGCCCCACCGCGCCTTCTCCGAGGAGGTCGCCTGGCTCATCACCGACGTGCTGAGCGACGAGTCCGTGCGCATGCGCGGCTTCGGCGCGGGCAACGCCCTGATGCTCGGCTTTCCCGTCGCGGTGAAGACGGGCACCAGCACCAACTGGCGAGACAACTGGGCCGTGGGCTACACGCCCCGCTTCACCGTGGCGGTGTGGACCGGGGATTTCTCCAACCGCCCGCTCCACGGGATGACCGGGGCCACCGGCGCCGGCCCCCTCTTCCACAAGGTGATGAAGCGCGTGGTCGCGCGCGCGGGCCCCTCCGCCATGCCGGAGCGCACGCCGCCCCCGGAGGGCCTCGTGGAGGGCCAGGTGTGCGCGCACTCGGGCCAGGTCCCCACGGCCTCGTGCCCGGTGCGGCGGCGCGTGCGCCTGCCGAAGGCCCATGTGCCCGACCAACCCTGCCCCTGGCACCGCGAGGTGCGCCTGGACGCGCGCAACGGCCTGCTGGCCGGGGAATCCTGCCCGTCCGAGCACGTGGTGACGCGCACCTTCGCCTTCCTCCCCGCCCCGTACGCCTCCTGGCAGGCCACGCACGGGCGGGAAGCCGCGCCCGCCGCGCCCACACGCTACTCGCCCCTGTGCCCCGAGAAGGGCCCCGTCCCCGGCGCGCTCGTCATCACCTGGCCGCGCCCCGGAGAGGTCTTCCTCATCGAGCCCGGCTACGCGCGCGACACCCAGACGCTCCGGCTGAGCGCGGAGGTGGAGCCCCGGCTCGCGGCGGTGACATGGCTGGTGGATGGCCGGCCCGTGGGGCAGGCGCCGTGGCCCTATGACGCCTCATGGGCCCTACAGCCTGGGCGGCACCGGCTGGAGGTGGTGGCCCGGGGCCTGCGCAGCGAACCGGTGGACATCGAGGTGCGGTGAGCGCTAGGGGACGCTTAGGATGTTGGCTGCCCGCTCACCTCTGGAGACGCCCCATGGATTCCAATGAACTGGCCCGGGTGCCAGGAGTCAACCCGAATGTCCCCTCCGCCTCCCGCGTCTACGACTACGCGCTGGGCGGCACGCACAACTTCGAGGCGGACCGTCAGGCGGCGGAGTTCATGTTCTCCCTGGTGCCCTCCACCCCGAAGTGGCTGCGGATGCTGCGCGCGTGCCTCCAGACGGCCGCCCGGCGCATGGCCGCGGACGGCTTCAAGCACTGGGTGGACTTCGCCTCCGGCCTGCCCACCGGGGACCATGTCCACAGCGTGCTGCCGGACGCCCGGGTGCTCTATAGCGACACCGACCCGCTGACCATCGCCATGTCCAAGCACCTGCTCGGCGACAACCCGTCCGTGCGGTACATGGAGTGCGACATCCGCCAGGCCGGGGACTTCCTCCGCCGGCCCGACGTCACCGAGTTCCTCCAGGGCCAGCGCCGCGTCGCGTTCGGCGCCAACGGCATCACCGTGTTCCTCCCGGCCGAGGAGAACCGCCGGTTCTTCCGCGACCTCTACGACTGGGCCGCGCCGGGCTCCAAGCTCTTCACCACCTTCGAGACGAAGGAGGCGGCGCTCACCACGCCGAAGTGGGAGCAGTTCATCGGCATGTTCCAGAAGATGGGCGAGTCCTTCCACCTCTACTCGCTGCCCGAGTACCTCGACATCTGCGGCCCGTGGGCCCAGGACACCATGGGCGTGGTGCCCCTGAGCGAGTTCCTCGGCCTGCCCCCCGGATACATGACCGAGGAGGACCGCGAGGGGCTCGGCATCGAGTTCTACGCGGTCATCCTGGAGAAGCGGTAGGGCGGCCTTCCGCCTGCCTCCTCCCCTGCTTCCCGCGCCTGGACGTGGGGCGGCCTTGCGGCCATCCCTCCGCACGGTGTCTCCACGCCGTGAATACCGTGTCCAGCAGACAACGCGCGCAGGAAGAGGAGGCAGTGCATGTTCCAGGCGAGAAGTCGGCGGGCGCTCGGGGGCGTGGCCCTGGCAGCGGCCCTGGCGGTGTTCAGCGGCGGGTGTGGCTCATCCCGCGCGCAGAAGGTGGATGACGCGTGGCTGGCCCGCGTCCCCGAGGAGCAGTTGGGTGATGTCCGCTCGGCCCAGACCGAGCGCCGCAGGGCCCAGGACGAGGTCACCCGCGCCGACGTGGCCCTGAAGGACGCGGAGCGCGCGCTCGAGGTGGCCCGCCGCAACGCGGATGCCTCGCGGCTGCGCCACGATGCCAACAAGTCGGCCATGGAGGCGGCCGAGGCCACCGGCCAGCGCGCGGAAATCGAGCGGGCCCGGGCCGAGCTGATGAACTCGGAGACGGGCGTCACCGCCGCCAAGGCGCAGGTGAACTGGCGCCAGCAGTCCATCGAGGCCCTCGATGCGCGCAAGCAGCTGCGTGAGCGGGAGCTGGAGGTGGCCGACGCGCGGCTGCGCCAGGCCGAGTTCCAGGCCCTCAAGCAGAACGGGGACGTGCGCGTGGCGGAGATGTCCGAGGCGGACTTCGCCGGGGCGCTCGCGGACGCCCAGAAGAAGGTCGAGGAGGCCCGCAGGCGCGTGGACTCGCAGACCCAGGAGGAGCAGCAGGCCCGCGCCCAGTGGGAGCGCCTGCGCACCCAGGCCCAGGGCTACGGCGGCAGCGGCGTACCCGTGCAGGAGTAAACCACGAGGGCCCTGGCGGGCGTGGCGCGGCGCGGGAATGCCTTCCCCGCCGCGTCCGCTTCGTGCAAGGGTCGCCCCGTGACCCCCTACGAGAAGATCTTCGAGAACAACCGCCGCTGGGCCGAGGAGCAGCTCCGTTCCGACCCGGAGTACTTCGCGAAGCTCTCCGTCGAGCAGCGCCCGGACTTCCTCTACATCGGCTGCTCCGACAGCCGCGTGCCGGCCAACCAAATCATGGGCCTGGCACCGGGCGACGTCTTCGTGCACCGCAACGTCGCCAACCTGGTGAACAACGTCGACCTGAACGTGATGTCGGTCATCAGCTACGCGGTCCAGACGCTCGACGTGAAGCACATCATCGTGTGCGGCCACTACGGGTGCGGCGGCGTCCAGGCGGCCATGCAGCCCAAGGACCTGGGCATCCTCAACCCCTGGCTGCGCAACATCCGGGACGTGTACCGCCTGCACAAGGCGGAGCTGGACGCCATCCCCGACGGCGAGCGCTACGACAGGCTGGTGGAGCTCAACGTCACCGAGCAGTGCATCAACATCATCAAGACGGCCGCGGTGCAGAAGTCCTTCCTCAACCGCGGCTTCCCCACGGTGCACGCGTGGGTGTTCGACATGCGCAACGGCCTCATCAAGGACCTGAAGCTCGACTTCCGCGAGACGCTGCGCAACATCCAGCAGGTCTACGACTTGACGGGCAGCCGCTGGGACTGAGCGCTCAGAGCGAGCGGAGCAGCGCGCGGAACTCCTCGTCCTCGGGGATGGGGTGGATGCCCGCGTCCTGCAGCTCCGTCTCACGCACGGACTCGCCTCCCAGCCGCAGCGCCTCCGCCAGGAGCGAGCGCGCCTCGTCGCGCCGCCCCTGGAGGAAGGCGATGTAGCCCGCGTTGCCCAGCGCCAGGGGCTCTCCCGGGCGGCGGTCCAGCGTCGCGTCCACCCGCTCGCGCGCGCGCTGCAGCACCTCCAGCGCCCGCGCCCGCTCCCGGGGCCACAGCCGCTTCGCCTCGCACAGCAGCGCGAAGCCCGCGCTGTTGAGCGCGTTGGACACGCGCTCGCGCAGCGCCGGCTCCGGGGCCTCGGCGAAGCGGCGCACGACGTCGTCGAAGCCCACCAGCGCCTCGTCCACGCGCCGCAACTGCCCCAGCAACTCCGCCCGGCACACCAGCGCGCGCGCCACCTCCACCCGCAAGTCCAGCTCGCGCTCCCCGCCGAAGCGCCGGTCCACCTCCTCGAAGGTGGCCAGCGACTCCTCGTGGCGCCCCAGCTTCCCCAGGAGCGACGCCTTGAACATCAGCGACCGCGCGGCCTGCATGCGCAGCTCCGCCTCCGAATCACGGCTGAAGCGGCGCACCAGCTCGTCATGGACGGGCAGCGCCTCCTCCTCCCGGCCGAGGAAGCGCAGGAAGACGGCCTTGCGCAAGAGCGCCTCGGACAGGAGCTCGCGCTGGAGCAGGTCCGTGGCCCCGTCCAGCCGCCGGAGGACCTCGTCGCACACGGCGACGCCCTCCACGGGCCGGCCGAGCTGCCCCAGCGCCACGCACTTGTAGAGCAGCACCCGGACGAGCCCCTCGCGCAGCTTCGCGTCCCGGGAGCCGCCGAACTGCCGGAGCGCCTCGTCGCACGCGGCCAGCGCCTCCTCGGGCCGGTCCAGCTGCACCAGCGCCAGCGCCTTGTTGACGAGCGCGCGGATGACCTGCAGGCGCACGGCCGGAATCATCGTCCCGCCGAACCACTGGATGACCTCGTCGTTGAGGGCGAGCGCCTCGTCGTAGCGGCCCTCCTCGCCCAGCTCGCTGGCCCTGTCGAGCACCCCCTGCGCGACCTGCTCGGGGCTCGCCGTGTCATCCATCGCCATGGGTCCTTCCCTCCCTTCGCGGAAGGAGCATAGGCCGGACGGGCACCCGTGCGCTGGACCTCACTTCGGTGGGCGGAAGACGTACTGGAAGACGGGCGCGTCCCGACCCGGCGGGTAGCGCGCGTCCAGGAAGGCGAAGTAGGCGTGCCCGGCGATGAGCGGGTCCTTCAGGCTGTCGTACAGCGTTTCCACCCGGGTGGCGCGGCCCTCCTCGTCCACCTGGACGCGCACCTTGAGGTTGCCCTTCAGGTCCGGCTGCTCCTTGAGCCGCTCCATGTAGAGGGCGACGAGGCCCAGCGACACCCGGGCGTAGATTTTGTCCGGCGCGCCCTGGGCCGGCGTGGCGGGCAGGCGGAAGCGGCGCACCAGCGCGGCGGCCTCGTCCTCGGCCTCGGGCACTTTGCGCTCCGGGGCCGCGAGCGCCGAGCGGTACGCCGCCAGCGACTCCTGGAACAGCTCCCGCTTGAGGAACAGGCGCGCCCGGCGCACGTGGATGTCGGCGCGCTGTGGCGCCCGCTCGGAGGCCTTCAGGAACATGGCCTCCGCGGCGGCGCCGTCGCCCCCGGCCTCGGCCAGCTCCGCCAGGCGGATGGCCGGCTCCGGGTCCTTCGCGTCCGCCTCCATGAGGCGCTGGAGCGCCTTCGTCTCCTCGGCGGGGCGGCCCAGCTCCGCGTACAGCCGCGCCAGCAGGCCCAGCGACGCGGGCTCCGCGCCGCCCAGCGACACGTACTTCTCCAGCGACTGCGCGGCCTTGTCCTTCTCCGAGGCGGCCAGCCACAGGTCCGCCTGGAGCCGGTGCGCCTCCCTGTCCCGCGGCTTGAGGGCGACGAGCCTGTCCCCGGCCACCGCGGCCGAGCGCACGTCGTTGGCCGTCTTCGACAGCTGCGCCAGCTTCTTCAGGGCCTCGGGCTGCTCGGGCCAGTCCTCCACCGAGCGCGCCAGCAGCGCGCGCGCCTCGGCCTCGCGCTCCGGCTGCTGCGCCAGCAGCAGGCCCAGGCTGGTGCGAATCTGCGGCGCGTCCAGCGCGTCCAGCGCCTCGCGCAGCCGCGCCTCCGCCTCTGCGGGCCGCCCTTGCGCCTGGAGCAAGAGCCCCTCGCCCCACAGCGCGGGCGCGAAGCCGGGCGACTCGCGCAGCGCGGCGGCGAACATGGGCCGGGCCTCGGCCAGGAGCTTCCAGCGGATGTAGACCAGCCCCATGCCCACGTGGGGCCAGGGGTTCTCCGGGAACAGCGTGGAGACGGCCTTCAGCTCGTTCCAGCACGCGTCCGCGGGGAACTGGAGCCACGCCAGGTAGAAGCGCGGCATCGCGTCATTCGGCCGCGCCCGGGCCTGCTCCGCCAGGTCGTCCTCCAGGAGCCGCGTCTTTCCACGCACCCGGGCCGTCTCGAGCTGCCGGAGCATCCCCATCACCTCGGCGGCGGGCGGCGGAGGCACCGCCACCAGGGACGCGGCACCCGCGGCCGGCAGGGCCAGCACGAGGGACAGGAGGGCCGGAAGGAGGAAGGACGGACGCAGGGCCATGGAAACTCGCGCGGACCATACCAGACGGCCCACGCCGCGCCGCCCGGCCTGCCCGGAAGCGCCTGCTCCCCCGCCCGTGTCCCGAAGTCCCTCCGGCCCGGAGTCCCAGTAGACCCGGAGCGGAAGGGGTGATACCGGGAGTGCGCCCGCCCCGGGGCCAGAGGCCTTGCCGGAGCGGACGCCTCCCTCAACCCGCTACATCAGCCAATCTCGACGCGGCAGGAGTTGTTGCAGCCGTCACCGTTGAGGCCGTTGCCGTCGTCGCACTCCTCGCCGTGCTCCGGATTCGGCACGCCGTCACCGCAGCGGGGGCCCCACACGCAGCCGCGAGCGCACTGGCCGTAGCCACCGTCGTTGATGCCGTCGTCGCACTCCTCGCCCCGGTCCGGCTCGCCGTCGCCGCAGGTCGCCTCGCAGACGCTGCGCTGGGTCTCGAAGTTGTTGAGCGTCAGGCGGTAGGAGGACGCGGTCGTGTGGCGCTCGGCCTGGAGCACCAGGACCTCGTAGATGCCATTCGGCTGGAGGCCCAGCTCGGTGGCCTTCTGGGACAGGGTGATGGTGCCGTCCAGCGCGCCGTGGACGCCACCCAGGTCCAGCGCCAGCTTCTTGTTGATGAACACCCACACGTCGTCGTCGCCGCGGAAGGTGAGCACCTCGGTGCCCTTGTACTCGAACCAGTAGCGGGCCTCGCTGGTGAAGCTGAAGTTGTGGCCGTTGTTGCGGGGTGACTCGTACGCGGTGCCCATGGCCACCCAGCCCTTCCCGTCGAGCGGGAAGAAGGCCTGGTTGTCGAACACGTAGGAGCCGTTCGTCTGCCGCGTGAGGTCCAGCGTCCCGACCACCGTCTTGTTGACGTCCTTCACGTCCCGGTACCACTGGTTGAAGGCGGTCGCGCCGTTGGTGTTGGCGGAGCTCACGCCCGTCTTGGCGTAGACGGGCTTGCCGTCGGCGCCCAGGCTGGCCGCGACGATGCCCGTCTCGTGGCCGGCGTTCTTGTTCTCGAAGTCGATGTGGCCGCGCGGCACGCCGTTGACCGCCGGCAGGTCATAGCCGCGGAAGTCGCGGTAGACGACGGGGATGGAGACCGTCTGCGGCGGCTCGTCCTTGATGACCACGCACACGAAGCCCTCCTCGAGCTCGCACGCCGACGAGCAGCCGTCGCCAGAGCGCGTGTTGCCGTCATCGCACTGCTCCCGGGTGCTGTTGGGCAGCATCACGCCGTCGCCACACACCTCCTCGCAGCGGCCGTTGGCACACTTGGGCTCGCGCGTGCACAGCGGCGAGCAGCCGTCGCCCGTGTCGCTGTTGCCGTCGTCGCACTGCTCGGTGCCCTCCGGCTTCCCGTCACCGCAGGTGGTGCGGGCGCAGGGCTCACCCGGGGGACACTTCCAGCCGGGCTCCAGGCGACACACGGAGCTGCAGCCGTCGTTGTTGGCGGTGTTGCCGTCCTCGCACTCCTCCTCACCGGCGATGATGCGGTCACCACACGCGGCGGCGTGGCAGCGGCCACCGGACTGCGGGCAGTTCCAGCCGCGCTCCACCGTGGAGCAGTCCGCGCTGCAGCCGTCGTTCGCGATGTTGTTGCGGTCGTCGCACGCCTCGGGCTCTTCGACACGGCCGTTGCCACAGCCCTCCGCCTTGGTGCAGGCCTGACCGGGCGTATCACACGACCAGCCGGGCTCCTTGGTGCACGCGGAGGTACAGCCGTCGCCGCTGCGCGTGTTGCCGTCGTCACACTGCTCGCCCGTCTGGAGCTGGCGGTCGCCGCAGTCCAGGCCGCCGTCCGGAGTGCCGGAGTCCGGGTCCGTCACGACGCCCGCGTCCGGCTTCGCCGAGCCCCCGTCGCCACCACAGGCGGCGAGCGCGAGGAAGAGGGAGGCGAACACGAGGCTCGCCATTCGACTGAGATGAGGGGAATTCCGATGTGCAGGGGGGGTCCGCATGAACTCAGATGCTGAATTTGCTTGGAGCCCCTGTCAACGCATGCGGTCGACCTCATCCTCTGGTCGCACCCCCGGCATGCAGATGGCGCGAACATGTGCAGAGCGGGTGGACTTTCGCTCGTCGCAGGAGAGCTGCCCTTACATGTGCGCTCATTCATCGGGAGCAGGCAGCCGTGGACATCCGGCAACCCCGTGGCATCCGGGGCCGGGCTTCACGAGCCATCCGGGCACGCGTGCAACCCCTCGCGCGCGGCGCCTGCCCCGTCAGTGGGTGGCGTTGCGCAGGTACTGCGCGTAGAAGCGCACCGCGCTGGCGTAGCCCTGGACGGACACGCGCTCGTCCCGTCCGTGCAGGCGCGCGAGGTCCTCGCGCTCCAGGCGCAGCGGCATGAAGCGGTAGACGCTGTCGCTCAGCCCGGTGAAGTGGCGCGCGTCGGTGGCGCCCACCATGAGGTACGGCGCGACGAGGGCCTCCGGAAACACCTGGCGGATGCTGCGCTGGAGCACGCTCCACGCCTCGGTGTCCGTGCGCGACACCGGCGAGGGCTCGCTCTGGAAGCCCATGACGCCGACCTTGACGCGGGAGTCGTCCACCACGCGCCGCACGTGCTCCAGCACGCCCTCCACGGTGTCGCCGGGGAGGACGCGGAAGTTCACCACCGCCCTGGCGCGCGAGGGCAGCACGTTGTCCTTCACGCTGCCCTCGAACATGGTGGCCGCGGTGGTGGTGCGCACCGCCGCGTTGGTGGAGGGCTGCGCGGTGAGCTGACGCACGACGAGCGGCTCGAAGAGCCACAGGTTGGCGAACACCAGCCGCATCCCAAAGGGCATCTCCGGCCCCACGAAGTCGAAGAGGGCCCGGCTGCCGCCGCGCAGCCGCGCCGGCATGGGCTCCTCCTCCAGGCGCACGACGGCGCGGCTGAGGACGCCCACCGCCGTCTGGCTCGGCGGCATGGACGAGTGACCGCCCTCCCCCGCCACCACCAGCTC
>NZ_JABBJJ010000418.1 GCF_012933655.1 Pyxidicoccus fallax | reverse complement strand
GGGCAGGGGGGAGGACGGGCGCGGAGGACACGCTCTCCGAGTCGTCCACGTCGATGAGGTCCCTCGGCGACAGGGCGGGCGTGGAGCGCGACGGCCGCGACGGCAGGGGCGTGGGTGGCGCGCCCGGAATCGCGCGTGGCATGCTCACCGCCACCGCGGACAGCGGCAGGGGCGAGGGAGGAGCACCCACCGGACGGCTCACGGGCGGCCGGTGCCCCAGCGCCTGCGCGCGGCCCGTCTGGAGGAAGCGGGGCATCCGCCCGCTGGTGAAGAACGCCATGGCCGTGGTCCGCAGCGTCGCCAGATCCAACCCCGCCAGCTGCAAGAGCTCGTTGGCCGCGCACCGCACCCGCGTCACCGCGATGAGCAGGTGCAGGCAGTCGGCTTCCCCGGAGCCCAGGCTGGTGGCAATCTCCCGCGTCTTCTCCCGCAGCTCACGTACGACACCATCCGACTCTGTCGGAGCAGACGTGAGCAACTGCAACAGGGAGTCCTCGTCGACGCCCCGCTCCTTCAAAAGCAGCTGGGCGCGGTTCTCCACCGTGAACAGGGCCAGGAGCACGTGCGCCGAGGTGAGCCTCTGCACCACGCTCTGTGCGATGTCGTTCGCCTCGTGGAGTACCTGCGCGAGATCCGTGCTATCGACCATTCGAGCTCCGGCAAGCGGGCAGGCGAGCGGAATACACCCTCCCCGGGCCTCCGGCAAAATTTCCGCTACAGGTCGCTACATGTCCGCTGAAACACTGAGGTAGAAAGCCCCAAATAGCGGAATTCGGTTGGCTGCCTGCCCGTTCTCCGCGTCAATTCGGGTGGCCGGGCAATTGCCTGAGGGCGAGTGCCGTACATCGCTCCGAGACACTCAACACTATGACCTCACTCGTCCAACCGGTTCGCGTCTTCGTTGATCCTCTAGAGGGGACCCGCACCGCCGTCGAGGCCCACCGCTGGGTGTGGCCTCTCCTCATCCTCGCACTCTGTGTGTCCGCCTCCGGGACGCTCTTTTCCCTCCGCTGGGACGCCGCGCCGGATGTCATCCGGCAGCTCCAGGGCATGGGGCAGCTGGCCGGCATGTCCGAAGCGGACCTGACGGACAACATCCAGACGGCCACGCGCAAGGCGCTGGTGGGCGGCATCGCCAAGGGCGTCTTCGTGATGCCCCTGCTCACATTGCTGCTGGCGTGCGCCCTATGGATGGTGGGCTGGCTGTTCGACCAGAAGGCGTCCTTCGAGCGGCTGTTGTCCGCGGCGGCCCTGGCGATGCTGCCCATCGCGCTCTACCACCTCATCTTCACCCTCTGCGCCGCGGCCCAGCACACGCTCACGGAGGCGCGCGCCGAGCAGCTGGTGCCGTCCCACCTGGGAGCGGTGCTGACGGGGCTGAGCCCGAAGATGGCGCGGCTGGCGTCGACGGTGGACTTCTTCAACCTCTGGAGCGCGTGCCTGCTGGGGCTGGGCTTCTCCGCCGCCACCGGCATGCGCCGGAGCCGCGCGGTGGCGCTGGCCCTGGTGCTGTACGTCATGTACGCGGGCGTGACGATGGTCGGCCTGCCGGCGGTGGTGGTGGTGGGAGGGGGTCCGCGATGAACGCCCTCATCGTCTCCGCCCTGCTCGCCGCCGCGCCCGCCGCGGCGCAGGACTCCGCTCCGGCCGCGACGCAGCCCGCCACGCCGGCCCCGGCCCCCGCGGCCACGCCCGCCACCGCGCCCGCCGTGGCGCCGGAGGCCACCAGCCCCATCACCCTCGACGAGGTCCGGTCGCTGGGCCGCCGCAACACGAACGCGCTCCAGGCCCTGCTCGACGTGGAGACCGCCGAGGCCGACGTGGGCGTGTCCCGCTCGGCGCTGCTGCCGCAACTGTCGTTCAACGCCTCCGCCGGCAAGCTCTGGCAGGGCCGGCGGCGGGCCGTCGTCACCGTGCCGAACCCGACCGCGCCGGGGACGTTCGTCACCCAGGAAGTGGAGACGCCCTCCAACGACTTCGAGCAGTACGACCTGGGCCTGAGCCTGTCGCAGATCCTCTACGACCGGGCGCGCTTCAAGCAGCTCGAGCAGAGCGGCGTGCTGCGCGACGCGGAGAAGAGCCAGGCGGTGGAGGAGGCGGACACCTCCGAGCTGGAGGCCATCCGCCGCTTCTTCGCGCTGTTCCGCACGCAGGCGTCGCTCCAGGTGCTGGAGGCCACCGTCAAGCGCAGCGAGGAGCAGCTCGAGCGCGCCCGGGCCCTCTTCCAGGCGGGCCGCGTGGGGAAGAACGAGGAGATCACCGCGCTCGTCAACCTGGGCAATGACCGCATCACCTTCACGGAGACGCTGGCGCAGCTGGTGACGGACCAGACGAACCTGGCCATCTGGCTGGCCCGGCCCGGCACCGAGCCGCTGCTGGCGGTGGACCCCGGCGTCCTCACGCAGGAGCCCGCCCCGGCGCCCGGCATGGACATCGCCCTCGCCCAGGCCCGGGAGCGCAGGCCGCTGTTGCAGGCGCTCCAGCTCCAGGTGCGCTCGGCCGAGCTGCAGCGCGCCATCGCCCGGGCGGACTACATCCCCCGGCTGGCGGCGCAGGGCAGCTACTCGCGCCAGGGTCCGGACGCGGAGGACGTGTTCACCGAGCCGCGCCTGCAGAACAACTTCACGGCGGGCGTCAACCTCACGTGGAACCTCTTCAACGGCTTCGCCACCGGTGCCCAGACGCGCCGCGCCGAGGCCGCCATCCGCCGGGCGCAGCTCGTCCTGGAGCAGTCGGCGCGGGAAATCGAAGCCAACGTCCGCCAGGCGCACCGCAGCCTGCTGGCCCAGCTGGAGGCCGCTCGCCTGGCCGCTGACAACCGCGAGGCCGCCGTGCAGGGACTCCGCCTGGCGGAGGAGCGCTTCCGCGCCGGCGCGGGCTCCACCCTGGAGGTCCGCGACGCCCAGCTCAGCCTCACGCGGGCGGAGCTGAGCTTGCTGGAAAATAGGATTGATGTCGAAATCGCCCGCTTCACGCTGATGCGGGCCATGGGCGCCCTGAGCCCGGGAGAGACGAAATGAAGTGGTGGAAGGGTGCCATTGCCGGTGTGCTGTTCCTGGGTGCGGCGGCCATCACCGCCGGCGGACTCAAGGAGCGGCCGCCGCCGTCCCAGGAGGTGCAGATCGCCAAGGCGCGCAAGGGGACCATCACCCGCACCATCACCGGCGCGGGCAAGGTGCAGGCGGCCACCACGGTGAAGATCTCCTCCAGCCTCTCCGGAGACCTGGTGGAGCTGCTCGTGAAGGACGGCGAGCCGGTGAAGAAGGGCCAGGTGCTGGGCCGCATCGACAAGCGCCTCTACGAGGCCGCGGTGAAGCAGGCGATGGCGTCCCAGAACGCCGCGCGCGCGGACGCGCAGGTGGCCGAGGTGGAGGTCTCGCGCAGCGCACAGGAGCTGGCGCGCGTGGAGGACCTGTCGAAGAAGGGGCTGGCGTCCGCGGCCGAGGTGGACACGGCGCGCGCGACGAAGAACACCGCGGACGCGCGGCTGGCGGCGGCCCGGCAGCTGCTGGCCCGCAACGTGGCCATGGTGGACCAGGCGCAGACGGACCTCGCCAAGACGACGCTGCAGTCGCCCATCGACGGCAACGTCATCGAGCTGTCGCGCGAGGTGGGTGAGCGCGTGCGTGGCTCGGACCTGTCCGAGGACGTGGTGATGACCATCGCCGCGCTCAGCGCCATGGAGGTGAAGTTCGAGGTGGGCGAGCACGAGGTGGTGCACCTCAAGCCGGGCCAGCCCGCCGAGGTGTCGCTGGACGCGCTCGAGGGCCAGACGTTCCAGGGCTCGGTGGTGGAGATTGCCCAGAAGGCGCTCATCAAGAACGCGGGCACCGAGGCGGAGGTGACGAGCTTCCCCGTCACGGTGGCGCTGGACTCGCGCCCTCCGGGCGTGCTGCCCGGCATGAGCGCCGAGGTGCGCATCTCCGCCGAGACGCGCAACGACGTGGTGCTGGTGCCCATCCAGGCGGTGACGGTGCGCTCGGAGCGCACGCTGCCGGACTACAAGGCCCCCATCGAGGGCGGTGGGCTGACGGCCAAGCGCACCGAGTCGCTGGCGAAGGTGGTGTTCGTGGTGGACGCGAACAACAAGGCGCAGGTGCGCCGCGTGCAGACGGGCATCGCCTCCGACACGGAGTTGGAGATCGTCAGCGGCATCAGCGACGGCGACCGCGTGGTGGAGGGCCCCTACCGGACGCTGTCGAAGGAGCTGAGCGACGGCGACAACGTCCGCGAGCCCCAGCCCGGCCAGGGCCCGGGTGGCATGAAGGGTGGGCGTAAGTCGTGAGTGACGGCGGCAACGCGAGCAAGCTCATCGAGGTGCAGGACATCACCCGCGTCTTCCACGTGGGTGGCGAGGAGGTGCGCGCGCTGCGCGGCGTCTCCTTCGGCATCAGCCGCGGCGAGTGGGTGGCCATCATCGGCCAGTCCGGCTCTGGCAAGAGCACGCTGATGAACGTGCTCGGTTGCCTGGACACGCCCAGCAGCGGCCGCTACACGCTCAACGGCAAGGACGTGTCGCGCATGAGCGACGACGAGCTGGCCGTCATCCGCAACGAGGAGATTGGCTTCATCTTCCAGACGTTCCAGCTGCTGCCGCGCGAGACGGCGCTGGCCAACGTGGAGCTGCCGCTGGTGTACCGCGGCATCCCCGCGCGCGAGCGGAAGGCCCGGGCCACGGCGGCGCTGGAGAAGGTGCAGCTGGCGCACCGCATGCACCACCGGCCCAACGAGCTGTCCGGTGGTCAGCGGCAGCGCGTGGCCATTGCCCGCGCGCTGGTGGCCGAGCCCTCCATGCTGCTGGCGGACGAGCCCACGGGCAACCTGGACTCCGCCACGGGCGAGGAGATCGTCCGGCTGTTCGCGGAGCTGCACCAGGCGGGCAACACGCTGGTGCTCGTCACGCACGAGCCGAAGCTGGCGGCGCGCTGCCCCCGGGCCATCCGCCTGAGTGACGGAGAGGTCGTCGCCGACGGCCCTGGCCGCGAGGTGGCGCTGGGCATCGGCCAGTCGGTGATGGCGGCGGGGGGCACATGAAGTTGAAGTTGCCGCAGGGCGTCCGGGTGGATGTGGTGGAGGGCGCTCGCATCGCCGTCTTCTCGCTGAAGGCCAACCGGCTGCGCACGGTGCTGACGACGATGGGCATCGGCATCGGCGTGGCCACGCTGCTGGCCATCGTCGGCATCATCCAGGGCCTCAACACGTCCTTCCACCGGCAGCTCGCCACGTTCGGGGCCAACACGATCTACGTGTCCAAGTTCCCGTGGATCATCAAGGGCGACTGGTGGATGTACCGCAACCGGAAGGACATCACGCTGGACCAGGTGGAGCGGCTGCGGCACGCGGCGCCCTTCCTGACCGCGCTGTCGCCGTCGGTGCAGCGCGTGTCCGACGTGGAGCACGGTGGCGAGCAGCTGTCCACGGTGCGCATCCAGGGCGTGACGCAGGAGTACCTCGCCATCTCCGGGTACGAGGTCACCGCCGGGCGCTTCCTCACGGAGGCGGACGACGAGACGACGCGGCCGGTGGCCGTCATCGGCACGGAAGTGGCGGACGGGCTGTTTCCCGGCATCAGCCCCCTGGGGCGCACCATCCGCGTGGACAACCGCACGTTCCAGGTGGTGGGCACCCTCAGCCGCAAGGGGAAGGTCCTCAACCAGAGCATGGACCTGGTGGTCTTCATCCCCTTCAAGACGTTCTATTCGAGCTTCGGCAAGGGCCGCCGCATCGAGATTGCCATGGCGGTGGAGGACGCCTCGAAGCTGAAGCAGGCGGAGGACCAGCTCGTCGGCATCCTCCGGCGCATCCGCTCCACGCCGCCGGGCCAGCCGGACGACTTCTCCATCAACAAGCCCGAAGCCATGGCGCAGACGTACGAGCAGCTCACCGGCGCGCTCTACGGCGTGGCGGTGGGCGTGGGGCTCATCACGCTCTTGGTGGGCGGCATCGGCATCATGAACATCATGCTGGTGTCCGTGCGCGAGCGGACGCGCGAGATTGGCGTGCGTCGAGCCCTGGGGGCTCGCAAGCGCACCATCGTCTTCCAGTTCCTCATGGAGGCGGCGAGCGTGTCCGCGGTGGGAGGCCTGCTGGGCACCACGGTGGGATTGGGGACGGCGAAGGTCGTCTCGCTCATCACCCCGCTGGCGGCGGACGTGCAGGCGGGCACCGTGGCGGGCGGCGTGGGCTTCGCCGCGCTGGTGGGCCTGCTGTTCGGCATCTGGCCGGCGGCCCGCGCGGCGAACCTGGACCCCGTGGAAGCCCTCCGGTACGAGTGACGCGATGCGAGCCTTCCTGGACAACCTGCGGCTGGCGCTGGGGACCTTCTTCGGCAACCCCCTGCGCTCGCTGCTGACGCTGTTGGGCATCGTCATCGGCGTGGCGACGGTCATCACCATGATGGGGCTCATCGAGGGCCTGCGCCTCAAGGTGAACAACGACCTGGGCCGGATGGGCGCCCACACCTTCCAGGTGACGAAGTGGCCCGCGGGCGGCTTCGGCCGCATCAACTGGGCGAAGTACGCCAAGCGCAAGCCCCTCGAGATGGACGACGTGCGCGCCATCGAGCAGTCCTGCCCGTCGGTGGGCGTGGTGGCGCCCACGGACGACGAGGGCGGGCAGAAGATCGCCACCGCCGCCAACGAGACGCAGCCGAGCGTGCAGGTCTACGGCACGCAGACGAACTACACGCTGACGAGCGGCGTGTCGGTGCAGTCCGGGCGCTACTTCAACGACGTGGAGGCGCTGGACGGGCGGCAGGTGGTGGTGCTGGGCACGGACGTGGCGGACGTGCTGTTTCCGGGCATCGACCCGGTGGGCCACGAGGTGCGCATCAAGGGGCGGCCGTTCCGCGTGATTGGCGTGCTGCAGCGGCGCGGGAGCATGCTGGGCATGTTCAGCATGGACAACCAGGTGATGATGCCCCTGCGCGTCTTCCAGCAGCTCTACGGGAAGAGCCGCTCCCTGGACATCGACGTGCAGGCGAAGGACCCGGAGCTGTTCAAGAAGGCGCAGAACGAGGTCACCACGCTGCTGCGCCGACGGCGCGGCGTGGAGGCCAACGTGCCCAACGACTTCGAAATCCACACCAACGAGTCGGTGACGGCGTCGTTCAACCAGCTCTCCATCGTCATCACCATCGCGGGCATCGGCGTGTGCCTGTTGTCGCTGGTGGTGGGCGGCATCGGCATCCTGAACATCATGCTGGTGTCGGTGATGGAGCGCACGCGCGAGATTGGCGTGCGCAAGGCGCTGGGCGCGAAGAAGCGACGCATCCTGGGGCAGTTCGCCACGGAGGCGGTGCTGCTGGCGCTGATGGGCGGGGCCATGGGCGTGGGCCTGGGCTTCGGCCTGGTGTTCCTCGTGGACTGGGTGCTGCGCTTCCCCATGTCCGTGCCGCCCTGGGCGGTGGGCCTGGCGCTGGTGATGAGCTGCGGGGTGGGGCTGCTGTTCGGCATCTACCCGGCCGCCCGCGCGGCGCGGCTGGACCCCGTGGAAGCGATGCGCGCCGACTGATGACGGTGGGCGCGCCCGACACGACGAGGAAGACACACGCATGGCGCCACGGGTGGGCTCTCTCTGGGACGCGGTGGGGAACACGCCGCTGTTGCGCATCGGCTCGCTGAGCCGGCGCACGGGCTGTGACATCCTCGGCAAGGCCGAGTTCATGAACCCGGGCGGCAGCATCAAGGACCGCGCCGCCAAGGGGATGATCCGCCGCGCGGAGGAGCAGGGCCTGCTCAAGCCGGGCGGCACCATCGTCGAGGGCACCGCCGGCAACACCGGCATCGGCCTGGGCCTGCTGGGCCGTGAGCGCGGCTACCGGGTGGTCGTCACGATGCCTGACAACCAGGCCCGCGAGAAATACGAGCTGCTGGAGGCCATGGGCGTGGAGGTCCGCAAGGTGCCCGTGGTGCCCTTCGCCAACCCGCTCCACTTCTTCCACCAGGCGCGCACCCTGGCGGAGCAGCACGGCTGGTTCTGGGCGAACCAGTTCGAGAATCCGGCCAACGGCGACTTCCACTACGAGACGACGGGCCCGGAGCTCTGGGAGCAGTGCGAGGGCCGCGTGGACGTGCTCGTCGCCGCGGTGGGCAGCGGCGGGACGATGTCCGGCGTCAGCCGCTTCCTGAAGGAGAAGAACCCGGCGCTGCGCGTGGTGCTGGTGGACCCTCCGGGCTCGGGGCTCTACTGCTTCGTGCGCGAGGGGAAGATGGAGGGCAGCGGCTCCTCCATCACCGAGGGCATCGGCATCATGCGCCTCACCGAGAACTTCCGCCGGGCCCGCGTGGACGAGGCGATGCGCCTGAGCGATCAGGACATGGTCGAGACGCTCTACCACCTGGCCCGCGAGGACGCGCTGGTGGTGGGCACCTCGGCGGCGCTCAACGTGCGCGCCGCGTGGGAGATTGCCCGCCGCCACCAGGGCGAGGGGCTGCGCATCGTCACCTTCCTGTGCGACCACGGCAGCCGCTACGCCTCCAAGGTGTTCAACGCGGACTTCCTCGCGTCGAAGCAGCTCGAGGTGAAGCCGCTGCCGTGAGGGCGCGTCAGTCCTCCCGCAGCACGGTGAGGCCCGCGTCGGTCAGCACGTACAGCGCCGCCGGGGCCACGGTGGGGTCGTAGACGAGCTGGAGCACCTTCTTGCCCTTCACGTCGTCCACGCGGGTGAGCGACTCACCGTCCGCCTCGATGCGCCACAGGCCCTCGTCGTTCGTGCCCACGTAGACCTTCCCGCCGTCCGTGGCGGCCAGCGCCGTCACGTTGTCGGAGGGCAGGGGAGTGACGCGGGTATAGGTCGCGCTGGAGCGGTCCTTCACGTCCATGCGCCACAGGCCGTGGTCGCGACTTCCCACCCAGGTGGCGCCCTGCCGCGTGCGGGCAATGGCGCGCCAGTGGTCGAAGGCCTCCAGGCTGTTGAGCTGCGCGTTGTGGCCCCGGTAGCGCCAGGGCACCGGGCCTTCCCAGGTGCGCTCCTTGTCGAAGTCCTCCAGCACGCCGTTGGGCTCGAGGATGCCCACCATCCAGTCATTGGCGACCAGCACCTCGCCGTCGGGCCCGATGCCGAGTCCCCAGTTGAAGCCCGCCTGGAGCGACTCGCCCTCGGCGTACCACGCGGCGTGACGGTGGCTGTTGTACGTGAGGCCGCGGATCAGCGTCACGCCGTGGTTGGTGCCGATGTAGAGGTCCCCCTTGTCGCGGCCGCGCGTCACCCGCTGGCACGTGAGGACGGAGCGGTCCTCGTCGTAGTGGAAGTCATTGGTGTTGCGGATGCCGAGCTGCTGGCTGCCACCGGACACGCCGACGCTGCGCCACAGGTGCTCCTCCAGCACCACCGTGCCGTCGGACTCCAGGCGCACCGCGTCCAGGTCGCCCTTCTGGTACTCCGCGAAGCGCGCGTCGCTGTAGTAGGGCTCGCCGGGCGCGGGAATGTACGCGTGCGGCTTCCCCGGTATCTCCCGTTGAAGTTCGTAGGTGTGGTAGCCCACGTACGCGCGGCCCGCCTCGCCGCCGCAGATGACGGTGGAGCCCAGCGCCTTCTTGTCCCGCCCGAAGCCGCCCGCCGCCTGTCCCACGCCGCGCGTCCACGTGGGCTTCGCGTCTCCGGGCCGCAGCACGCCAATCTCCGCGCCGCGCAGCAACCAGAGGTTGTGCGCCTCGTCGACGCCGATGCTCTGCACGCCGGAGCCCAGCTCGTACGCAGCCGAGTAGTCCTTCACCGCGTCCGTGGGCCAGGGGCCGGGACCGCTCGGCGCGTCGCCGGACGCGCGCTTGCCGTCCTCGTCCGACGCACCACAGGCCCCCACCAGCAACGCCATTCCCACCACCGCCCACCGC
>NZ_JABBJJ010000417.1 GCF_012933655.1 Pyxidicoccus fallax | reverse complement strand
GGCCGGGACGACGGCGGCGGCGGGGGTCATCGCACAACCTCCTGACACCAGGGCCACGCACAGCAGGACGAGCGTCGAACGCATGGGCCGGGGAATTGTTCCCGCCGCCAGCGCTCCGCAGGGCAGGGCGCGTGTGGAGCGTCCACTGGTGGAGAGCGGGTGTCCCGCCGTGTCCGACAGCGTACGCCCCACTCCTTCCTTCGTCGTACGGCGTCTGTCCTCCGGGTGACGGCTCCGGCGCCCGGGCCGGCCCGAAAAAGGCCACCGCCGGAGGGCGGACCCTCCCGGAGCGGGGGCCGGTGGTGTAGACACCCCCTCATGCTGGAGCGCATCACCGACCGAGTGAAGAAGGGCCTGCGCGACTGGACGGACCGGCTGGCCACCGACGAGCAGAAGGACCGGATGCTGGCCCTGGCTCGCCCCGAGAACGAGTACGGGGTGGACCCGTTCGGCTACAACCTCGACTTCAGCCTGTCCGCCGTGGCGCCCTTCCTGTGGCTCTACCGGAACTACTTCCGGGTGGAGACGTACGGCATCGAGAAGGTCCCCGCCGGCCGGGTGCTGCTGGTGTCCAACCACTCGGGGCAATTGCCATTGGATGGCGCCATGATTGGCGTCTCCATGATGCTGGAGGCCACCCCGCCGCGCGCCATCCGCAGCATGGTGGAGAAGTGGGTGCCCTCGCTGCCCTACGTATCCACCTTCATGGCCCGCATGGGGCAGATTGTCGGCACGCCGGAAAACTGCCGCCGGCTGCTGGAGTCCGAGGAGGCCATCCTCGTCTTCCCGGAGGGCACCCGCGGCATCAACAAGCTGTGGCCCCAGCGCTACCAGCTCCAGGAGTTCGGCCTGGGCTTCATGCGGCTCGCGCTGGAGACGCGCACCCCCATCGTCCCCATCGCCGTGGTGGGCGCCGAGGAGCAGGCCCCGGCGCTGATGGACCTCAAGCCCGTGGCGAAGCTGCTCGGGTTCCCGTCCTTCCCCGTCACGCCCACGGGGTTGCCCATTCCGCTGCCCACGAAGTACCGCATCTATTACGGCGAGCCGCTGCGCTTCACCGGCCGCCCGGATGACGAGGACAGTGAGCTGGACAAGAAGGTCCGCACCGTGAAGGCCGCCATCCAGTCCATGCTGCACCAGGGCCTCAAGGAGCGCCGGGGGGTGTTCTGGTGAGCCCCGCGTCCAATGGCCCCCAGCGGCCCGCCGTCGTCGTCACCGGCATCAGCGGCAACCTCGGCCGCACGCTCGCCAAGCTCTTGCACAAGCACGAGCGCATCATCGGCATCGACCGGCGCCCCTTCGTGGGCCGGCCGAAGGACGTGGAGATGTACGAGCTGGACCTCCGCAAGAAGAAGGCGGAGGACGTCTTCCGGAAGAACGACGTCCGCGCCGTCATCCACATGGGCATCATGCATGACCCGCGGATGAGCGAGGAGGAGCACCACTCGTTCAACGTCGTGGGCACCACGCGCCTGTTGGAGTACTGCGCGAAGTACGGCGTGAAGAAGGTGGTCGTCCTCTCGTCGGCCAACGTCTACGGCCCCAGCCCCGACAACTCCAACTTCCTCACCGAGGACGCGCCGCTGATGGCGGCCAGCCGCTTCTCCGGCGTGAGGGACCTCATCGAAGTGGACATGCTCGCGCATGGCTTCTTCTGGAAGCACCCGCACATCGAGACGGTCATCCTCCGCCCCGTCCACATCGTCGGGCCCACCATCAAGAACGCGCCCTCCAACTACCTGCGCCTGCGCCGCCCGTGGGTGATGGCCGGCTTCGACCCCATGGTGCAGCTCATCCACGTGGAGGACGTGGCGCGCGCCATGGTGGAGGCCCTCCGCCCGGAGCCCAAGGGCGTCTACAACGTCGTGGGCCCCGGCGAGGTGCCCCTGTCCGCGGTGATGCGCGAGCTGGGCCGCAGCCCCATTCCCGTGCCGCACCCCGTGGCCCGCCCGCTGCTGCGCACGCTGTTCAAGTACCGGCTCGCCAACTTCCCGCCCCCGGAGCTGGACCACATCCAGTTCCTCTGCGCCGTGGATGGCAACCGCTGGGTGAAGGACGTGGACTGGAAGCCGCGCCACTCCATGCGCGACACCATCCGCTCCGTCATCGGCGAGTAGTGACTGGAAAGTCCGAGAGCCCCTGACACGGGTGTCAGGGCCCATGGGTCGCCCGCCGCGCGGGGACCTGACAGCGATGTCAGGACCGGCAGGGCAGGGCAGGCAGGCAGCCGGGCCCGAGCCACTGCAAGTCCTTGAATCTCCAAGGGGTCGGCCCGCTCCAGGAAGGGGCGGGGCCGCTGGCACTCGCATTGCTCTAGGAAAGCCACGAAACGGCGCGGCGACGCGGGCCTTCGGAAACACAGCGTCGCCACTCGCCAGACTGTCAGGGCGCTCCATGGGGGAGTTCCCGACGCCTGCTGTCCCGGCCGGCCCCGGGACATCAGGCGGATTCTTGTAGGGGACTCCATTGGGGAGCCCCCGACGTCCACCGCCTCGGCCGGCCCCGGGTCGGTGGACGGATTCTTGTAGGGCGCTCCATTGGGGGGCTCCCGACGCCTGGTGTCCCGGCCGGCCCCGGGACATCAGGCGGATTCTTGTAGGGCGCCCCATTGGGGGGCTCCCGACGCCCACCGCCTCGGCCGGCCCCGAGACGGTGGGCGGTTTCTTTTCTACGGCAGCTCGCCCTCGAAGGGCCCGTCGAGCTGCCGCTCCAGCAGCCACACCCCGTTCCGGAAGACGAACTCCGAGACGACGAGGGCGGTCTGCTCGGAGGCGGACGGCAGGCGCATCCACTGGATGCGGCTCTGCACGGTGGCGCGCTGCCCGTCCTCGGAGACCTTCACATCCTCGATTTCGTAGTCGGTGATGGTGAGGTCCCGGTCGTCGTGCCGTTCGATGCGGGCGCGCTGGAAGTCCAGCTGCCGCTCCGGGACGATGAGGCGGGCGGCCGCCCGGTAGTCCCTCCACCGGATGGCCTGGTGGAACTGCTCCACCGTGGGTTTGAGTGCCTCCAGATTGGATTTCTTGGATGCCGTTGCGCATGCCCCGAGGGCGAGCGCGAGGAAGAGGGCAGGCAGGCGATTCACGGCCGGGACGGTAGCACCCGGTGGACGCGCCGGACGAGGGCGCGGTGGTATGTTCCGGCTCCCCTCCCGAGTACCGGAGTCGTGAGCACACATGGCCAAGTCGATGGTGGAGCGCTACGAGCAGCTCCTCCGGCAGGACCCTACTTCTTCCGTCTTCGTCGAGCTCGCCAAGGCCCTGCTGGAAAAAGGGGAAGCGGCGCGCGCCATCGAAGTCTGCGGGCAGGGCATCTCGCACCACCCCACGTCCACCGTCGGACGTGTGCTGTGGGGCAAGGCGCTCATCCAGTTGGGGCGTCCCGCGGAGGCGATGGAGCAGTTCGACCAGGCCATCAGCATCGAGAAGGACAACCCCTACGCGTACAACCTCATTGGCGAGGTGCTGTTGCAGCGGGGCCTGTACCGCTCGGCGCTGCCCATCCTCCGCAAGGCGGTGACGCTGCAGCCCAATGACGGGCGCGTGAAGCTGTGGCTGGAGCAGGCCCAGCAGGCGCTGGCCGGAGGGCCGGCCCCCGTCTTCGCGGACCTGATGGGGCTGGAGAAGCCCAAGGCGGACGACGACGCCGAGGCACCGGAGGGCGCGCAGGAGTCGGGCGCCGCCGCGCCGATGGCCGCCGCGAGACTGCGCGCCGCCGCGCTCGGAGACACCGCGAAGGTGAAGCTGGCCGAGGGCGCCGAGGCGGGCGCGCGCAAGGCGGGTGCGGCACGCGCGAATGGCGCGGCCGGAGCGCAGGCGGGTGCTTCCGGGGCGAAGGGCGCCGGGGCGGCCGCGAATGGCGCGGCCGGAGCGCAGGCGGGAGCCGCGGGAGTGAAGGGCGCCGCCGGAGCGCAGGCGGATGTTTCCGGTGCACCGAGCGCGGCCGGCGCGCGGGCGGGAGGCCCTGGTGCGGATGGGGCCGCTGGCGCCACGTCGCGGCGGACGGAGGACGCGGGTGCGGAGGGTGACTCCGCGTCCGGAGCGGGCGCGGAAGGCGCCGACTCCCTGGAGGCCGCGGGTGCGTCCGGAGCCCCGGGCGAGCACGCCGGCGTGGACTCCACGCGGGACGTCGCGGACTCCCTGGGACTGATGAACCGGAGCGTGCCCACGCGGACGTCGTCGGGCGCGGAGCTGCCGGGGCTGGACCTCTCGCTGGACGACGAGGACGGCGACCAGGCCACTGGCGCCGCGGGCACGCCGCCCTCCGAGGCGCCGCGGGACGCGTCCGGCGAGTCGTTCTCCGCTTCCGGAGAGGCACCGGAGGGCGCGGACGCCGGGCAGGACGCGTCCGGATCCGAGGCTGGCGGGCGTGACGAGGGGCTCCAGGCCGCTCCGCCCGAGGGGACGAGCGAGCTGCCGCTGCTGCTGTCCGGCGAGTTCACCACGGCGAAGCCGACGATTCCGGCCAGCGGCGGCGGACTGCTGGGAGACCTGCCGCCTCCCGAGCCCACCGGGGCGGCGCCCGTGGCGAAGCGCTCCACGCCGGTGCGCCCGTCGGGAGGCAAGCGCTCGCTGCTCGACGACATCCCGGACGCCACGGCGCAGACGGCGCAGGTGGCCGCCGCCAAGACGGCGCCCAAGCAGGACACGGAGGCGCTCACCGCCGCCTACGAGAAGGAGCTGCGCGCGAAGCTGGAGCGCGAGGCCGCGAAGACGTCATTCATCGCGCGGCACGGCGTGAAGGCCGCCGGCGCGGTGGTGGCGGTGGTGGTGCTGGCCATCATCATCGGCGGCTTCCTCAAGTACCGCGCGGACCAGGGCGGGCAGACGCTGAACGAGACGCTGGCCCGAACCGAGGACCTCATCATCCAGGACTCGCGCGGCTCGCTGGACGCGGCGCTCGCGCAGCTGGCTCGCGCGCGGGAGATGGACGAGAGCAGCAGCCGCGCCTGGGCGCTCACCGCCTGGACGCACGCGCTGCTCTTCGCGGACCACGGCATGTCGCCGGAGGACCGCCGGCAGGCGCTGGAGGCGCTGGAGAAGCCCGGTGTGAAGGAGGGCTCGCCCGCGCTGGTGCTCACCACCAACGTGCTGGTGGCCGATGACCGGGGCCGCGAGCCCGCCCGCCGCGCGCTGCTCGCGGCGCAGGAGGACAGCACCGAGGTCCATGCGCTCGCCGGCGGCCTGCTGCTGGAGGCCAAGGACGAGAAGAAGGCGCTGGAGCGCTTCGACCGCGCGCTGCGGGCCTCGGCCGCCAACGTGCGCGCGCTGGTGGCGCTGGGCAACTACTACCTGGTCTCCGAGGACTTCCCGCAGGCCATCGAGATGTTCGAGCGCGCGCGCAAGAAGTCGCCCGAGCATGCCGGGGCGCGCATCGGCCTCGCCGAGGCGCGGCTCGCGCTGGACCAGGACCTGAACGCGGCGCTGGCGGACGTGGCGCCGCTCGCGACGGACGCGAAGCTGCCGGCCGCGCTGAAGGGGCGCCAGCAGCTGGTGCACGGCGAGCTGCTGGCCGCGCAGGGCAAGCACGACGAGGCCCGCGCCCTGTTGTCCAAGGGCGCCCAGGGCCCGCTGGCCTTCGAGTTCCAGCTGGCGCTGGGGGCCACCGGCCGCGCGGCGGGGAAGCTGGACGTGGCGCAGGCGGCGTACGAGGCCGCCCTCAAGCTGCAGCCCAAGAGCGACGAGGCCCGCGAGGGCCTGGGCCGCACGCTGCTGGACCGCGACCGCGAGCGCGAGGTGCTGACGCGGCTGGAGGGTGACGGGGGCCGCAAGGTGGCCCTGGTGCGCGGCGCCGCCTACGCGAAGCTGGGCGACTGGAAGAAGGCCCGCGCGGAGCTGGCGCGCACGCGGGTGAACGACCGCTATCCGCCCGAGGCCGTGTCCTGGCTGGCGCTGGCGGACGCCGCGGAGGGCAACGCCACCCAGGCGCGCGAGGTGCTGGAGAAGGCGCTGGCCGCCGCCAAGCGCCCGCGCAACGACATGCGCCTAGCGCTGGGGCAGGTGTACCTGCGCGAGCGCGCCTTCGACAAGGCGCAGGCCCAGTTCGAGGAGGCGCAGAAGGACCCGCGCGACTACGAGGCGTCCTGCTCGCTGGGGCGCCTGCTCCTGATGCGCGGGCTGCCGGACATGGCCCTCAAGCCGCTGACGCAGGCGGTGGAGCGCAACGGCGCGCACGGCGAGGCGCGGGACGCGCTGGGCCGCACGCTGCTGGCGCTGGGGCGCACGCCCGAGGCCCTCAAGCAGTTCGAGGCGTGGCAGCTGGAGAACCCGGGCAGCGCGGGCGCGCACAAGGGCTTCGCGCTGGCGCTGTACCACGCGGGCCGCCGCAAGGAGGCGGAAGGCGCGGTGGGCCGCGCGACGAAGCTGGCGCCGGAGGACGCGGAGGCGCACCGGCTGCGCGCCGCCATCCTCTTCGCCGCGGGCGACGCGCGGGGCGGCTTCTCCGCGCTGGAGCGCGCCAACAGGCTGGACCCGAAGGACCCGGACACCTTCTGCGAGATTGCCCACGCCTTCCTGCGCCAGGGCAACGCGGACAACGCGGACGCGGCCTTCGCCGCGGCCCGGCGCGAGGGCCCGGACGCCACCTGCGGCCGGGTGGGCGAGCTGTACGCGCAGCTGCCCGCCGGCGGCCGTCCCGCGGCGCGCACGCTGGAGGACCTGGCCGCCCGCGCGCCCACCACCTGGGACAAGGCCTTCGCGCGCGCCGCCATGGCGCGGGTGCTCTTGGGCGCCGGGGCGCTGAAGGACGCGCGCGCCGCGGCGGACGAGGCGGTGAAGCTGGCGCCGCACGAGGGACGCTCGCACCTGGCGCTGGGGCTGGTGGCCCTCAAGCAGCGGCAGGAGGCGGAGGCGAAGGCGGCGCTGTCCAAGGCCGTGGAGCTGGAGCCCACGGACGGGCCAGCGCACCTGGCGCTGGCGGACCTGCTGGTGCGCGAGTCCGCGGAGCTGCCCCGGGCCATCGAGTCGTACGAGGCCTTCCTGCGGCTGGCGGGCGGCTCACAGGAGGCGGCGCGGGTGAAGAAGGCGCTGCCGTCCCTCAAGAAGAAGGCGGCCCGATAGCGTGAGGCCCTCCTCGTCACCACCACCACCCGAGGCCCCACTGTTCCGCATCATGTGGGGCAACGCGTTCCTGCTCTCGCTCATCTACCTCGCGGTGGGGCTCGTGGTGGAGCTGGCGCTGACCCGGTGGCAGACGCCGTTCCTCCGGAACCTGTCGCTGTCGCTGGACTCACTCCCCGCGCGCGCCCTGGAGCTGGTGGGCGCCATGGGGCCGCTGCGCCAGGCCTACCTGACGGACCAGATTCCGAAGTACGGCCTGCGCATCATCTTCGGCCTCACCACCATGGCGGTCATCTTCCTGCTCGCGCTGGTGGTGGGCACCTTCATGGGCGGGCTGCGCGTGTTCCTCATGCGCCGGGCCTACCGGCGCGCGGGCGGCGACCGCCACCCCTGAAGCCGGCCCGTGCGCCTCACGCCGAGCGCCGCACCCGGGCCTTGCGCACCCGGGGCGGCGTGGCGGGCACGGCCTGCGGCTCGTGGCCCGCCGCGCGCGCCATGAGGCAGATTTCCACCACCTTGGGGCCGAAGCGCTCCCAGCGGCTCTCCCCGGTGCCCTTCACCGCGAGGAAGGACTCCCGGTCGATGGGCAGCGCCGCGGACAGCCCCAGCAGCGTGGCGTCGTTGAAGATGATGAAGGGCGCGACGCCCAAATCCTTCGCCAGGTCCTTGCGCCACCGGCGCAGCTCGGTGGAGGCCAGCTCGCTGTAGCTCGTCACCGGCACCGCCGCCGAGGAAGCGGCGCGCGCGCGGGACGACGCGGCGGGCCCACCGACCAGCAGCACCGGCAGCTTCTCCGGCGCGCACACGTCGCAGTTGCCGCACGAGGCCCCCACGTCCCGCTGGCCGAAGTAGCGCAGAATCGCCCCGCGCCGGCACCGCTTGTCCCGGTCCGAGTACGCGTACTCCGTCATCCGCCGCAGCAGCGAGAGGTTCTGCCGCTCCTGCTCACGCACGCGGCTCAAGTCCAACCCCAGCTCGCGGAAGGGCACCCGCTCCAGCGCGCGGATGGAGCGCCCGGAGAAGGGCCGCCGCACCTTCGCCGCGCCGGACTTCTCCAGGAGGCTCAGCGCGTGGCGCACCTCGTCCACCGACAGCCCCGTGCGCCGGGCGAGAATCGGCAGCTCCGTGGTGGCCTGCCGCCCCACGGGGAACGTCTCCAGCAGCGACTTCAGGAGCCGCTGCGCGTCCGGCGAGTGCGGGTGCGCGGCCGGCGCCTTCTCCGTCAGGGTGATGCCGTGCTCGCCCTCACCGCGGCCCCCGCGCTCAATCTTCCCCTCGCGCTCCAGGATGCGCAGCGCCGCGGAGACCTCGAACTCGCTGGCGTTCACCGTGCCCGCCAGCGCGTAGACGCCGCGCTCGAACTCCTCCACCGACTGGAGCACGTTCCACACGTCCCCGAACACCGCCTCGGAGGGGTGGCTGCTCTGGATGAGCCGCTCCTGCGTGTACACGTCCGCGTGGTTGAAGAGCAGCACCGCCCGCGCGTCGCCCCCGTCGCGGCCCGCGCGGCCAATCTCCTGGTAGTACGCCTCCACGGCGCGGGGGATGTTGGCGTGCGCCACGAAGCGGATGTCCGGCTTGTCGATGCCCATGCCGAACGCGTTGGTGGCCACCGCCACCGCGTCCTTCGTGGACATGAACGTGTCCTGCGCCCGGCGCCGCGCGTCGTCCTCCATGCCCGCGTGGTACAGCACCGCCTTCAGTCCCTTGCCGTGCAGCTCGGAGAAGATGCCCTCCGCCGCCCGGCGCGTGGAGCAGTAGATGATGCCGCTGCCGCCCAGCGCCGCCAGCCGCGCGCACGCCTCGTACCGGTCCTGGTCGCCACCCACCTCCTGCTGGCCCAGGAAGAGGTTGGGGCGGTCGAACCCCATGGCGAACTCCTGCGGGTCCTTCATCAGCAGGATGCGGATGATGTCCGCGCGCACCTCGGGCGTGGCCGTGGCGGTGAGCGCCACCGTGCGCGGCGGGCGCAGGCGCTTGCGCACCTGGCCCAGCAGCGCGTAGTCCGGCCGGAAGTCGTGGCCCCACTGCGAGATGCAGTGCGCCTCGTCCACGGCGAACAGGTCCACGCCCACCTCGGCCAGCGTCTCCAGGAAGCTCAGGCTCCGGAAGCGCTCGGGCGCCACGTACAGCAGCTTGTACTCGCGCGCACGCAGCCGGCGCATGCGCTCGGCCCGCTCCAAATCGGACAGCGACGAGTTGATGAAGGTGGCCGAGATGCCCCGCGCGGTGAGCGCCTCCACCTGGTCCTTCATCAGCGCAATCAGCGGGGACACCACCAGCGTCAGCCCCGGCAGCAGCGTGGCGGGCAGCTGGTAGCACAGGCTCTTGCCCGCGCCGGTGGGCATCACCACCACCGTGTTGCGCCCGCTCATCACCGACGAGATGACCTGGTCCTGCCCCGGCCGGAACTGCGTCAGGCCGAAGTGGCGCACCAGGCCCTGCTGTGCTTCCTCGATGTAGGGCAGGGCCACGGGCATCGCACGCATGTTCACCATCCAGCTCCAGCCGTCAACGGAAACGTCGCCAGCGCGCCACCCCACCTCACAGGTCGAGCCCCGGCGGGACAGGAACAGCCAGCAGCGCCCGTCTGCGCGCCACCTCACGCACCCGCCGCGCCGTCCGCTCCGGGTCCAGCCGGCCGTCAACCACCACGTCCCCCTCGCGCACTCCCGCGGGCAGTGCCGCTCGCTCCACCGTGCACGCCTGCCCGGTCTCCAGCCGCACCACCTGCGCCCGCGCCTCCTCCAGGAGCTCCACGTGCCACGAGCCCCCCAGCCCCACCGCGCCCACCATCAGCC
>NZ_JABBJJ010000416.1 GCF_012933655.1 Pyxidicoccus fallax | reverse complement strand
GGGCGGGCCGGGGGGCAGGCCCAGCACGTCCGCGAGCGAGACCAGCGGCACCAGCGCGTCTCCGGCGGCCCAGGTGGGGCGGCCCTCCACCTCGCGCACCTCGCCGGGCGTGAGGCGGACCAGCCGCGCCACGCTCTCGCTGGCCAGCGCCAGCGTCTGCCCGCCCGAGGAGACCAGCAGCACGCGGAGGGTGCTCAGGGTGAGGGGCACGTCGAGGATGAAGCGGGTGCCCTCGCCCGGGCGGGTGGTCACCTCCACGGTGCCGCGCAGGGCTTCCACCTGGGTGCGCACCACGTCCAGCCCCACGCCCCGGCCCGACACCGGCGTCACCTCCGAGGCCGTGGACAGGCCCGGGAGGAAGGCGAGGCGCGCGGCCTCCGCGTCATCCTCGGGGACCTCGAGTCCCCGAGACCGCGCGCGCTCGCGCAGGGCGCGCAGGTCGAGGCCGCGTCCGTCGTCCTCGACGGTGACTTCGACGCGACTGCCCCGGAGCCGCGCGGAGAGGGTGACGTGGCCTTCCTCCGGCTTGCCCGCGTGGCGGCGCTCCTCCGGGGATTCCAGGCCATGGGCCACCGCGTTGCGCACGAGGTGCAGCAGCGGCTCGCGCAGGGCCTGGAGCAGCGAGCGGTCCAGCTCCAGCGCGCCGCCGTGAAGCTCCAGCCGTGCCGGGCGGCCCAGCATGCGCGACACGTCGCGGAGGGCCCGGTCCAGGCCCTCGCAGCCCTCCACGAAGGAGAGGGTGCGCGCGCGGCGGACCTCGTCGTCGAGGCCGGTGGCGATGCCGCCCAGGGCCCGTCGGTCCGCGGCCAGCTCGCGCCCCACGCGCGCCAGCTCCGTCTCCGCGCGCCGCAGCGCGGACTCGCCCGGGGTGCCGCGCACGGCCTCCCGGGCCTGCGCCAGGGCCTCGCGCACGGACTCCAGCGCCTCGCTCCGTCCTTCCAATCGGAGCGTCGCCACGCGCAACTCGCCGCTGCGGGCCAGGAGCGCATCGAGCTTCTGCGCGGACACGCGCACGGGCAGCGCCTCGGCGGCGCCGGTCGCGATGGGCGAGAGTTCCGGAGCGGACTCCGGAGTGGAGGCGGAGGTCCCCGCTTCCGTGCGCGACGAGGCCGTGCCAGGCACCGCCGCCGTGGAGGTCCCCGCTCCGGGACCGTGCGGGGATGAGGTGGCGGGCCTCATCCTCGGTGCCGAGGTGGGGGTGTCGCGTGCGGTGGCGAGCCCCGGTCCTGGAGGCATGGCCGTGGCGGTGACCGATTCCGGAGCGTGGGCCGGAGAGCCTCGGCCCCCGGGCACGGCGCCGTCGGGCGCTCTGGAAGCGTAGGGGCCGGCGACGCGCTCCAGCTCGGGGATGAGCGCCTCCAGCGGAGAGCCCACGAGTTCCTGCCGCGCGCCGAGCCGCCGGCCCGCGTCGTCCAGCGCGTCCACGGCGGTGAAGCACAGCTCGTACACCTCGGGCGTGCCCGCGCGCTCGTCGCGCACGCGCTCCAGCACCTCCTCCAGCCGGTGGCACGCCGTCTCCACCAACGTCGCACTGGCCGCGCGCGCCGCGCCCTTCACGCTGTGCAGCGTGCGCAGCAGCGAGGCCACGAGCTCCGCCGCGCGCGCGGGGGCCGTCTCGCGCTCCAGGGCGAGCAGCTCGCGGTTGAGCGAGACCACGTGTCCGTCGAGTTCCTCGAGGAACGTGGCCAGCAGTGCCTGGGCCAGCCGGTCCCTATCCATCAGCGCCCGTACTCTCCCAGCAGGCCCTTGAGCTTCTGGCCCATGCCGTTGAGGTCCTGCATGGCGCGCTCCGTCTGCCGCGAGGAGATGAGGGCCTGCTGCGTGGCCTGATTCACATCGTGCATCGCCTGGCGAATCTGGGAGATGCCGGTGGCCTGCTGGTTGGCGGACGCGGCGATCTGCGCCGCCGTCAGCGAGGCCTGGGCCAGCAGGTCGGACAGAATCTGGATGTTGGCGCCGGCCTCGGACACCACGCGGGTGGCCGCGGCCACGCTCTTGGTGCCCTCCTCGGTGGTCATCACCGCGCCGTGGGTGGCCTTCTGAATCTGTCCCAGAATCTGGCGCACCTGGCCGGTGGCCTTCTTGGACTGGTCCGCCAGGGCCTTCACCTCGGAGGCCACGACGGCGAAGCCGCGGCCATGCTCACCGGCGCGGCTGGCCTCGATGGAGGCGTTGAGGGCGAGCATGTGCGTCTGCTCGGAGATGTCGTTGACGGTGGTGATGATGTCGCCGATGGCCTGCGCCTGCTCGGCGAGGGCGAGGATGCGCGAGGCGATGGACTCCACCTGCTCGCGCACGGCGGCCATGGAGCTGACGGCCTCCTCCACGGCGCGCCGGCCGCCGCGGCCCACGTCCTCGGCGTGGCGGGCGGAGTCGCTGACGGCGCGGGCGCGGCCGGCGGCCTCCTCGGACGTCTTGGTGATTTCCTCGATGGTGCTCACCGTCTCCGTCACCGCGCTGCCCTGCTCCTGGGCGCTGGCGACCTGCTCCGTGGTGCTGGCGAGAATCTGCGCGCTGGCCCCGGCGAGCTGGTTGACGAAGTCGGCCACGGTCCGCAGGGTGTGCTCGCGCTGCTCGGACTGCTTCGCGATTTGCACCTCGGCCTGCTGGCGGCGGTCGGCCATGGCGTTGAAGGCGCGCGCCAGCTCCGCCGCCTCGTCCTGGCCGCGCACGTCGATGCGGTGCTCCAGGTTTCCGCGGCCGAGCTGCTCGGCGCCCACCATGAGGTTGCGCAGCGGCACGGTGATGCCGCGGGTGATGACGTAGCTGCCCACGGCGACGATGAGCACGCCCAGCGCGGAGCAGACGGCGAGGACCCACAGGGTGCGCTGGGCAATCTGCTCGGCCTCGGCGGACTGCCTCTCCCAGCGCTGCTGCTCGGCCGCGAGCATGTCCGTGGAGACGTCCCGCATCTGGTTCATGAGCCGCTCGCCCTGGCCGACCTTGATGTACTTCGAGCCGCCCTCCAGGCCCTGCTCGCGGCGCACGCGAACGCCTTCGGCGAGGCGCTCCAGGCGCTCTGTGACGACGGGCTCCAGCTGGGTGAGTCGCGCGCGCTGCTGCGGGTCTCCGGCGGTGACCTCGCGCATCCGCGCCATGTCCTCCTTCAGCAGGTTGATGGCCCGCTGGTACGGCGCGAGGTACGGGTCCTCGCCGGTGAGGAGGAAGCCGCGCTGGCTGGACTCCGCTTCGACGAGCAGGGCGCGGATGTCGCTGATGGTGCGGACGCTCTCATGGGCCTTGAGCAGGCTCTCGGTGGTCTCGGTGAGCTGGTTGGCGGCCTGCAGGGACACGCCCGCCAGCACCAGCAGCACCAGCAGGGACAATCCGAAGCCGAGCGCGATGCGATTCCCGATGCTCATACGGTTCCTTCGTCGGACAAATCGAACACGAGGCGACTGTCACCCAGCAGCGCCTCGCCCTCCAGTAACAGGGTACCGTCGGGTTCCGCGGCGGACACCAGGGCGGGGTCCACCGTGGTGGGCGGGGGCAGCAGCTCGCGCCCGCGCAGCAGGGCGACCTCCTGGACCTCCTCGGTGCGCAGGCCCAATTCGGGTCGGCCGGCGCCCACCACCAGCAGGGGGCCGGAGGCGTCCGCCGGCGCACGGCCGAAGAGGGGGGCCAGCTCCACGACGGGGAGCACCTCGCCATGGAGCAGGGTGAGCCCGCGCAGGGCCGGTGGAGCGCCGGGGAGTGGCACGACCTCGGGGGCGCGCACGACCTCCAGCACGAAGCGGGACTCCAGCGCGTAGGCCTGCCCGGCGGTCCGGAAGCGGACGACCTCGCGAGGCGCTTCCCGCTCCAGGTCCGGGGAGGGGGCGTGGGCGAGCGCGCGGGCGCGGGCGTCGAGGATGGCCTGGGCCTCGCCGGGGGACAGGGTCTCCTGTTCCTGTGTGGCGGCGGCCAGCGTCGCCAGCCGGGCGCGTGCCGCCTCCCAGTCGATTCCACCGGACTTCGGCATCAGTGCGATTCCTCCCGGGCCGCGAGGTGGGGCCGCGGTCGTGACTGCTCGCCACGCATCACCGTAAACCTCATTTCGTCGGGCACCGCGAGCAGTGTGTCGCCTCGGAGGTGATGGGAGCCGCCTTTCCGTCGGGACTCCGCGTCACGAATCACCTTCCACCGCATTACGCCGGACGTCGCCATCACGGAGTGTCCTCACCGGTGGCGAGGGCCGCCTCCAGGCGGATGCGCTCGGAGCGCGCGACTTCCGCCAGGGCTCTCGCACTCTCACCGTCCGCGAGGGGAACCGGCACCTCGGGAGCGAGCACGGCGCAGAGCGACTCCGCCTCGCGCCAGGCGCGGAGGGCCCCCGCCGTGTCGCCGTGCCGTCGCAGCACGCGGCCCAGGACGAGCCACGCCACGATGAGGGTGGGCTCCAGGTACAGCGCCTGACGCGCGGCGCGCTCGGCGTCGGCGAGCCGGCCCTGGCCGAGCTGTAGCAGGGCCTCCAGGTAGCGCAGCCCGGCGATGAGCGGGTGGCGCGCGGCGGTCTCCGCGCAGGCGGCGATGGCGGCCTGGGCATCCAGGTTCGCGAGGGTGCGCACGGCCATCGTGGCGATGTCCGGATGGGCGTCCTCCGCGCCGAGGCGTCGCGCGGCCTCGCGCCAGTCCCCCCGGTCCAGTGCCCGCCGAGCCGCCGCGAGCGCCTCCGCATCGGGCGCGCGAAGCGCCCGGTCGGGCGACGCTCCGGGGACGGGAAGGACCGAAGCGGGCGGCAGGTCAGGGGCAGGGGAACCCGAAGCGGGAGGCGTGCGGGGAGTACGGGGTGTCGGCGGAGCCAGTGGGGCGGAGCTGCCCGGTACGCCAGACGCCTTCGTGCCGGGCAGGCGCATGGGCGCATCGGCACCGGAGCGCCAGGACGCGGAGCCCTTCGGGTCGCCCGCGGTGTCTCCGCGGGGCACCGGCGGAGCGGCCTCACCCGCGCGTCCCGCCGGAGCGAAGCCCACAGCCGGAATGGACACGACGGTACCGGGAAGCGGCCGGCGGTAGAGCACACCCCAATCGGTGAGGACGGGCTCCAGCGGTGCCAGCGCGCCGAGCGGCGGGTCCGACGGGCCGGTGAAGAGGTAGCCCCCTTCCGCGAGCGCATCATGGAGCCGGCGGGCCACGCCCTCGATGGTCGCCGGGTTGAAGTAGATGAGGACGTTGCGGCAGAAGATGACATCCAGCTTCCAGATGCCGCTGTCGGCCGACGGCCACGTGTCGAGCGCGAGGTTGAGGTACCCGAAGCGCACCAGCTCGCGTATCTCCGGGGCCAGCACGTACCGGCGTCCCTCGGGGCGCAGGTGGGCCCGCATCCGTCCCTCCCACGGGCCGCGCAGGGACCACTCGCCATAGTTCGCCTGTCGGGCCCGCGCGAGCGCGCCGCGAGACACGTCCGTGGCGTACACGGACATGCGGTGGCTCCAGCCCTCGTCCCGCAGCAGCACCGCGAGCGAGTACGGCTCCTCGCCGGAAGCACACGCCGCGCTCCACAGGCGGAGGGTATGCGTGGGGCCCCGACGCTCGTTCAGCTCGGGGAGCACGACGCGGCGCAGGTGCTCGAAGTGCTCGGGGGTGCGGAAGAAGTACGTCTCCCCGATGGTGAGCTCGGTGAGCAGGTCATCCAGCGCGGCCGAATCCTCGGCGAGCCGGGCGCGGTAGGCCTCGAGGTCCGTCAGGCCCGCGCGAGCCATGGCGCGCGAGATGGCCTCTTCGGTGGCGCTGGGGCAGCTGGGCGGCGCCAGTCCGGCGCGCTCCTCCACCAGCGCGAGCACGGCGGCATGGCCGGGGTGGCTCCACGGCCCCGGGCTCACGGCGTCTCCGGCGGGGCGGCCAGGGCGGCGTCCAGCTCCAGGGCCTCGGCCTCGGAGAGGAAGGCGCGCAGGTCGTGCACGAGCACCAGCCCGTCCTCCAGCTTCGCGGCGCCGGCCACGTAGCCCACGCCGGGCAGCTCGCGCGGCGTGTCATCCCACTCCCCGGGAGCGAGCACGCGCAGTCCCTCGGCACGGTCCACGCGCAGCACCACGCGGCGCGGGCCGGCCCGGGCGACGATGAAGTGGTCCAGGGGGGACAGGGAGCGGGGCGGGTGGCGGAAGCGGCGGCGCAGGTCCAGCACCGGCAGCAGCTCACCGCGCAGGTTGAGCAGGCCCTCGACGACAGCGGGAGCGCGGGGCAGCGGCGTCAGGCGCGCGGCGCGGACCAGCTCGCGGACGTCTCCGGCGGGCAGGCCGTAGCGCTGGCCTTCCAGGGTGAACAGCAGCACCTCTCGCGGTGCGGACTCCATGCCCAGGGACATAGACGCTGCCATGCGGGCTGTCGAATCCAGAAACGCGCTGTCCGACGAGGTGTCCACCAGTCCACCCCTCGCTCGCCGTGAGACATGGCGGAGACACTCGCCGCGCCCGGGTCACCCCAGACCTCTAAATCAGCAAAACATTCAATTCGTGATTTATTGACTGGCTTTGTTGCAAATGCAATAACAGTAGCACCTGCCTTGTCTGAGCAACTCAGTTCGAGGGGCAGGTCAATCCACATCTGGGAGGCACCATGTCCATTCGTCGACCGCACGGGGCTGTCATTGCCATGTTCGCATGCGCCCTATTCCTGTCCCTTGACGCATCCGCGCAGATGTACGCCCCGATTACTTCGTACCACGCGTCCGGGAAGTGTCTGGACATCCCGGCGGGGGAGAAGGACAACAAGGTCGAGGCCCAGATCTACGACTGTAACGGCGGTGACAACCAGCAGTGGGCCTTCATCCAGGTGGATGCCCAGAACGGCTGGGGCATGCTCAAGAATCTCTACACGGGCAAGTGCCTCGATGTTCGCGGCTCCTCCATGGCGCCCCAGGGCGTGGTGCAGCAGTACACCTGTGGCACGGGTGACAATCAGTTGTTCCGCCGCCACTTCGGCAGCAACCTGCTCCAGGTCAAGCACAGCGCCCTCTGCATCAGTGTCCAGGGCACGTCCAACAAGTCGAAGGTGGTGCAGAGCTACTGCCGGGAGTACAACAGCCCCACCGGCGCCTATGTTGTTACTGCCAAGTGGGGTTCCTACTTCCAGTACATCGGCTTCGAGTTCCCGTGAGCTGATGAGCGGTTGCGGCGTTCGATGGGGGCTGCCTGACAGGAAATGCGGGTCAGGCAATCCCTTCGAGCCATCAGTGCAGCGGCGTCCGGGGCGTCTCGGGCGGAGTCGGCGCCGCGTGGGCCTTCGGCGACGGCGTCACGCGCGGTAGCAGCACGATGAACGTGGAGCCCTGGCCCGGGCGGCTCTCCACGGAGATGCGGCCGCCGAGCGCCTCCACGAGCTGGCGGCTGATGAACAGCCCGAGCCCCAGCCCGCCATAGTGCCGGCTGGAGACGGCGCGCTCGAAGCGGTCGAAGATACGCCGCGCGTCCTCCGGGTCGATGCCGATGCCCCGGTCCTCCACCTCCACGCGCGCGTACTCGCCCTCGTCGCGCACGCGCAGGTCCACCGGCGCGCCCTGCCCGTACTTGAGAGCGTTGGCCACCAGGTTGGTGAGCACCTGCTCCAGCCGCAGCCGGTCCCACCGCCCGGGAATGGGGCGCGGCGCGTCCACCGTCAGCCGCACGCCCGCCATCTGCGCCTCCGTCTCGAAGCGGCGCGCCAGCTCCCGCACCACCTCGTCCAGCTCCAGCGCCTCCAGCCGCAGCTCCAGCCGCCCGCTCGCCAGGCGCGACACGTCCAGCAGGCTGTCCACCAGCTGCGACAGGCGCGTGGTCTGCCGCTCGCACGCATCCACCGCGCGCTGCACCCGCCCCGGGTCCACCTCCACGCCCTGGCGCAGCTGGCGGTAGAGCAGCTGGAGCTGGAGCTTGAGGGACGTGAGTGGCGTGCGCAGCTCGTGGGCGGCCACGCCGAGGAAGTCGTCGCGCACCTGCACCGCCGCCCGGGCCTCGCTGGCCAGCCGCTGCTGCTCCACGCTGGCCGCCTCGGCCGCCGTGCGCGCGTTGACCTGCGAGCGGGTGATGAAGAACAGCAGCAGCGCCACCAGCACGCCGCTGATCGCCACCGTGACGAGCTGGCCGGACGAGTTGCTCGCGACGAAAGCCTCGCGCGCGGTGAACACCAGCGTCCACGGGCGGCCCGCCACCTCCAGCACCACCTCCTGCCGCATCCCCGGGACCGCGGCCTCCCCCGCCCGCCGCGAGCTGAAGAGCAGGTTCTCGTCGGACGTCTTCGTGCCGTCGTGGATGTCCAGGTCGATGGTGTTCTGGAAGCCCGGGAAGCGCAGGCCCTCCACCAGGTCCCCCATGCGGAAGGGGGCGTAGACGAAGCCGCGCATCTGCTCGCGGCGGCGCTCGGGTGGCACGAGCACTCCCCCGTGGTAGACGGGCACGTAGATGAGGAAGCCGGCCTGGGTCTCCGTGCTGCCCGGCACGTCCTCCTGGACGAGCCGTACCCGGCCGCTGGCGGCGGCCAGCCCCGTCTCCATCGCCCGCCGCATGGCCTCCTGGCGGGTGGGCTCGGAGAACATGTCGAAGCCCAGGGCCCGGCGGTTGCGCGCGTCCTGCGGCTCCAGGAAGACGATGGCGGTGTACTCCGGGCGCTCACCCTCCGGCCACAGGTGGTATTCCGAAAGCCCCTCGGCGCGAATCTCGGCCACGTGCGACTGGCGCTCCTCCGGCCTCAGCCACTGCGCGAAGCCGATGCCCTGGATGCCCGGGTAGCGGCGCCGCAGCTCCAGGCTCTCCACGTACGCGTGGAACTCGCTGCGCTCCACCAGCTGACTGCTGCTGAACAGCCCGCGCGTGCCCAGCAGCATGGCCTGGTACGTGTCCATGCGCTGCTGCATGCCGAGCGTGCCGTAACGGACCGCCTCCTCGAACCGGTGCGTCCGGCGCTCCTCGATGCCGCGCCCGACGTGCAACACCGCCACGCCGGTGATGAGCAGCCCCACCAGCAGGGCGCCGTAGGCCGCGGCGTTGCGCCGGAGATGGGGGAGGAGGAGGGGCACGGTGTCGCGCAAACCACGCAGGTCCAGCCCCTGGATGAGGCCTCCCTGGGCGATAACCAGGGTTCCGGGATTCGGCGAGCCCCGTAGGCCCCGGGGGCCATCCCGCCTGTCCGCCATGTGAAACGGGAAGGGGCCCTTCGTCCGACCGTGCACCGGGAGCTGCAACCTCCAGGCGCTTCAGGCATCAAAGGGAACATGGTGCGTCATGTCATCGTCGTGGGAGCCGGGCCCGGGGGGCTGTCGACGGCCATCAACCTGGCCGGTCAGGGGCTGCGGGTCACCGTCGTGGAGAAGGACGCGGTGCCCGGGGGCCGGATGAAGGGGCTGACGCTCGGGAAGGCGGGCGAGTACGCGCTCGACACCGGGCCGTCCATCCTCCAGCTCCCGGGCGTGCTGGAGCAGATATTCCGGCGGGCCGGCCGGCGCATCGAGGACTACGTGAAGCTCGTCCCGCTGGACATCAACACGCGGGTGCACTTCTGGGACGGCACGCACCTGGACACCTCTCGGAACATGGCGCGCATGGAGGCCGAGGTGTCGAAGTACGGCGCCGACAAGGCTTTGGCGCTGCGCCGGTGGATGGAGGAGGGGCGGGAGAAGTACGGCATCGCCTACGAGAAGTTCATCTGCACCAACGCGGGCAGCCTCGGGTACTACGCGCCGTGGCGGCTGGCGCCCACGCTGCGCTTCAAGCCGTGGCAGACGCTGTACCGGCAGCTGGACTCCTTCTTCCACGACGACCGGATGACCTACGCGCTGGCGTACCCGTCGAAGTACCTGGGGCTGCACCCGACGACGTGCTCGTCGGTGTTCAGCGTGATTCCGTTCCTGGAGCTGGCCTTCGGCGTGTGGCACGTGGAGGGCGGCTTCCGCGCGCTGTCGCGGGGGATGATGCGCTGCGCGGAGGATTTGGGCGCCACGTTCCGCATGGGCACGGCGGTGGAGAAGGTGCGCGTGGAGGCGGGGCGGGCGG
>NZ_JABBJJ010000415.1 GCF_012933655.1 Pyxidicoccus fallax | reverse complement strand
ACCCCCAGCCGCTCCACCACCCGCCAGGTGCCCACCTCCGTGCCGGGCCCCAGCGCCGCCGGGTACACCTGAAAGTTCTCTGCGTGCATGACCATGGGGGCAGCCCACCTCGGACCCAACCTAGCAGGTTCCTGAGGGCTGCTGGGAGGTTCGCTACCTGCCTGGTCAGGCTGTTGCTGGATTCAGGCGGTGGCACAAACCCCTACTTCCCGGAGCAACGCTCCACCGGCTCCAGCGTTTCCATGATGGCACCGGCCAGCTCCCAGCCCCTGGAGCCGGCCGGTGGTCACACCACGGCTTGGCGCCAGGCGCGAGACAGGTGCTCCTGCCCTTCCTGGGCGAAGCGCCGCACCAGCTCGTCCCGACCACGCTTCCCGTGGTCCAGCAGGTACGCCAGCTCGGCGGGCATCAGCACCTTGACGGTGACCAGCCGCACCTCTCCGGCCGGCATGGTGAATCTCCTGGGAAGCATGCTCGATTCCATGCCCAGCAGCACCCCCACCCTGCCCTCCTTCGTCAGCAGCGGCTCGGGTACGCCCTGGCCAGCGACCTCCATGGAAAGGAAGCCCACCTTCACCTTCTCGCGCACGCTCTCGTGTTCCGCGAGTTCGTTCCCCACCCGCTCCAGGAGCAGCAGGGGCCAGCTCTTCTCGACGTCTCCGAGGGGCTCGTCCGTCTCCAGGGCCAGCTCCAGGCCGAAGCCCACGGACGGCTCCGCGCGGTCCACGAAGAAGTCTGACAGCCCGTCCGTCACCAGCAGAGTCCGCCCCTCGGGGCGGTGGATGACACGCCAGACCTGGCGCCGGGCGGGCCAGTTGCCACCAACGACGATGGGGATGATGACCTCGTCGTCCAGCTTCCCCAGGGTGCGCCAGAAGGCTTCGCGGGCCACGTCCGTCTCATCCCGAAGCGCCAGGAGCTTCCGGTTGCGGTCGCGCTCCTCCGGACTGATGGCGCTCGGGCCTGTGACCTCCTCGAACTTCGCCCCAATGACGCGCGCGCGTTCCAGCGCATCCTTGACATCCTCAGACACGATGAGCGCGATGGTCCATCCCCAGGTCCGGAACACCTTGGTGCCGCCTATCTTCGTCGGGTCGATTCGCATGCCCGACACACCGCGGTATTTCCCGACCTTCTCCGAGCGTCCATCCTCCGGCTTCCAGTACCGCACCTCCTCCGAGGCGTTGTCGTCGATGCACCGGATGAGCCGAGTAGCAACGAGAATGCAGTACGGCTCGGACTGTCCGTCGACGTCAACCGGAAGGAGCTGCACGTCGTCAGGCGCCAGCTCCGCGAAGATGTTCGCAACCCTCTTGTGAACGATAGGAGTGTTACCAACACCCGCCAGGGAATAATCGAGAGGGCTCCCGGGATGGTCGATGGGGATCTTGAGTCGCGTTTCAATCTGGACGGGGCAGCCAGCCTTGAACTGCCAGGGGTCATCAACCTCCTGGCCCTGCGAATCTGTGGGGTCTCCCAGCAACCAGCGCCCTTGGAGACTCATGTCATCGGAGAGTTTGAAGTATCTCATCGTCATGACTCCTCCTGTGCGTCAGTTCCGAGTGACCAGAGCATTGAGCCGGGAGCCAGATTTGGTGATCTCCTTGGCCAGAACCCGAAGTTCTCCAACGAGCGCCTCTCTGCATTGCTGGATGCTCCGACAGCCCTCCATTGCATCCTCCAGCCGCTCGTATATCTCTTCATGATACTTCTGCGGGTGAGGCCCTTTGTGGCCCGGCACGCGAACCTTGTTGGCCGCGTCATCGAGTGACATGCCCGCCCGATTGAAGAGCTTCTGGAACCTGGGCGACCACGGGCCACCCAGGTTGGTGGAGTCCCACCACTTGTTCGTGGCGATGTGGTGCTCGTGGGCCGAGGTCGCCACCGGCTCGGACGCCACGGCGCGCGTGCCGCGTGCCGTCTCCGCGACCGCCTCCGGGTCCAGTGCGATGGTGATGACGCCTCCCGGCGCCACCGCCACAGAGGTGACCTGGCCCGCCGCCGCCAGCCGGAAGCCGCCCTGCCCCGCCCCCACCAGCGAGGCTTGCGCGGAGCCGGGAAGCGTGGGGAGCCGTGCAGCCAACGTCTGTCCCGTGCTCCCCAACGCCGCCATCGCGAGCATGACGAACGCCCGCGCCGCGTTCTTCCCCATCACCTTCCCGTACTTCTCTCCCGCGTCCTGTAGCTCATCGAAGGTGGTTGCCGCCTCCACCTCCTTCGCCAGCATCCTCCAGCCCTTCACCAGGCTCCACACCGTGTCCCACCCGAGATAGGCGATAAGCGCCACCGTCAGGGTCGCGGCGATGCCCTTCGACAGCACCGGGTCGGGCACCAGCCATAAGCCGAAATAGATGGCTCCCGTCGTGGCGAGCATCGTCACCATCGCATCCTTGTCCGTCAGTTCCCCCAGCGCTTCGGCCGTTTCGTCCCAGACCGAATCCAGGGCCAGACGGAAGGCCAGGGTGCGCTTGCCCTCCTGGCCCAGGGTGACGTCCTCGTCCAGCAGATGCAGGCAGTCCCGGGGCTTCTTCTGGCGCTGGCACCAGCGTCCGTAGGCGCTCGCCAGCTCCATTTCCGCGTCCGGTTCCTCGGTCACGAGAAGCCGGCCCCGCTGCGGATCTTCGACGGAGACCAATCCCAGGCGCCCGCGCATAGGAGAGGAAGCGCGGGGCTGACCCAGGTTGAACAGCCTCAACGCCGCATCCCTTGGCCGAGAGGACAGAGGCGCGGTGCGCGCCAGCTTCTGGACCGCCTCCGCGAACTCGTCCTCGTCCAGCTCGACGGGCTCCGCGTCCGCGCGCGGCGTGTAGATGATGGGCTGGCCCTCGCCCGTGTCCAGGCGCACCACCCGTGAGGTGGCACAACCCGTGCCCACCAGGACCAGCAGTACCACCGCTCCCCAGCGCAACATCATGCTCGTCTCCGCGTCATCGCTCCCCATCTTGAGGGTCGAAGTCCATGGAGTTCCAGAGCAGAGTGACCTTGCCCCGGGAGCCTGAAGAAAAGGCGCTCCATGCAGCGGCATAAGCACCTGGCGGGAGACTTCCGCTGACGTCCAGCCCGTTGTGGGCCGGACGCCTTCCTCCAACCCCAACCCGCAACACGGCGTACCGCGAGTCACACGGGCCGCGGAGCACCCGCTCCACGTCCCTCAGGCCCGAGGTGCGCCCTCACCACGAGGAGGAGCACCATGTCTCACGACATCCACCAGATGGCCTACGTCGGCGAGGAGCCCTGGCACGGCCTGGGCACGCAGTTGCCCACCGCCAGCACCTACGAGGAGGTGGTGCAGGCGGCCGGCTTCTACACCGCCGTCGAGCGCCCCCTCCACTCGCCACCGATGGAGGAGCCCATTCCGGACCGCAAGGGCCTCTTCCGGGGCGACACGGGCGAGTACCTGGCCACGGTCCACAAGGGCTACGAGGTGGTCCAGTTCGAGGAGGTGGCCCGCACGCTGGTGGAGGCGGCCGGCGGCGTGGGCGCCATCTTCCACACGGCGGGCACGCTGGGCCGCAACGGCGGGCGCGGGTGGCTGCTGGGAGAGCTGCCCGAGCCGCTGCGCGTCCGGGGCGACAAGAGTCCCATCCGCCGCTACGTGCTGGGCTACACCGGCCACGATGGCACCACGGCGATTACCCTCAAGAACGTGGCGACCCGCGTGGTGTGCCAGAACACCATCGGCGTCGCCCTCAACGAGCAGGACGGGGCCGAGTGGCACATCCCGCACTTCGACAACGCGAAGCAGCGGCTGGAGGAGGCTGGCCGGGCGTTCCGGGAGCTGCTGGACAGCTATGCCCGCTTCGGGGACCTGGCCAACCGGCTGGCGGTGACGCCCTTCTCGGAGGAGCAGCTCCGCCGCGTGCTGGACGCGGTGCTGCCCATGCCCGAGGACGAGGGAAATCACCCGCGCATCATCCACGCGCGGGAGAAAGTGGTGGAGCTGTACCACGCGGGCGTCGGCATCGAGGGCGACATGCAGGGCTCCGCCTGGGCGGCCCTCCAGGCGGTGGCCGAGTACGCGGACCACCACCGGCAGACGCGGGCGGTGCAGGGCAGGCGCATGGACGCGATGCGCCTGGAGTCCATCTGGATGGGCAAGGCCGCCAGCATGAAGCGGCAGGCCCTCACCGCCATCCTGGGCGAGTCCCAGCTCCGGCTCGTGGCGTAAGGCCCGAGGCGGGAAGCTCGAAACAGAGGTGCACCATGGACTGGCTCAAGAAGGCGCTGACCTCGCGCCTGGTCCGGGAGGTGGCCGCCGCCATGCTCGCGGTGGTGGCTGACTTCCTGGGACGGCGCAGGGAAGCGCGGTGACGTAGGAGGGTGGGGCCGTGCTTCAACGGCGGCCCCACCCTTCTTCTTACCGCTCAAGCACCGGGCGGACGGGGGCCACACCCTGGTTGAAGGTGGAGGTGGCTGGCAATCGCCCTGCGGACGGCAGAAGCCCCTGGGCACCTTCCCCGGTCCATCCCCAAGAAGCTGAAGTGCCGGAGTCGCCCCGACCCCTCGTGCGCGAGAAGCGAGAGGGCGAACACAGGGGGTGGGGTGCGGTCATCAGTACCTGATGGGGGTAGGCCGGCGCCAAGTAGACCCCGAAAATTTTCCGAGCCCCGCCCTCGTCCCCCGGGCAGCCCGGAGAGGACCGGGGGCCTTCCAGGTGGACCCGAGGCAAGGGAACCCCAGTCCCCCTGGGAGGTGGGGGGCCTGCCACGTTTGGATAGCCCTACCGATTAGCGAGGTGACGGGAACGGTCTGAGCCCGGGAGGGCGTGACAGAACGAACCCGGGGCCTCACCTCACCAGCCGCAGTTTCACGCGCAGCTCCCGGGCTTCGGCTTGCACCTCGGGCTTGGACGCGGCTACCTGGACCCGAATCTGGCTGAGCAGACCGAGCTGGCGGGACATGGAGCTTTCGAGCAACCGACGGTGCCTCTCCAACTTGCGCAGGTCCTTGTCCTCCAGCAGCAGCACCTCGGCGGCGAGCTGTTCGCGTACGGGGTCCAGGGCGGCCTCTTCCTGAGCGAGCTTCGCGGTAAGGGCGCCTCGCGCCAGCTTCGCCATATCGCCCAGGTGCTCGTAGGCGGTCTGCTCCAGGCGTCCGTCCTGCCGAGTGTCGCGGGCCTCTTCAACCGCGAGGCTCAGCGGGTGGATGACAGCTTCCGGCAGCCCCGGCACCTCGCGCAGGAGGGTCAGGGTGCCCTCCAGGCCGCGCAGGAGTGCCTCCGTCAGCTCTGGTTCCTTCGGGGCCGTGCGGCGGGCGTCCAGGGCGGCCACGAGGCCGGACAGCGCCTCCAGGGCCCGGCGCGTGCTGGTGACGAGCCCGAAGGCGTCGGTCTTCTCCAATTCCTCATCCAGCCGGGCGAGTAATCGCCCGTTCTCCAGCTTGGTAAGGCGCTCCATCTTCCAGCTCAAGTCCCCGAGCTGGGCGACGATGACGGCCTCGGGCAGTGTGGTGGGCGCGAAGGTGGTGAAGTGCCGGTCGAGGTGGTGCTCGTATGCCTGAGCGTCCTCACCGGGCAGCAACAGGTTATTGGCGCTCAACCCATGACGGAGCGAATTGAGCGAGGAGGCGGACTTTCCCTCGGCAGTCTTCGGGCCCTTCGAGCAGGCACCGTTGATTGCGGCTTGCGCGGCCTGGAGGGCGGAGCGGACGGGAGCGTTCATGTCAGGATTGTCCGGCGGGGTCTCGCCTGGTGGGAAGAGGGAAGATGGCTCCCACTGGTTGCTCTCCCGCTGACAATGAAACATCCGAGCGAGGCCCCAGGAACTCCTGGTGTCTTGTAAGTTCTGGGTCTCTTCTCGAACGAGGCCAGGGGTGGTTTTTCAAGGGCTCTGTCCCGAAGGACTCCTGGTATCTTGTAGTTCTTGGCCTCCTTCTCCAGCGCCGAGAGAAGGGACCTTTGAGTCCTTCCCTCTTCTTCTATTTTCTTTATATTATGTAATTACAATATATTAAGAGAATAGAGAGAGAAGCAGACGAGGACTTTGAATCCAGTCCTCGTCTGAAAGAAAGGGCCGAGAAGTTACGAGATATCAAGGGCTCTCGAATCCTTCGTCCTCGACTTCCACCCCTCCCTCGGAGGAATGAAGAGGGCACCCGAATTACAAGATGTCAGGTGCTTCCCTGAGAGGAGCTCTCGATTCTTGCTGAGCGCTCGACAGAAGAAGAGAGCCCCCACGATTACAGCATGTAAAGGGCTGGTCCTAGTTGAAGCGAGCGGGCTTGTTGCTGCGTACCGGCTTCCCGTCCCTCAGTTCAAGCCCGAGTCTCCTGGCCGCGTCCTCCTCGGTGTACGAACCGGTATCTGGAACCCATTTCAGCCTGTAGGTCGTTGCCTTGCGGCCCGCCGAGTAGCCCTCGTAGGGCTCTGGCTCGAACACATGGGTCCGCAGAAGATCCGTGAGGAGCTGGGCGTGCGTGGAGGCTCCCGGAATCGCATCTGGGTTGGTTCTCGATCCGCGCAACCAAGTCGATCTCCAGCGAGCTAGCCAGCCTTGGGCCTGCGTATCCTTTCGCATGTAGGCCGCCAGCCGCTGCAAACACCGAAAGAGATAATAAGCAGCCCTGGGGCCGTGCGTTTGACTCACCAACCGGACCCATTCCAGGCTGTCGCGCCCCAGCGAAACAAAGGATTTTTCAGGGTGTTCGTTGAGCAGGTTGTCCCTGAAGCGGGCAAGTAGACCCTCCAGTCCTCGGAGGGTATTGCCATCCCCAACGCCACTGGCTTGAGCCCATGCCCTGATGAAGTCGAGATAGTCGGACAGCCCATCTTCGGGGCGCCACTCAACAGCCTTTCGTAGCCTTTCGCTCCGAAGCAGCACCCCGGCCGTGCGGTAGAACGGCTTGCCCCTCGGCGAGGGGGCGCCCCAGATGACCAGGGTGTCCTCCTCACTGATAGCGGGCGGATGGGCCGCCTCGGCGATCTCCACCAGCGTCTGCCGAAGCTTGAAGAGCGGATGCCGTTCGTGGACGCCGAGCGGCTGTGCCGACAACCAGTTCCATTCCTCGTCACTCACCAGGCGGGTGTCCCCGTAGCGATGAATCAGCGCCTCCTGCCAGTACGCGGAAGGGGCGTAGCCGCAGGCCACCACCAGTTCCTGCACCTTCCCCACGTTCGTGAGCCATCGGTCCACGAGGTCCAGGTACGGGCATGCATCCAGCACGCTCCCTGTGGGCAGCGGAAGCCGGGGCGGCAGAGGACGCGCATGATAGGGAATCTTCCTCCGTCTGCCGCCGCTGGGCACACCGCCCGTCTGTGTGTCGCTCATGGCCCCGCTCCTCTTGGGCATCGCAACAGGGCTGACGCTGCTGCCCGTGCGCTCCTCAATGAATCAACCCGGCGGGCGGCAGGCGCATCATCCCGGTAGCGACCCGCCAACCCGTGCTTGCCCCTCTGGGGCCCGTCCTGCCGGATACGTCCTCGGTGATGGGGGTGGCCAGCCGTCTTACTGTTTCCCTGTTGAGGAGACGAGTGATGGCGAAGCGCGTGGGTGAATCAAGCACGGGCCTCCTGCCACCCGCAGGGAACGCCGAAGTGCCAGACGACGGACCGAAGCCGATAAGCGAGGGGCCCCGTCGCCTTCCTGCCGTTCCCAGGGGAGTTGCCTGCGCGCCACCGCCTCCACCACCGCCAGATTTTCTCCGTCTCCCCCTTCCCATGATGCTGGGCCGTCCCGAGGGCTGGGTGTGTCGGCGATGCGTCGAGTGGTGGGAGTGGCATCCATATCGCCCTCCGACCGAGCAGGAGCTGGACGCCCCCTGCGTGGAGTGCAGGAAGCCACTTGATGCCGAAGAGCGCGCGGTGGAGGTGAACCGCCTCCTACTGGCGCGACTCAGCGCGGGCTCGAACTTCCTGGCCCTGCCGGTCCCCTCAGTCCGCCAGCCGGAAACGTCCCCTGGCTCGACCACCCCAAACCCAGAGTTCGCCTGCACCGTGAAGGAGGCCGGCGCCATGCTGGGCTGCGGGACCACGAAGGTGTACGAGCTGCTGAATGAGGGCCGACTTCAAGCCGCTGAGAAGTTCGGCAGGAGGCGCATGGTGCTCAAGTCCTCCGTGGAGGCGCTGTTGCAGGCCGGAGGTATCTCAGCCCGGGCTGCACAGCCGACGAAGTCCGCCCCCGCCAAGTCCCGCATCAAGGATGCGAGTTCACTGGCGGCTGCCATCGCGAAGCTGCCGGTCGAGTAGCAGCACGGGATCCTCCGGGTGCTCCAGGCGGATGGGGAGCTGGATCATCGGGGGGACCTTCACCCCCTCGTAGAACTTCTTCGTCGTCACCGCGGACTGGTGCCCGATGGTGGCGGCGATGCGAGAGAGCGGCACGCCCCCATCCAGCGGCTTCACCTCCACGCCGCACTCCGCGGCCCAGGTGACGAAGCTGTGGCGCAGTTCCCCCATGCGCAGCGGCTCCAGGCCGATGGACTTCGCCGCCCGCTTCACCACCTGGCGGATCCACCAGTCCGCCGGAGCCGAGCCCCGGGCCTGGAGGCGCAAGGCGGCGCCCAGGGCCTGCGCATCCACGGACTGCACGTGGACCCGGCCCGACTTGTGGACGAACGTGATGGTGCCCGCGATGGCGCCCTGCCCTTGCAGCACCTTCACCTTGCCCTCTCCGCGAGCCAGGCGGTCAATCTCGGTGCCGTGCATGCCGCACTTGGCGTGGAGCATCAGCACGTCCCGCACCGGCTGCACGTCGGTGACACGGCCCGTCCCCTTCCAACCGTACTTTTTGGACTCCCACCCCTGGATGGCGGCATAGAGGCGCTCCACGTCCCGCATGGAGTACCCCTTGTCGCGCATGACCTTCTCCGGGCGGGCCGGCGGCACCTTCAGCGCGAGCGTGGGGTCCTCGGCCGTGGTGAGCACCGCCTCCTCTTCACGCAGCCAGGAGAAGAACGACTTGATGGCCGCGATGCGGTGGCGCTTGGCGACGATCGCCTTCTTCGCGTCGTCGTACCAGCCGTTCAGGACCTGCTTGAGGTCCTGGAGCCGGAGGGTCCGCAGGTCCTTCTCGAAGAGGGCCTCCGCCCACTGCGCCAGGTAGTTCCGGACGTTCTTCCGGTGGCGCTCCGTGCGGCCCTGGCGCTTGAGGTGTTCGAGGAACCGCCCCACCCGCTCGGGGTCCATGTAGACCGGCGAGGCGGCGGACTCCCCCTTGGCGGCCGGCCCTGCCGCCTGGGGCTGGGCTCGCGCGATGTAGGCGTCCGGGTCCCTCTTGAACAGCGCCAGCTCCCCCAGCGCTTCGTTCTCGTTGCCCGCCGCCAAGCGTGTGGTATAGAGCCGCCCGTGGACCTGCTTTTCGAGGACCCACACGGTGCCGCCCTGCTTGTTCACGTAGGTCCGGCCACCGGCCCACTTTCCCGTCCACCGGGGCATGTCAGTTCTCCAGTCCGTACGAAGTCCGTACAAGTTGCACAACCACTGGAGAGGCAGTATTGAGGGAGTAGAAGTTCCGCAGTAAAAGCCGTAGGTTAGAACTTACGGCCAGGTAGCTCACCTGGTTAGAGCGGCGGTCTCATAATCCGCAGGTAGTCGGTTCAAGTCCGACCCTGGCCACTGCCCCGGAGTCACTTTCCTAAGTGATTCCGGGGCTTTTCTTTTTGCCCGAGCGCCCGGGTGGGGCGGCTAGAGCCGGGGGTCCACCGGCTCGCTCTCCAGCGCCAGGACGCCGAAGACGCACTCGTGCACCCTGCGCAGGGGCTCACCGCGCACGAAGCGCTCCATCCCCTCCACCCCGAGAGCGAACTCCCGCAGCGCCAGTGAGCGCTTCGTGGACAGGCCACGCTGGCGCAGCCGCTCGAGGTTCTCGGGCGCGGTGTACTCCGGGCCGTAGATGATGCGCAGGTACTCCTTCCCACGGGACTTGATGGCGGGCTGGAGCAGCGCCTTGCGCCCACGCACCGCGAAGTCCAGGGGCTTGACCACCATCCCCTCCCCTCCCCGCGC
>NZ_JABBJJ010000414.1 GCF_012933655.1 Pyxidicoccus fallax | reverse complement strand
CCCAAGTCCCGCCCTCCCCAGGACGCCCTGCCCTCACGGCTGGAGGCGCTCCTGGAGTCGCTCACCGACCGTCACTTCGCGGACCGGCTCGTCCGGGTGCACCGCGCGGCGGCGGTGGCCATCGACCGGCTGGGGCACCTGAGCATCGCGAAGTACGAGCCCACCTCGGTGGAGCCGGACGGCGGCGCGGACCTATCCTTGTGGGAGACGATGGCGCCGGCCATCGGCGACACGGTGATGGGCGTCAACCAGCTCATCGCCGCCATCAACACGGAGTTCCCCCCGCCCGCGCGGCCGGCCGGGGGTGACGTGGGGTGGGCGCCGCCTCCCGCCAGCTCGGACGAGCGGCTGGCGCAGGAGGTGGAGGCGGTGCTGCACGCCAGCGCGGAGCGGCTGTCCAAGCGCGTGGGCGAGCTGGGCCAGCAGATGCGCCGCCCGGAGGTGGTGAGCGACCGCTGGACGCTGATGGCGGAGCTGCAGGCGTTCCGCGCCGACTTCAGCGCGCGCATCGGCGACCTCGTGTACCTCACCGCGTCCGCCTTCGAGGACGTGCGCCGCGAGGACGTGGTGCCCGGCTACGTGCACCAGGTGGCGGCGCGGGCGGCCCTGCGCGCGGCGGCGGCGGACCTGCGCCGCTCACTTCAAGGCAGGCTGGAGCGCGCGGCGAAGGCGGAGCCCTCCGCGCGGCCCGCGCTGGCGAAGCAGGTGGCGGAGAGCCTGTCGGCCTTCATCTCGCTGCCCGCCTCGGTGGCGCTGCGCACGCCGCGGAAGCGCGAGGTGCTGGAGGCGCGCGCGCGGCTCCTGGAGACGGCCTCGCGGCCGGAGCTGCCGCCGGAGGCGCTGCCGGGCGAGGTGGAGCCCTTCCTCGCGGCGCTGGACGCGCACATGGAGGAGGTGACGCGCACGTGGCTCATCGTGCACGACCGCGCGGTGTGGGCGGAGTGCGGGATGAAGCTGGAGCAGGTGGAGATGCACCTGGCGCTCGGCTCGCGAGGCGCCGCCCGGGTGTTGTCGGAGGCGGTGGACGCGGCGGGAGCGCTGCAGGGACGCTCGGTGCCCTTCGACGTCTTCCTGCGCAAGGCGCGGCAGGAGGTCGGTGACGGGCTGGACGAGGCAGGGACGCGGGACATGCTCTCGCGCTTCCGGGAGCGGCTCGCGGCCCTGCCGTTCAGCTAGGGCGGGACGGGTGCTACTCCTTCTTGGGCTCGGAGCCCTGCGGCAGCGCCGGGGCCGCGGGCTTCGGCGGAGTCACGCGCAGCTCGTCGAGGCGGGCGGCGAGCGTCTCCGGCGTCATCTCCTCCTGCCACTGCTTGGGGTTGGTGTTCCAGCCGAAGTCCGCCGGCACCTTGCCGCCACCCTGGCTGCCGTAGCCAATCATGTCCGGGAACTGCTTGGACCAGCGGCCCGCGGGGTCCGGCTCCTTGGTGATGTGCTCGCGGTTGGGACGGTGAAGAAAGGGCTTGGGTGCGTCGCTCATGGCACCGCAGCCTCTCCGAAAGCCGCCCGCATGGGTAGAGGGAAGCTGCTGGGACAGGGGCCCTCAGGCCGCCCGCCGGGAGCGCTTGCGCCGCGCGGGCAGCGCCGGGGGCAGCACCCGGGGCCCCAGGGCGAACACCGCGGCGAAGTAGCGCGCCTGCGCCTCGCTGCCATAGCGGTAGCGCCGCACGGCCCCCTCCCGCGTCTCCACCTCCACGCCCCAGCCTCGCCGGTCGTGGAGGAGCTCCACCCGTGCCACCTCGCCCATGCCATCCCCTCCCACACTCATTCCCCTGCCCCTTGAAATCCCCGTGCCAGCCGGAGGCAGTGGGCTCCCCGGGTTGGGATGTCGGGGAATCACCACTCGCGCGGCGGGCGGTAAGGATTGCAGGGGCGCTCGGTTGGCTGGCTGTTTTACCGGGGTGCCGTGGAAGCGGTCGGCGGATGTACGTACCGGAGTACACCCCCGGGCGCGCTTGTGCCGGGCCGATCCTGCGTTAACTCAAGAGCATGACTCACTTCGAGAGCAGCAACGGCGACCGGTTCGCCGAATTCGTCCTTCCCGACGGCTGCGTGCTCTGCGGCGGCGAAGTGACTGTGCGCGCCTCACATGCGGGTGCGCACAGCTACTGTCCGCAGTGCCACTGGCTGTCCAAGCCGCAGATGCGCGTGCGCGACAACGGCGTGGAGCTGTCCTTCGCCACGACCGTGCTCGCGTAGCGTCTGCCTCCTTCTTCCGGGTGGCGTGGAGCAACCGGGGCCCCGCCGCCCGACGTCTCACCTCTCTGGAAGGCACGGGCTCGCGCGAGCAGGCGGAGATGCGAGCCACCGTCGCCTGAATCAATCCGGCAGCCGGTTGCCGAAGAAGTAGCGCACACCGTCAACGAACTGCTCGGCCCGTGGGCTGCTCAGGAAGTCCTCGGCGATGGCCGCGGCGCTGAGCGGTTGGAAGGAGCGGTCCGCCTTGTAGAAGGCGCTGCAGTCGATGCCCGTCGCGGCTTCGAATCCGCGGCGGAACGCGAAGGGAGCTCAGGTCGTACCCCTCGTGGCGCTTCACTCACCCGGTCGAACGCGAAGGCCCAGCCGTACCACGGAGTCCGCTGCCAGTTGCGCGGCGGCTGAGCGTCCTTGGGCACCGACGGAGCGCCGAAATAGCCTCGGCGCTGGAAGTCCAGGAAGTCGAACTCGTACTTCGAATCGTCCATCGCAAGGGGCCTATACAACGGCCCGGACCGCGGAGCGCATGACCCTCATGCGCTCCATCTCCCAGCCACCTCAGTGCGGTCCGTGGAGGCTGCTGCCGTGTCCCGTGGCGAGCTTCTCGTCTCCGCGCTTCCGGTCCTGCTCATCCCAGGCGCGGCCGTCCTCGTAGCCCCACTCGTTGATGTCCACCTCGTAGTGGGCGTGCGAGAGCAGCCGGCCCCGGCAGAGCTTCTGCTCCCAGTTGCCCTCCTGCACCGAGCCGCTGGCGCGCGAGAGCAGCTCGTTCATCAGCCACTCGGGGACGATGGCGCGGTCGGCCGGGTAGGCGAAGCGGAAGAGCATCAGGTGCGACAGCAGCACCTCCCAGTACCGGTCGAAGCGGCGCAACAGCCGCGGCCAGTCGAAGTTCTTCCCCGCCTTCAACAGCAGGTGGGTGAGCTCGTGTCCATCGAAGCGCTCACGCTCCAGGACGAACGCCTTGCTCCAGAAGATTTCCTCCGCCGGAGGCACCTTGCAGGCGCAGCCCAGCATCTGCGCGCAGACGGCGTGGGTGAACCAGTCGTCGTCCACCACGGTGAGCCCGTTGCCGGACGCGTAGATGAGGTCGACGAGGAAGTCGTCCCAGAACGCCTTGTGGAGCCAGCCGTGCACGTTGCTCTCGGTGCGCCAGCCATTCTGGGCGAGCACCTCCAGTGCGCGGTCGGCGTCTACCTTGCGGATGAAGAGGTCCAGGTCCTTGGTGTCGCGGTAGATGCCCGCGTAGTGCGCGAACGCGTACGCGCCGCCCACGAGGAAGGGAATGCCGGCATCGGTCAGTAGCTGGATGGCGTAGGCGCGCGCGCCCAGCTCGGCGATGGGCCGCCGAACCTCCATCCGCCGCGGGTCTCCCCCGGGCGCGCCCGAGGCCTTCGGTGGTTGCTCAGCCATGGGCCAAAGATAGGAGGACGGTGCCTGCACGACAGCGGTCCGTCCGCGTGCTCGCAGGCAGGGCAGCCAGGCGGGCTCGGGCCTCGCGCGTTCCCTCGGGACGGAGTGTCGAACCGTCCACCTTTCGCGCGCCCTCAGCGCACCAGCGACAGGAGCAGCGGCGCGGTGGCGAAGGACAGCGGAATGCCCACGCCCACCATCAGCACGGCCAGGTCCGGGTCCAGCTTGTGCTCGGCCGCGAGGATGGCCGCGCTCACCATGGGCGCCATCGCCGCCTGGAGCACCGTGGCGTGCACCACCACGGGCGCCAGGCCCGGCATCGCGAGCAGGCCCAGCATCACCACGCCCGGCACCAGCAAGAGCTTGTAGGAAAGCCCCAGCACCAGCGCGGGCACCCGCCGCCGCACGCCCGTCAGCCGCAACTGCAGCCCCACCGAGAACAGCGCCAGCGGCGTGAGCAGCGCGCCCAGCCGCTCCAGCACCGTGTCCACCCAGATGGGGAAGCCCCACGGCCGCAGCGCCAGCGACACCACCAGCGCGACGAACGGGGGAAACGTCGCCACCTTCCTCGCCAGCACGCGCCATGGCAGCGGCTCCTCCGCGCTCGCCCGCGTCGCCGCCAACGTCGCCAGCGTGGACAGCACCAGGAACGAGCCGAGCTGGTCGGCCACCACCGCCACCGCCAGACCGCCCTGCCCCAGCAGCGCCTCCGCCATGGGCAGCCCCACGAAGGCCGTGTTGCCCAGACCGCCCGTCAGCACCAGCGCCATCACCGACTGCCGCGACAGCCCGAGCCGGGGCCCCAGCAGCCGGAAGAACGGGCCCGCCGCCAGGTAGTACAGCCACGGCACCACCGCGGCCACCACCAGCTCCGGAACGAACTCCAGCCGGTGCATCACCCGCAGCACCAGCGCCGGCAGCGCCACGTACAGCACGAAGGTGTTGAACGCGCCGGCCGCGCCCTCGGCGAACCTGCCGCTGCGCCGGGCCAGCACGCCCAGCAGCAGGCATGTCCCCAGCAACCCGATGACCGAACTCATGATGTCCGAGCCCTCCCTCGCCCCATCGCCCCCTGCCGGGTCTCCAGGCGCGGCGCCTCCAGAGGCACCCGCCAACGCGGGGACAGGGCCTGCTTCGCCGACGCCTCGTGGATGGATGACCTCACGCGCGAATCCATGGCAGCCCCACCGCGCGAACTCCAGCGTTTCCGCAGGACCGTTCCCGGGACCGATGACGCGCTTCTCCAGCAAGCCCTGATAGCCCTGTCACCGGGTTCCCCCTGCGCTTGGAGCACGCGACGCGCTGGCGCATGCTCCGTCGCCGCCATGACCTCCCGCACCGGTCGTCCGCGTCCCGCCGTCCTCTCCATCGTTATTCGGAGGGGGCCATGAGCGGCGCGCTGCTCCAGGCGCTGCGGGCGCAGGCGGGAGGGCTGCCGCGCACGTACTGGGTGCTGTGGATGGGCACGCTGGTCAACCGGCTGGGCGCCTTCGTGGTGCCGTTCCTCGCGCTCTACCTCACGCGCGAGCGGGGCTACACGGTGGAGCACGCCGGCCTCATCGTGTCGCTGCACGGCGCGGGCGTGGTGCTGGCGGGGCCGCTGGGCGGCACGCTCGCGGACCGCATCGGCCGGCGCCTCACCCTGGCCGGCGGCCTCTGGCTGGGCTCCGTCGGCATGCTCTTCCTCGGCTTCTCCCGCGAGCCCTTCTGGATTGCCGTGGCGGCCTTCACGCTCGGCGTCCTCGGAGACCTGTACCGGCCCGCGGTGTCGGCCGCCGTCGCGGACGTGGTGCCGCCCGGGGACAGGACCCGCGCCTTCGGCCTGCTCTACTGGGTCATCAACCTGGGCGTCGCCATCGCCGTGCCCCTCGCCGGCTGGCTGACCCACTTCGGGTACACGCTGCTCTTCGTGGCCGACGCCATCACCACCTTCGCCTACGGCTGCTGCATCTGGCTGCTGCTCCCGGAGACGCGGCCCGCGGGCCCGGCGCGGAGCACGACCACGAGCCCGCGCGCTCCCCTGGGCGAGCTGCTCGCCCCCTACCGGGACCCGGTGTTCCTCGCCTTCGGCCTGCCCATCTTCGTGGTGGCGCTCATCTTCCTGCAGTGCCACGTGGCGCTGCCCATGGACCTGGGCCAGCGGGGGCTGACGCCCGCGCAGTACGGCACGGTGCTCGCCGTGAACGGGGTCCTCATCGTCGTGCTGCAGCCCTTCACGGGCCGGATGCTGGGGGGCATGCGGCGCGCCGTCGCGCTGGCCCTGGCGGCGGCCCTCACCGGCCTGGGCTTCGGGATGCACGCGCTGTCCACCAGCGTGCCGCTCGCCATGCTGGCCGTGGCGGTGTGGACGGTGGGCGAAATCCTCCAGGCCCCGGTGGCCCCCTCGGTGGTGGCGGACCTGGCCCCGCCGGAGCTGCGCGGCGGCTACCAGGGCGCCTACTACATGATGTGGGGGCTGGCCTCGTGCGCCGCGCCCGCGCTGGGGGGACAGGTGCTGGGCCGCTTCGGGCCGACGACGCTGTGGCTCGGCTGTCTCGTGCTGGGCTGCGCCGCGGGGCTCTGGCACCTGGCCATCGCCGGGGCCCGGCGCCGCCGCCTGGACGCGCTGCGCACCGTGCGCCCCGAGCTGAGCGCCAGCGCCGACTGACACCCCGGAACGACAACGGGCGGCCCCCCGCGAGGGAGACCGCCCGTCATTCACGCTCCGCGTGGAGCCAGACTACGGCGACACGTAGCTGATGTTCAGCGTGTACGTGCCGGAGGTGTAGCCGCGCACCTGGACGTAGGCGCTCGACTGACCCGCGGGCACGGTGAGCTCGCACGTCTCCGCCGCGCCGCCCAGGTACGGACGGCAGGCGAAGCTGGACGTGGTGGGCGCCGAGCCGAACTGCACGTACAGGTCCGGGTCACCCGTGCCGGACATCACGACCTTGAAGGTGGTGCCGGCCAGCACGGTGTACGCGGGGATGTTCGCGACGCCGCCCGTGGCCACGCTGCCCGTCTTCGTGTCCGTCTTCGGCGTGCCGGTGGTGGTGCCGGGCTTCAGGTAGTTGATGGTCAGGTTGAAGGTGCCGGAGCTGTAGCCGCGCACCATGATGTACGCGCTCGTCGAGTTCGAGGGCACCGTCAGGGTGCACGACTCGGACGCGCCGGCCTGGAACGGACGGCAGGCGTAGCTGGAGGTGGTGGGCGCCGAGCCGAACTGCACGTACAGGTCCGGGTCACCCGAGCCCGTCATCACGACCTTGAACTCGGAGCCGGGCACCACGGTGAAGGGGCCGTAGTTCACGTTCTGGTTCTGCGCCACGCTGCCCGAGCGCGTCTCGGTGACGGGCGTGCCCTGCGGCGGAGGAGGCGGAGGAGGCGGCTCACCGCCCGGCGCGCCGTAGAGCGCCTGGATGCCCTGGACGTCCTTGGTGGTCAGCACCAGGTCGCCCTGCTGCGAGCCGTTGCACTGCGGGTAGTGCATGACGGACGCGGAGTCGTACGTCGTCAGCGCGCGCCAGTTGTTGTCCTCGAAGCAGTTGGTGGCGCCGGACTCGGGACGGGTGTGCTCGTGGCGGAAGCCCAGCGTGTGGCCCAGCTCGTGGCGCAGGATGCCCGTCAGCGTCCAGGGCGCGTTGTTGCCGAACGCCGTGTTGTCGATGAGCACGTTGCGGGCCGAGCGCGTCGAGTCCGGGAAGAACGCGCGGGCCAGGTACTGGCCACCCGAGTTCACCGGGCGCACGTCGAACACCACGTTGGTGTTGCTCGCGGTGCAGTTGGCGTCCTGCGCGGTCACGTGGATGAAGTCCACGTTGCCGGCCGCCTCCCAGGCCCCCGCCGCCGCCGCCATGGCGTTGACCGCGGTGGTGTAGTTGCTGCCGAACGCCGTGGAGCTCACGCAGTAGGTGATGTTCTTCTTCTGCGTGGCGTCCCACTTCGCGTCCTGGCCACCCGTCGTGTGGACGATGAGCTGACCGGTCTTGACGTACTGCTCGTAGTACTCGCGCAGCAGCTTCTCCGACTCGAACGGGGTGTCACCGTCGGTGATGAAGATGCCGGTGTCCGGCTCCTGGTACACGACGGAGAGGAACTGCTCCCACGTCATCGCCTGGCCCGTGGCCTCCGGAGTGGGGGTGCTGCCATCGCCACCGCCGCAACCGGCGAGAAGCGCCAGGCCCGCGAGAGCGCCGACGAACTTGTGCTGGGACATGAACATCCTTTGCTGAGGGGTGTCTGGTCCCTAGCAGCCGTCATGCCAGCCCATAAGTCAGCGCCATCATTCAACTTTTTAATCGTGCCCTTCACCCATGCGGAGCATGGGTACACCACGACCTTGTCGCGGAGCGTCAAGCTTCTTTACATTTTGAGCCCAAAACCTCAACGGCTCTAGGTACTTACCCTTAGAATTCCGACTGTCCTGTCATCGGACAGCCTGTCCGCAAAGATGACGGAATCTTGGGTACTCTGGTTTCTCAGAGAACGGCGATCAGGGTGAGGGCGACGAAGGAGACGAAGACGACCCACGCGGCGGCGTAGTCCAGGTCGCTCTCGTGCAGCAGGTAGTTGAGGTCGAGTCGCATGGCGGTATCCCCAATGAGAAAAGGTCCTCTCATTGGGGGCTACGGGAGGCACCGCCGGGTGATTGCGCGCGTGGGACGGGGCCACGAGCGCTGCGCCCCCTGGAATGGCCGCGGAGGCTACAGGCCGAGGAGCGCCTCGGGGCGGTTGAGGCCGCGCGCGCGGCCGAGCGGCTGGAGGATGTCCTGCGGGGGCGCGTCCGCGGTGAGCAGCAGCGCGCGCACGGACGTCTCCACCACGTCCTCGGCGCCGGGGCGCACCATGCCGCGGCGGGCATCCTCCACGCGCTTGCCGCGGTACACGTCGAAGCGCTCCTTCACCCGGCGGGCGAGGTCGGAGACGGCCTTGTCGCCCACCTCCACGCGCAGCTCCAGCTCGTTGCGCAGTTGCACCGGGTCGGCGAGCACGCCGTAGCGGTCATAGCCCTTGTGCGCCACGTCCTCGTGCGCCACCGCGTAGTCCTGCGTCACCGGGGCGACGACGGCCTGCTCCTTCAGCAGGTCCCGCATCACCGCGGTGACGGAGGCCGTCACGGTGAGCCGGTGCAGCTGCACGTCGTAGACGAAGTCCGAGTACATGGGCTCCTCCACGGTGACGGGCTCGCGGAAGGTGGAGTCGCGGTTGCGCTGCACCTCGATGCGCTGCGCCTCCGACTTGTCCAGGGCGGCCTCCAGCGCCTTCTCCTTGTCGTTCACCGCGGCCATGCGCTGGAGGAGCAGCAGCTCCTCGGCCGCGCAGTCCTTGTTGGAGCAGCGCGCGGGGTTGCACTCGCCAGGCAGCTGCCCGGGCTTCTCCGCGTCGCGCGCCGCCTCGCCGCACTCCTGCAGGGCCTCGCGGCACTCACGCCGCTCGCGCTCCCGGCAGCGCTCCGCCGCCGCGCGCACCATGCCCAGCTCGCCCTGCATGCGCAGGTACTCGCGCAGCGCGGCGGCCTGCTTGCGTTCGACTTCCTCCAGGGCGCGCTCGGCCTGCAGGAGCTTGCCCTCGAAGCCGCCGCGGCGCGGGTTGGGCACGGAGCGGTTGCCGGCGAGGTAGCGCTGCGTGCGCTGCGAGTCCTCCGTCGTCTTCAGGGGCAGCACGCGCTCCAGCGCCAGGTCCAGCCGCACGCCCTCGCGGCCTTCCGGCGCGTCCGTCACCACGCGCAGGGGCAGCTGCGTGGGCAGCATCGCCGCCAGCCGGCCGGCGCCCAGCCGCTGAATCACGTCCGGCGCGCCGGCCCGGTCCTCCACCGGCGTGGCCACCACGAGGAAGGCCACCTCGTCGCGCAGCTTCTGGCGCACCGCCTCGGCCCGCTCGCGCGCCGCCGTGGCGCCCACGCGTTCCTGGTCCGCGCGCACGTACGCCACCAGCGCGTTGCCCAGCTTGCCCGCCTTCTCCAGGCTCTCACCGGTGCCGAACCAGCGCTTCGCCCACGCCACCTGCACCCCGTCCACTCCGCGCTTGGCGGCCGCGTGGTCCGGCGCCACCGACAGCACGGCGTCGAACTCGGTGCGTGCCTCCTTCAGCCGCTCCTCCTTCAGCGCCGCCTGCCCCACCGCCACGCGCGCGTCCAGCGTCTGGTTGAGCAGCTCGCGCGCCGGCGCGTTCTCCGCGTTCAGCTCCAGCGCGCGCACCAGCCGCTTCATGGCGCCGTCCAGGTCTCCATTGGCATGGACGCCGCGGGCCTCCTCCAGCACCACCTCGCTCCACGCCTGACGCACCTTGGTGAGCTTCACCTTCACCTCGGACGCCTCCGGGTCCGCGGCGAGCGCGCGCAGGTAGGCGGCCTCGGCCTCCGCCCACTTCTGCTGCTGGCTGGCGGTGTCTCCCTCCTTCACCGCGCGCGAGAAGGCGGAGCAGCCGGTGAGGGCGAGCAGCGTGGCCAGGGCCAGGGCTCCCAGCCAGCGGCGGGATGGCGTGGAGGTGGAGGGGGGGCTT
>NZ_JABBJJ010000413.1 GCF_012933655.1 Pyxidicoccus fallax | reverse complement strand
CTCCCACCCCTTCTCCCCCAACACCTTCCGATAGCGGGCCTCCGCCCCACCGAGCGTGTCCTCCGGCAGCTGCCCCGACACCGCGTGGTGCGTGGCGCCTTCCATGTCGAAGGTCATCGCACGGGGCTCGGACAGCTCCCCGGGCAGCGGAATCCACTCGGGCACCGTCCGCGCCCGCTCCAGCAAACCCTCCACCTGCCCGGCGGACACGAAGACCAGCGTCTCCCCGCCCTGCGCCAGCACCGACACCAGCCGGACCTCCAGCGTCCCCGGGCTCCAGTAGCCCACGTACCCGCCATTCTCCCCATGTGACTGGCGGAGGACGGGCAGCCCGTTGTCCAGCAGCACCTTCTCGTAGTGCGCCAGCACCTGCGCGGGCGTGTCCTGCGTGGAGAACCACGCCACCGCCATGGGCACGCCGGGCCCGAGGTAATCCGTCGCCAGCACCTCCGGACGGCTCGCTCGCGGGTAGGGCGGGAAGTGCGACAGCGCCCGCTCGAGGATGGCCTCCTCGGCCGCGGTGCGCTCCGGCCCACGTGACGAGCCCACCTCGCCGTGCCCCACGAGCTCGGGCGGCTCCCACGCCTCGTCCCGCCCGGCGGAGTCGCGGTACGCGACACGCTCCCAGGAGAAGCCGATGAGGCAGCCCACCACCGCCACGGAGAACAGCAGCGCCGGCACGCGGATGACCGGATGCGAGGCCGACGACTTCAACAGCTCTCCTCCCGGTTGCAGCCCATGTACCAATTGCCCCGGGCGTCGTAGCTCCGCTTGTTGTTGTCCTGGCCCCAGTCCCGCCACTCGCTGCTGAAGTACTTCTCGTCGGACCCCTTCTGCTTGATGGTCTCCTCCGGCGCCGCCGCGCCCTCCCGGTGCGGAATCATGCCGATGCTGGGCTTGCGCGGGTCATCTCCCGGCGGCGTGCTGTCGGTGATGGCCATGCCGTCCGCGAGCAGCTTGTCGTCGATGGCCTCCTGGACGAAGTCGACGGCCTCCGACTGCATGTCCTGGAAGCCCTGATTGCTCTGGTGTTCGTACAGGTGCAGCACGCGCTCGTAGAGGTCGTCCGGGGCGCCGGCCACGTCGGTGGTCTCGGCGGGTCCCTCGCTCGACGTCTGGCCGGGACGGATGTCGACCTGCCGCGTCAGCGCCCAGGTATCCGTGAGGATGGACATGCGCTCCCAGGGCAGCAGGTAGATGTTGCCCTCCGTGCCCCCCGCGTATGTGCCCTTCTTGGCATTGTTGTGGATGCCCGCTCCGCGGTCCTGCTTCTCCCGGGCGAGGTCGACATTGGAGAACTCCGTGAGGAACTCGTGCTGTAGCAGGTAGTTCTGCACGCCGAGCCGCGCCGAGCAGCGGATGAGGCCGCCGCGGCCATACGTGCTCATGTAGCTCTGGTGCTGGTCCACCCCGTACTCCCCCACGCCGCCGCCGAGCTGGCACTCCACCTCCTGGGCGCCGGGGTTGAGCCAGCAGGCGTGGGCCACCACCGATTGGTGGTGCTCCTCGTCGTCCTCGCACTCGGGGCCCTTGCCCGGGCCGAAGCTGTCGATGCCGGACTCGTGGTCGCAGTACATCTGGCGCGCGTAGCCCTGGACCAGCCCGAAGCCCACGAACTTGCCCCCGTCATCCCCCTTCGCGGGAGGGCTGCCGTAGTCCTGGACGGTGTAGTCCCAGATGGTGGTGACCGCGGCCTCCTGCCCCTCCAGCTTGTAGCGCAGCAGGTCGTCCAGGAAGAGCGCGTAGAGGAACACGGGGACGATGACCAGCATGCTCAGGGCCAGCTCCACCGCGGCGGCGCCCCGGGCCGCACGACGATTCCTCGCCTGTCTCACAGTGACACCCCCGGCACCTGGGCCATCTCGGCCGCGTCCGTGTTCCCCGCCGCCTCGAGCACCTTGGCGGCCTCTTCTGGCTTGAAGGGGTGCAGCTTCGCGCGCCAGTAGGGGCCGAAGAGGTTGGGTGCCTCGCGCCAGCCGTTGTCCCCGAAGCGGTGGTAGTAGACGAGCGCCTTGGACATGCTGCGGCCCTCTCCGGCCGCGAGCGTGAGCCGGCCCTCGCCCTGGGCGCCGTGCCGCAGCGACACCGTGGCGGACGGGTTCAGCTCCCAGGGCGCCCGCCCCGTGTCTCCCACCCGGAGCTGCTTCGTCAGGTAGCTGTAGACGCGCGGCTGGCCCCAGTCACGGTCGGCGGACGGGTTGGCGCGGAACTTCATGAAGCAGTTGCCGGACTGGGAGCAGGCCGTCAGCGCCCGGGCATTGACGCCCTCGAACCGGTGCGAGCCGGAGTGCGCGTTGTCGGGCTCATGGTCACCGCCGCCAGCGTCGCTCCAGACCTTGGCCTCGTACTTCGATATCATGACCGCGCTGTGCTTCCACCTGTGGAGGAGGGTGCCCTCCTCCATGGCGGCGATGGTGGTGCCCTCGTTGTCGGACGACTGACCCTGGTCGACGTCGTCCTTGTTCCGCACCGTCTTCGCGGTGCCCACGTGGCGCGTGACCTGGGCGTCGCCCTCGCCGGGGATGTCCTTGAGTTCGTCGAGGAAGTCAGGATGGAGATGCTGCGGGAACTTCGAGCCGCCCTGGGGCGGAACGCGATCCGCCGGCCACTTGGAGCGGCCCGCGTTGGCCACCTCGGTCATGACCCGCGCGCGCGCCCTGACGTCCGTGTTGCCGACGCTGCCCTGGCACTCCAGCCCGTCCACCGCGCAGTTGAACTCGTTCCCATTGAGGCCGCCCACCGCCTCGTTCAGGTCGCTCGCTCCCGGTGAGTTGTCCTCCACCAACTGGGAGAGCCCGTGGCTCTTGCCATCCTTCACCGCCTTGAGCGTCTGCTCGTGGACCTCCTTCTGGGAGGTGTGGAGGTTGTCCACCAGCAGGTCCAGTCCCTCCATGGCGTTGTTGAAGCGGCTCTCGAGGCCCTGGACCTTCTGCCCGTATTCGTCCGACTTGTCGCCGAACTCCTTGGCGATCTTCGCGGCCTCGGCGGCGTGGACGCAGTGCTCCTGGCACCCCTTGCACATGCAGCGGATGATTTCCTGCACCACGAAGCCCAGGAAGTTCTTCTTGCCCGCGGTCATCATGTCGCTCGTCACGCTGGCGGCGACCATGTACGCGTGCAGGCTGTTCATCGCCACGTAGGAGCCGGCGATGGCCCGGTTGCTCACCGCGTAGTAGTTGAGCGCCCGCGCCTCCAGCACCGCCATGGAGTACGCCAGCGCGTCGCTGTGCTGCTGCAGGCTCATCTTCTGGCGCAGCGCATGGCTGAGGTTGAAGCTCAGCGTCACCATCAGCGCGAGCACCAGGAAGCACAGGGCGCTCAGCACCATGGCCTGTCCGCGCCGGGCGCGTCTGCTCAGTACTTGAACGGGAACAGGCATTCGTTCTTCTCCGGCAGGCCGTGCTTGTTCAGATAGAAGTTCGACTGCATCCGCATGTTGTACGTGGCGCGGATGGGCATGATGTAGACGCCCTGCTGGGCTGCGCTCTCGTAGGTGCCGTCCGCTTTCCCGCCGGGAGGCTCCTTGTTCGGCGCCGGCGCGGGTTTCTTGGGCATCCGCAACACGGACGGGATTTCACGCCCGCGGGCCGCCTGGTAGATGACCCAGTCCGCGAAGGGGATGACCATCCGGTAGTTGAACGTGACCTGGATGCGCAGCTTGGTGCGGTGGCTCTGACGCCACCCGGTCGGCGCGGTGTTCTTCGGGTCGTCGAAGTCGAACTCCGGCGAGTTGGCGGGGATGTCCTCCTGCGTGGGCCCGCAGATGGTGACCTCGGCGTACTTCAGACCGACGCCCGCCATCTGGTTGTTCCCCACCTCGTTCCACTTGGTCTCGAACTCCTGCGAGCTGCCCACGGGCCGGATGACTTCGAAGCCGTCCGCGCCTCCCGTCCGGCTGCTCACCATCGGCATCAGGACGGCGAGCGCGGCCTTCTCCATCACCTCCACCTTGGCGTTGTGCAGGGAGCCGGCGCGCACGGCCTTGTAAGCCGCGTACTTCGTCATCAGCCGCGCCTGGTGCATCAACCCGAGCTGCAGGATGCCCAGGATGAGGAAGACGAACAGCGGTAGGACGATGGCGGCCTCGACAGCCGCCTGACCGGATTGCGCCCCCATGCGCATGTGGCACCCCCGCCTAGACATGGGCGGAAGCTATCCGGGGTTTCAAAGAGGGAGCAATCCGCACTCTGGCCGCGCCCGAGCACGCCCCCCGACCCACCGGGTCAGGGATTTCTCTTAGCCCTGGAATGACGACTGCGGTGTAGCTGAGTTTTAGCAGTCATTTCAAAATCCAAGAGTGTAATTCATGACACTGAATTGCAGATGAAGCCGGACCTCTGGCTCCGGTGGGCCTGCGTGCCGCCCGCCCGGCTGCTCACCGGCGCTTCACGATTTCCTGGATGAGCTCCACGTAGCGGCGGTTCTTCGGGTTGAGCTTGAAGGCCTTGCGGAAGGCATCCTCCGCCACCGCCCACTGCCCCTCGCCCTGGGCCACCTCGCCCAGGAAGGCCCAGCCCTCCTCCATGCCCGGCTCCTGGCGCACCACCTCCTGCAGCTCCTGGAGCGCCAGGCGCCCGTGGGCCTCGGGCTTCATGAGGTAGCGCGCGAAGGCGCGGTGCGCCTGGTACAGCGGCTTCGGGTCGATGTCGCACGCGTACTCGAAGTACTCGAAGGCGCCCGCGTAGTTGCGCGCCTGCAAGCGGCGCTTGGCTTCCTCGAACTGTGTCGTCGCGTCCAGGAGGTCCGTGCGGATGCGGAACTGCTCCGCCGTGCTCGGCCGCGTCGTGCCGCGCTCCTTCTCGCGCTGCGCCGCCCGGCGCTTGCGCCACAGCAGGTTCTGCTCCGCGTCCGACAGGGCGCCGAAGGCCTTCGCGTACGCGGCCAGCAGCGACTCCGCCTTCTCGCGCAGCTCCGGCGTCTGGAAGCGCAGCGGCGAGTGCCGGTCCGCCAGGGCGAAAAAGGCCTTGCGCAGCGGCACCGGCTGCACGTCCTCGGGCACCTCCAGGAGCGTGAAGGGGTCCTTGCTCCGGTGCGCGAGGAAGGCGCTCACCAGCGCGTCGCGCGCGGCCACGTCCTCGTCGGAGAAGGGCGTGCCCTGCGGCTGCGGCGCGGCCGGCGCGGGGGCCTCCGCGGGCACCACCACCGGCTCGGGCGCGGGAGCCGGGGCGGCGGCGGCCAGCTTCGCGGCGCGCTCGTCCACGTCCTCCACGAAGCCTGCGACCTCCAGCAGGCACAGCGCGTACAGCCGGCGCAGCACCGTCTCCGTGTCGAAGCTGGTGCGCTCCATCAATTCATTGAAGGTGGGGCGCTGGCGCAGGGCCTGGAACAGGCGCGCGTCCTTGGACGACAGCTTCAGCCCGGCGTCGACGCCCGGCATCTGCCCGAAGCGACGCTCGTCGGTGAAGGTGAAGTGGGTGGCCACCGCGTCGAAGGGCATGACGTTGGCCACGCCGGTGAGGATGAGCTGCCCGGTGTTCATCCGCACGCTGGCGTCCGGGGAGTCCACGTCGGCGATGAGGCGGTACTTCGCGTCCGTCCACCGGAAGCAGTCCAGCAGCTTGTGCGCGAGGTTGGCCTGGAGCTGCTTGTAGAGGTCGAAGGGGCTGATGAGGCCCTTCTGGATGAGCAGCGCCCCCATCTGCAGGCCCGAGGAGATGCTCTCCGCCAGGGCCTTCTGGTAGTCCACCTCCGTCAGCTTCCCCTTCTCCACGAGGAACTTGCCCAGTGTCTCGTGCAGGAGGTTGGACTGGCAGCCCACCGGCGAGCCGTCCTCGAAGACGATGCGCTTCTCGCGCTGGCGCACCTTCAGCTCCAGCGTGCAGGTGCGCTCCTCCACCATCAGGGAGTGCAGGAGCAGGGGGAAGGGCGTGTCCTCCAGCGTCCCTTCTCGTTGGCGGAGCACCTGCGACGGCGTGGGGAACATGGGGTGGACCTTGCTCGGTGGGGAGTCCGGGAGTGGCTACAGCCTACCGCTCCTCGCCCAGGTCTTCTTCCAGCCCCGAGGCGGAGGGCGCCTGCTCGTAGTAGCGGTTGTACCCGGGGGAGCGCGGGGCGAGGTCCATCCGACCCACCACCGTTCCGACGGCACCCAGCACCACCGCCAGCATCGCCGCGTACATCAGCGGCCGGCTGGGGCGCGCGCGCCATGCCCACTTGCGCTCGCGGCGGCGCTGGAAGCGCGGCGCCACGGCGTAGTCATTCCACGCCAGCTCGCGCGCCCGCTTCGCCTCGTCCGCCCGCCCCGCCTTCGCCAGCGCCTGGGCCAGGAGGTAGCGCCCCTCCACCGAGCCGTGCCGCACCGCGCAGAAGCGCTCCAGCGCCTTCACCGCGCCTTCCACGTCCCCGCGCTTCAGCCGGAAGCGGCCGCGCTCCAGGTGGATGGCGCCCAGCTTGAAGTCCGCCTCCAGCTTCTCCGCCTCGTCCAGGAGCAGCTCGCCGCGCTGCGCGTCCCCCGCCCCCAGGTAGGCCACGCCGAGCAGGTACAGCGTGTCCACGTCCTCGTCGCCCGCCTCCAGGTTGGGCTTGAGGATGTCCACGGCTTCCGCGTACCGCTTCTGCGCCACGCGGATGTCCGCCAGTTCGTGCCGCGCCCGGCGCTCGTGCGGGTTGGTGAGGATGACACCGGCCAGGTGCCCCGCGCGCTGGAAGCGCTTGAACAGCCGCACCGGGCTGGGCAGCAGCTGCCACGTGAAGTGGTCCATCACGAAGACGAAGACCAGCATCAGGCCCAGCGACAAGAACGGGCTGCCGGTCAGCAGCGTCAACCCCATCCACAACATCCACTTGCTCATTCGCCCCTCGAAATCCCTAGAGCAGCCGCGCGCACACGGCGCTGTGCACGTCCGCGCCCTTCTCCGTCAGGGCCAGCCGCCCGTCGCGCAGCGTGGCGAAGCCGTGCTCCACCAGCCGCGCCACCTCCGCGCGCCGCGGCGCCACCGGCTGGCCGTACCGCTCGCACACCGCCTCCCAGTCCACCCCCGACACCAGCCGCAAGCCCATGGCCAGCCGCTCCGCGAACAGCTCCTCCGGCCCCAATTCCTCGCGGGTGTCCTCGGGAAGCCGGCCGGCCTCCACCTCCCGCAGGTACTTCTCCGGGCTGCGCAGGTTGACGTACCGGTGCGGCTCGGGCTCCAGCAGCATGCCCGTGGCCCCCACGCCCAGCGCGAGGTACTCGCCGCCCGTCCAGTAGAGCGCGTTGTGCCGCGAGCCGTAGCCCGGCCGCGCGTGGTTGGACACCTCGTAACGGTGCAGCCCCGCCGCGCCGTACACCTCGCGCACCAAGCGGGCCATGGCCACCACCTCTTCGTCCGGAGGCAATTCCAGCTCGCCGCGCTTCAGCTGCTTCGACAGCGGCGTGTCCACCGCCAGCACGTCGCGCTCCACCGTCAGCGCGTACGTGGACAGGTGCTCCGGTTCCAGCGCCACCGCGCGGCGCGCGTCCGCCTCCACCTGCGCCACCGTCTGCCCGTGCACGCCGTAGATGAAGTCCATGGCCACCACGGGGAAGCCCGCCCGCCGCGCCGCGTCCACCGCGCCCTCCACCATGGCCGCGTCGTGCGCGCGACCCAGCGCCTTCAGCGTCTCCGGCTGGAAGGACTGCACCCCCAAGGACAGCCGGTTCACCCCGGCGGCGCGGTAGCCCGCGAAGCGCTCCGCGTCCGCGCGCTCCGGGTTGCCCTCCAGCGAGACCTCGACCTTCGGCGCCACCGACAGCCTCGCGGCGAGGCCCTCCAGCACCTGCGCCACATAGCGCGGGTGCCACAGCGAGGGCGTGCCGCCGCCGAGGAAGATGGACTCCAGCGGCTTGTGCCGCAGCGCCGGCAGGGCGGCCAGCCGGGCGTCCAGCTCCGCCAGCACGGCGTTCGCGTAGCGCTCCTCGGGCACCTGCTTCGCCACCGCCACCGCGAAGTCGCAGTACGGGCACTTCGCCAGGCAGTACGGGAAGTGCAGGTACAGCCCGAAGCGGGCTGCCTGCATTCCAGTCAGCGGGTCCACTGGCGCGTCGAAGGGCATGAGGGGGAAACCTCTACTTCTTGCCCTTCAATTGCGCCTCCAGCTTGGCGATCTTCGCCTTGTAGCCAGCCGCGGCTTCGAGCGCTGTCTCGGCCGTCACCAGCTTCCGCTTCAGGTTGGCTATGTCGGCCTTGAGCTCCTCGCGCTCCGCCTCCCAGCCGGACGGCGCGCTCGTGGCCGCCGCCCCGGCGAGCTTCTCCTCGAGCGCCGCGCGGGCCTCCTGCTCGGCCTGCAGCTGGGCTTCCAGCTGGGCCAGCTTCGCCTCGGCCTCCGCGCCCACCTTGCCGGACGCCGCGTTCTGCGACTTGGCCGTCTGGAGCGCGCCCTCCAGCATCTTCACCTGCTGCTGCAGGCGCTCGGCCTTGTCCGCCTCCGAGCGCGCCGCGGACAGCTCCTCCTGGAGGTCCGCCAGCTTCGCCTCCAGCTCCGACTGCTTCGCCTCGGCGCCGCCCTGCCCCTCCGCCAGCGAGTCCACCCGGGCCTCGGCCTCGGCCGCCCTCACCTGTGCGTCCGCGCGCTCGGCCTCCGCCGCCTCGCGCCGCACCTGCTCCAGCGACAGCGACTCGCGGGCCTGCGCCGCCTCGGCCTGCGCCTGCGCCAGCGCGCCCTGCAGCCGCGTCAGCTCCGCCTCGCGCTGCGCGGACGCGGTCTCCAGCATGGACACGCGCGCGGCCAGCCCCACGCGCTCGGCGTCCTTGGTGGCGACCTTCATCTCCGTCGCGGCGAGCTGCTTCTTCAGCTCCTCGCGCTCGGCCTGGGCCGCCTCCACGGCGCCGGACAGCTCCGACACCTTGGCCTCGGCCTGCTGCACCGCCTCGCCCAGCGCCGCCGCGTCCGACTCCATCCGGTCGCGCAGCGACACCTGCTCGACCTCGGCCGCCTCCAGCGCCTCCTTCAGCGCCGCGATTTCACCCTCGGCCGTCTGGGCGCGCTCGCTGGCCTGCGACAGCCCCTCTTCCAGGGCCTGCGCCCGCTCCGCCGCCTTGGAGACCTCCGCCTCCACCCGCTCGTTCGCCTTGGCCAGCTCCGCGGTGCGCGCCTCCAGCGCCTGGCGCAGCACGGGCAGCTCCGCGGCCTCCGTGGTGCGCGCGGTGAGCGCCGCCCGCAGGCCGATGATTTCGGCGTCCTTCAGCGCCAGCGCCCGCTCCAGCTCCGCCACCTGCCCCTGCAGGGTGCGCAGTCCGTCCTCCACCACGGACAGCTGCTTGCGCGCCTCGTCGCGCTCCGACTCCAGCGTGCGCGCCCGGGCCTGGGCCTCCTCCAGCGAGTTCTTGGACCACTCGCTCTCGCTCTCGATGGCGCTCAGCCCGGCCTGGGCCTCGGCGAGCGCCGCCTCCAGCTGCGCGGTGCGCAGGGTGAGCGAGTCCTTCTCCGTGTTGGCGGCCTCCAGCTCCCCACCCAGCCGCTCCACGTCGGCGATGGCCTGCTGGTACTGCTCCTGGACCGCCTCCAGCGCGCCCTGGGACTCGGACTTCTCCGCGGCCAGCTCCGCCACGCGGTCCTGCGCCAGCGACAGCGCCTCCTTGGCGCCCACCAGCTCCTCGGCCACCGCGCCGCGCGACTCGCGCTCCGCCTGGAGCTCCGCGGTGAGGCGCGGGACTTCGGACTCCACCTCCGCCAGCGCGCGGGACAGGTCCTTGCGGTCCGCCTCCGCCGAGGCCAGCTCCGCCTCCAGCGAGGCCACCTTCGCCTCGGCCAGCTCCGCGCGCTGCTCCGCGCGCGTCAGCGCGTCCGAGGCCTGGGTCAGCTTCGCCGGCGCGTCCTTCACCGCCGCCAGCTGCGCCTTCGCCTCGGCGGCCTCCTTGCGCGCCAGCGTCAGGGACTGCTTCGCCCCGGTCAGCTCGCCGTCCTTCTCCGCGTACAGCGTGCGCGCGCGGGCCAGGGTCTCCGTCTTCTGGCGGATGACGGCCCGGAAGTACTCCAGCTTCTCCTCCGGGGAGCCCCCCATGGGCATCCGGGCTTCCGGCGGCTCATTGAAGGGGTCGCTCCCGGGCACCCGCACGGCGCGTGCCGCCGGGGCCGTACCCGTGGCGGCAGCCGCGGACAGGGAGGCCGACGGGGAGGCAGGCGCGGACGTGCCGGCCGGAGCGGCGGCCGGGGAAGCGGCCGGGCGGCGGGGGGGCAGCG
>NZ_JABBJJ010000412.1 GCF_012933655.1 Pyxidicoccus fallax | reverse complement strand
CCCTCGGACCCCGCCGCCATGCTGAGCGGCATTCCGGGCATGGACTTCTCCTCGCTGTCCCCCACGGCCCGGCGCGAGCTGGCCACGGTGATGAGCGACGAGTTCTGCTATTGCGGCTGCCCCCACACGCTGGGCGCCTGCCTCAAGCAGCACACCGGCTGCCGGCATGCGAAGCGCATGGCCCGGCTGTCCGCGCGCATGGTGTCCGACGGCAACCCCGCCACGGAAGTCATCGTCTCGCTGTCCCAGTACTACGCCGCCTTCCGCGAGCCGCGCGCGCAGTTCAAGGTGGACGACCGCATGTGCACCGGCAGCGCCAGCGCTCCGGTGACGGTGGTGGAGTTCTCCGACTTCGAGTGCCCCTTCTGCGCCAAGGCCCGCCCGGTGCTGGAGTCCTTCGCGAAGAAGAACGCGCAGCAGGTTCGCTTCTGCTACCTGCCGTTCCCCCTGTCCAACCACGTCAACGCGATTCCGGCGGCCCAGGCGGCGCTGTGGGCGAGGGACCAGGGCAAGTTCTGGCAGATGCACGACGCCCTCTTCGAGCACCAGGAGAACCTCAAGCCGGACGCGCTGCCCGCCATCGCCAAGGGGCTGGGCCTGGACGGCGACAAGCTGGCCGCGGTGCTCAAGTCGGACATGTACAAGCAGGAGCTGGAAGGCTTCCGCAACCAGGGCCGCGCGGCCGGCCTCACCGGCACGCCGTCCGTGTACTTCAACGGCCGCGTCGTGGACCTCTCCTTCATCCAGGAGGAGCTGCTCACGCACAGCATGGAGGACGAGGTGGAGTGGCGCAGCAACAACAACGGCTGGGGCGCTGACTGACGGACGCCCGGATGATGCCGCGCTTCCGCATCGACGGGCCCCAGCTCGTCCCCGAAGACCGCCACGGCCCGTCAGCGCTGTCGGGCCGCGCGGGGACGTACGCGCTGATGCCGACGTCGCCCGACCTGCTGGTCTTCTCCCGCACGCCCGCGGAGGGCGGCTCCATTCCCACGCCGCGCGTGGTGATGTCCGGGGACGCCAGCGGCTTCCCGCTGTCGGACCTCATCGCCTTCCTCAGCCAGTCCCGCTGGAGCGGCGTCATCCGCGTCAGCTCGCCCGGCGGCGAGCGCTCCGTCACCTTCCGCGAGGGCGAGGTGCGGGGCGCCTCGTCCGATGACCCGTCGGACCGGCTGGGCGAGGTGCTGGTGCGCCTGGGCTACGTGGAGCGCGCCCAGGTGGAGACCGCGCTGCGCGAGCACCCGCCCTCCAAGGTGGGCCGCGCGCTGGTGGAGAAGGGACTCCTGCAGGCGCACGACCTCTTCAAGTGCGTCACCCACCAGGTGAGCGAAATCTTCCACGCCATCGTCCTGTGCCGCGAGGGGAGCTTCTTCCTCGTGGACCAGCCGGTGGACGAGAAGACGGGCCACATCATCCAGCTGTCCACGCAGAGCCTGCTGATGGACAGCATCCGGAAGATCGACGAGCTGGCGCACTTCCGCAAGCGCATCCCCCACGGCCGCCTGTACGTCGCGCGCAAGCGCCCGTCGGACGGGAAGCTGGAGGAGGACGAGGACCGGGTGCTGGCCATGCTCGACGGCCGGCGCACGATTCTGGAGCTGGGCCACGCGGCCCGCCTGTCCGAGTTCGACATCACCAAGGTGGTGTTCCGGCTGCTGGAGGGCGGCTTCGCGTCGGTGATGGACAAGCCGCTGATGGTGCCCGCGGCCGCCGCGCCCACCCCCGTGCCGCGCCCGCAGACGCCCTCGGCCGCCACGCCGTCCAGCCCGCCCGCGCGCGCCGCGGCTCCGGTGGTGGACCCGCGCCCGGTGGCGCGCGTCTTCAACTTCATCTTCCGCGAGATTCGCGACGAGGTGGCCAAGCAGGGCATGGACCGCGAGTTCATCGCCGCGGCCAACGCCGCCCTGTCCGGGCAGGCCCTGTCGTCCTCGCCGGTGCTGGAGGGCCTGGCCTTCGCGGCGGACGGCAGCCTGCCGGAGCCGAAGCTGATTGAAGGCTTCGAGCGGCACCGCGCGCAGCTGGGCAGCGAGCCCTTGGCGTCCTTCAAGCAGGCGCTCAGCGACGTGATGTTCTTCCTGCTCTTCCAGGCCGGGGAGCTGCTGGAGTCGCGCGCGGACGAGGACCTCGCCCGTCGCGTGAAGGAACTGCTGGCCACGCTCGAGGCGCCGTGACGGACAGCGAGTTGCCGCGGCTGACGGCGGACGTGCCCGGGTGCGGCGGCGGCTTCAAGCTGGTGCCCGAGGACTTCGAGGTGGAGGAGGTGCCCGCGTACCTGCCTTCCGGCGAGGGCGAGCACCTCTACCTCTGGCTGGAGAAGCGCGGCCGGGACACCCGCGAGGTGGTGCGCGCGCTGGCCTCGGCGCTGGGCGTGTCCGAGGACGACATTGGCGTGGCGGGGATGAAGGACCGGCAGGCCGTCACCCGGCAGCTCATCTCCGTGCCCGCGCGCGCGGAGCCGAAGGTGGCGGACTTCGCCCTGGACGGTGTCAGCGTCCTGTGGACGAAGCGGCACGGCAACAAGCTCCGCACCGGGCACCTGCGCGGCAACCGCTTCCGCCTGCGCCTGCGCGGCGTGCGGGACGTGGGCGCCGCGCGCGAGTCCTTCTCGCGCCTCGTGGAGCGGGGCCTGCCCAACTACTTCGGCGAGCAGCGCTTCGGCCGCGCGGGAGACAACGCGGACCTGGGCCGGCTGCTGGTGCTGGGCCAGCGGCTGCCGAAGCGGCCGGACCGCTTCCAGCGCAAGCTGTACCTGTCCGCCTTCCAGTCCCGTCTCTTCAACCGCGCCCTGGCCGAGCGCCTGCGCGCGGGCACCCTGGCCACCGCGCTGCGCGGGGACGTGCTGCGCAAGGAGGAGACGGGCGGCATCTTCGTCTGCGAGGCGCCCGAGGTGGACGGCCCGCGCGTGGCCGCCTTCGAGGTGAGCCCGGCGGGGCCGCTGTTCGGCCCGAAGATGACGGCCGCCGCCGGCGAGGTGGCCGAGGCCGAGGCGCGGCTATTGGCCGGTGAGGGCGTCACCCTGGACGACTTCAAGCGCGGCGGCGGCGAGACGGAGGGCGGACGCAGGCCCTACCGCGTCCGCCTGGGCTCGCCCGAGCTGACGCCGGAAGGGGAGGACGTGTGGCTCACCTTCGAGCTGCCCCGCGGCTCGTACGCCACCGAGGTCCTCCACGAGTTGCTGAAGGACGGCTGAGCGCCGCTCCTGCCCCGAGCGCGGGTAGGGCGGCTTGAAGCCCCGCCCCTTGGCGCCGCGCGAGCAGGGCGTCGAGCAGCGCCCTTGAGCGCGGCCCGGAAGGGCGGGGTTGCCTGAAGCACCACCCGCTCGCGGGCATGGGGCCGGGGCGCGGGGCGTCGCGCACGGCCATGTGGCTCCAGCAGGGGACATCGCCGCGTCCCAGAGGGACTCTTCCTCCCCGAAACGACAGCGCCTCCGAGGGCCAGGCCCGCGGAGGCGCTTCGCTGCTTCAGCCTGTGCGCCCCGGCCGGGAAGGGCCGGGCGTGCGGCCTACTGGTCGACGACGTTGAACTCCGTGCGGCGGTTCATCGCGCGGCCGGCCTTGGTGTTGTTCGGGCCGATGGGCCGCGTCTCGCCGAAGCCCACCGCGTCCAGGCGGCCCGGGTCGATGCCGCGGCGGATGAGCTGCGCCTTCACCGCGTCCGCCCGCTTCTGCGACAGCCGCAGGTTGGACACGTCCTTGCCCAGCGAGTCCGTGTGGCCCTCGATGCGGATCTTCTTGATCCACGGGGCATCCCGCATCGCCTGCGCCACGTCATCGAGGATGGAGTTGCTCGTCTTGCCGACGATCTTCGCCGAGCCGGCACCGAAGGTGATCTGCTTCTTGATCTCGATGCGGTCCTTCTTGATGACGACCATCTTGTACTGCTTGGCGCAGCCGCGCTCCTCCTTCACGCCGGGCTGATCCGGGCACGCATCCAGCCGGTCGACGATGCCGTCACCGTCCGCGTCGTTGTCCGCGCAGCCGCCGTTCTCCGCGGGGCCGGCCACCAGCGGGCACTTGTCCTGGTTGTCCGGCAGGCCGTCGCTGTCGTTGTCCAGGTCCGGGCAGCCGTCGTCGTCCTGGAAGCCGTCCTTGTCCTCCGGCTCGTCCGGGCACTTGTCCTGCGGGTCGTTCAGCCCGTCGCCGTCCTTGTCGAGGATGGGGCAGCCCACGTTCTGCACCGGGCCCGTCTCGTTGGGGCACTTGTCCACGCTGTCCACCAGGCCGTCCTGGTCATTGTCCAGCTCGGGGCAGCCGTCCTCGTCCTGGAAGCCGTCCTTGTCCTCGGCCTGGTCCACGCACTTGTCCTGCGGGTCGACGATGCCGTCGCCGTCGCGGTCCTTCGGCGCCTCCTGCGGGCAGCCCTGGTTCTCCTGCACGCCGGGGTTGAGCGGGCACTTGTCGTTGCCGTCCAGCACGCCGTCGTTGTCGTTGTCCGGCTCGGGGCAGCCGTCCTCGTCCTGGAAGCCGTCCTTGTCCTCGGCCTGGTCGGGGCAGGGGTCGTCCTTGTCCAGCGTGCCGTCCCCGTCGTTGTCCGTCTCCTCGATGCGGACCACCACGTTGGGCTGCTGCGGCTGCTTCGTCTGGGTGGGCGTCTGCGGCTGCTGGACCTCGGGCCGCTCGCGCACGAGCACCTGGCGCGGGGCGCAGTTCTTGGACAGCTCCAGCGCGCGGTCCACCGCGGTGTCCGCGGTGCGCACGTGCTGGTTGGCGCGGCCGCTGTTGCCCTGGCTCAGCTCGCCACGGGCGAAGTCGAGGTGGGCCTCGGCGGTGGCCAGCTCCACCGGGGCGCAGCGGAGGGCGCCGCTGCGGCGGGCGCGCTCCACGTCCGCCGCCAGCACCTCCGTGTCAGCGCGAATCTTGCTGCCACTGACGCAGGCGACGGAGAGGAGCAGGGGAAGCAGCGCGGCGAGAGAGGGACGCTTCATCGGGGAGCGCTCGGGCGTCACGGGGTGGGACGTCACGGGGTCTGGGGACGGCCACCACCGGATTCGGTGGCACCGGCCGCGGCCATGGCCTTCTCACGGGCCTCGTTGGCGTAGCGGGACGCCTTCACTGCGAAGTCCACGCCGGCCTGGTAGTCGGAATAGCCCACCTCCTCGCGCGCCTTGGCGAGGTACAGGTTGGCGGCGGTCCATTCGAACGGGGCCAGCTTGTCGGCTCCGGCGGTGCGCGCGGCCTGGATCTGCACCTCGGCATCGAGGATGTTGGCGGTGGACTTCACGGGGCCGCACGCGGCGAGCGCCCCCGCCACCGCCACCAGCACCATCAGCTTCTTCATAGGGTGGCGCCTCTAGAGAGGGGTAGGACCCGCCGGTCGTATCAATCACCCCTTGGGGGGTCAAGAATCGGGCAGACCGCGCCGGGCGGGAGACCGGGCGTGGAGGCGGGACTTTGACGGCCGGCGCCGCGCTTGCCATCGTTCCGCCCCCGTGCGCCCGCCCGTCCGCCCAGTCCTCCTGCTCGCGCTGCTGCTGCCGCTCATCGCCGCCTCCGCGTCCTCGTCCGCCGCGAAGCGGGGGGAGCGCCGCGCCCAGACGGAGCAGGTCATCGCCGGCGTCCTCCAGGGAGACCCCGTGCCCGCGGCCGTCTCGCGCCTGCGCTTCCTGCGCGAGGAGGCCTACGCGGCCGAGGAAATCACCCTCGCCATGCGCAGGGCGCTCGACGAGCGCGTCCGCCGCAACCTCACCGCCGTGCTGGCCGGGCTGGAGACGCGCGAGGCCGAGCCCACCCTGGCGCGGCTGGCCGGTGACGACGACAGCGCGGTGCGCATGTACGCCGCGCAGGGCCTGGGCCGGCTCAAGAGCCGCAACACCCAGGTGCTGCTGCCGCTCCTCCAGGACAAGAGCAGCGGGGTGCGCCGGGAGGCGGCGCGGGCCCTGGGCGCCTCGCGCAACCCGAGGATGGGCGCCGTGCTGGTGAAGGCGGCCAAGGCGGAGCAGGAGCTGGAAGTGCGCGCCGCCATGCTGACCGCCGTGGGCGATACCGGGGACAAGAAGCAGGTCTCCGCCCTCAAGGCGTACCTGACGAGCGACTCGGAGAGCTCCCGCTTCGCGGCGGCGCGCGGCCTGTGCCGCCTGGGCTCGCAGGACGGCTTCGCCTTCGCCGGCAAGCTGCTGGGCTCGGAGGACCGCTTCGTGCGCCGGCAGGGGCTGGAGCTGTACGAGGGCGTCGCCGCCAAGAAGGCCGCCCCCGCGCTCGAGCCGCTCCTGGAGGACAAGGACCGCGCGCTGGCCGCCGGCGCCGCCCGCATCCTCTACCAGGGCGGGGACACCTCCATGCTGGAGTGGCTCGTGCTGGCCTCCTGGAACGCGAAGGGGGAGGAGAAGCTCACGTACGAGAAGGAGCTGGAGACGCTCCAGCTCGCGGATGACCGGCGCAAGGCCATCCTCCGCAAGGCGGGTGTCGCGAAATGAGGGCCGCCGCGCTGCTGGCCGCGGCGCTCGTGTCCCAGGCGTCCGCGGCCCCCACCTCCCAGACGGTTTCCACGCCTCCCGGCGCCGAGGCCATCCTCGAGTCCCCCGCCGCGTCCGCGCAGGTGGCCACCTCCACCCCGCACCGGCCCAACGGCTGGGAGGGCCTGTCCGAGGCGCAGCGGGCCGCGCTCGTGGCCGAGGACGCGGACGCCCCCGTCGCCGAGCGCCTCTTGCGCATGAGCGAGCGCTTCATCAACACGCCCTACGTGCTGTCCCCGCTGGGCGAGGGCCAGGGCGTGGACCCGGACCCCACCTTCCGCCTGGACGCGGTGGACTGCCTCACCTTCGTGGAGCAGTCCATGGCCCTGGGGCTCGCCCGCGGCGAGCCGGACGTGGCGCCGCTGCTGGAAACCCTCCGCTACGCCAGCACGCCCTCCTACGAGGACCGCAACCACCTCATGGAGGCGCAGTGGCTGCCCAACAACATCCGCAAGGGCTTCCTGGTGGATGTGACGCGGCGCTACGCCGGTGAGGACGCGGTGGCCGTCACCAAGACGCTCACCCCGCTCACCTGGCAGTCCCGCTCCTCCCTGGCGCTGGGGCTGCCCAAGGAGCGGCGGCCGGTGGGCACGTACCCGCTCAACATGCTCCCGCTGGAGAAGGTGATGGCGCACGCGCGCTCCATCCCCTCCGGCACCATCCTCGTGGTGCTCCGCGAGGACCTGCCGCTGAAGGCCACCCGGGTGACGCACCTGGGCTTCGTCGTGCAGCGCAAGAAGCGCACGTTCCTGCGCCATGCCTCGCGCGGCGGCTACAACCGCGTGGTGGACGAGGACCTGGAGACCTTCCTCGCCCGCAACGCGCGCTACGAGAAGTGGAAGGTGACCGGCGTCAGCCTCTTCGAGGTGCGCCGGCCGGACGGGGCCAACACCAGCACGGCGGTGCGCTCGCCCTGAGGGCCCTGGTCGCCCGCCTGCTCAGGGAGCGGGCGGGGGAGCGGAGGCCTGCTCGCTCTCGCGCTCCTCCTCCTCGGCGGCCAGCGCGGCCTCGTCCGTGGTCTCCAGCTCCTGCACCCGCTCGTGCTCCAGCAGCGGAATCGCCCGGGCGCGCAAATCCTCGGGCACCAGGATTTCCCACCACGGCAGCAGGTTGCCGGTGGTCAGCTTGTCCACGACGCCGGAGCGGCCGGCGCGCACCAGCACGGGGATGTTGGCCTCCTGGAGCACCTCCACGAAGGCCTCCGCGGTGAACGGGTCCTCCGCGGTCGCCGCGCGCACGAAGATGCGCTGGTCCATCTCATGGGGCAGGGGCAGGCCCCGGGCCCGCATCTCCGCCTCGCTCACGAGGAGCGGGTTGCCCGGACAGTCCGCGCAGTCCTGCACGCTGTCCTGGTACTCCGAGCCGCACCTGGCGCAGTACTTCATGTCGCTCCCTCCCGCAGGTTGTACGGAGGGACAAGGTAGGTCCGTCCTCCGGCGGACGCACCCCCGTGCGGCCACTTCGTTCAGGGGTGGGCGGTATCGCCCCCGGCCCACTGGCGCGCCTCGCCTCCCAGACGGCCGACCGTGGCGCTCAGCCGGTCCACGTCGATGGGCTTGCGCAGCACCACGTCGCAGTGCTCCGCCCCCTGCACCTGCGTGTAGCCGGAAACGAGGATGACGCGGGTGCGAGGGTTCCTCTCCTTCACCTTCGCGGCCAGCTCGGTGCCCAGCATGCCCGGCAGCGACTCGTCCGTGATGACCACGTCCGGGTGCTCGGACTCGAAGGCCTTGAGGCCAGCGAGGCCATCCGGGGCGGTGCTCACGTCGAACTCCGCCTCCAGCAGCTCCGCCAGCAGCTCCCGGCTGTCCCCGTCATCCTCCACCAGCAGGACCTTGATTCGCTCGGCATCCATGTGCCTGCGAAACCCACGTGTCGGTCCGAAACGTCCTCCATCGGCCGCGAGCGCCTCGCCGCCCTCCCGCTGGGAGAGCAAGGGAGCAACGGTGTTCCCCCTCACCGGCGGACGGAAGACTGTCCATCTTTGGCCCCGGAGGTGATGCCATGAAGGTGTTGCTGCGTGGAGTGCACCTGGACCTGACGAGCGCCATCCGGGCGTACGTCGATGAGCACCTGGTGAGCCATATCGAGCGGTTCGCGGACGACGAGGCGGCGGAGATCGACATCTCGCTGGTGGACACCAACGGCCCCAAGGGCGGCGTGGACAAGGAATGCCGGGTGACGGTGCGCATGCCCGGTCTCTCCTCGGTGCACGTGACGGAGGTGGCGGATTCGCTGTTCCCCGCCATCGACGCGGCGCGTGATCGGCTGGAGAATGCCCTCAAGCGCTCGCTGGACAGGCGGCGCGATGTGCAGACGAACGGCCTGCCGCAGGACATCGCGGCGGACGTGCCCACCTACTAGCCAGACAGGTTCGCAGGCGGTGGGCCCGGCCTCCCAGGTTGTCCACCTGGCGGCCGGGCCCGTCGTGTCCGAGTGCCCGAATCTTGCTGGGGCTGAATGGTGAACGCTATAAGCGGAACCCTTCACCCTCGGGCTAAAGGATGGCGATGGTCCGCCTCAAGTTCCTCGTCTTCGCACTGCTGGTCCTCGGACTGGGCGTTGCTCATCTGCCGATGCTGTCGGGACCGCAGCGCGACAACGCCGTGGCGCAGGCCACGTCGCAGGCCGCCGTGGGCGCCGCCGAGGTGGCGCGCCGTGTGGACGCGCGCCGCGCCGAAGTGCAGGCGCTGGCGCTGAAGCTGGCCGCCTCGCAGGAAGTGGCCTCCGCCGTCGCCGCGCTGAAGCCGGCCCCGGCCCGTGCCCCCGCGCCGCGCAACGCGAGAGACCGTGACACCGACTCCGACGAGCCCTCCGGTCCGCAGCCGCTGACCGCCGACCGTTTCGCCGCGGTGCGCACCGCCGCCGGGCCGCTGCTGCCCAAGGAGCTCAAGGGCGCGGTGGTGGCGCTGGTGACGCCGGACGCGCAGTTCCACGCCGCCGTGGGCGGCGAGCCTTCCTCGGACACCGCGAAGCTGGACGCGGCCGCGGTGGTCAAGGCCGGTGCCACCCCGGTGGCGGACGCCTTCGGCGCTCCGCATGCCTTCGCCTCGGTGCCGCTGCTGTGGAACGGCTCGCAGCCGCTGGTGACGCTGGTGGTGGGCGCGCCGCTGGTGGACGCGGCCACGCTGGAGGCCGCCGTGCAGGCGGCCGGTGTCGCCGGCCTCGCGCTGGTGAAGGGTGACGCGGTGGTGGCCGGCGCTGGCCCGGAGCAGGCCCTCGCCGAGGGCTCGCTGGCGCAGGTGCAGGCCAACGGCGCCGGCGTGGTGCTGCGCAGCGGTCAGCTCCAGGGCCTGGGCCCGGTGATGCTGCCCGCCTTCACGAATGGCGACTTCATGGGCGGCAAGGCCCCGCTGATGGTGGGCGCGCGCCGCTCGCTGGAGGGCACCGCGCTGGAGGTGCTCGCGGTGGCCGACACGCGCGCCGTGCTCGCCGCGCTCGCCGCGTACCAGCAGAACGCCTTCATGGGCCTGGGGGGCCTGCTGGGCCTGACGCTCCTGTGGACGCTGCTGATGGGCTCCGGCCGCGGCGGCGACGACGTGAAGGGCAACTCGGACACGCTGAGCCTGTCGGCCGCCATGGCCGCCTCGCCCCCGCCCGCGCAGCAGCACCAGGACGCGCCGCCGGCCCCGGTGGCCGCGCCCATGGGCGACCCGTTCGCGGCGCAGCCGCCCCCCGCGGCGGACCCGTTCGCGATGCCCGCGCCTCCGGTGGCGGACCCGTTCGCGATGCCCGCGCCGCCTCCCGCGGCGGACCCGTTCTCCATGTCCCCTCCGGGCCAGGCGCCCATGGGAGACCCGTTCGCGCTGTCGCCTCCGACTCCGACGCCCGCGCCGGCCGCGAACTCGTTCGCCTCGGCGGATCCGTTCGCCTCGGCCGAGCCGTTCCCGTTC
>NZ_JABBJJ010000411.1 GCF_012933655.1 Pyxidicoccus fallax | reverse complement strand
ACCCGCGCCTCCCCGCCCGGCCGGTCCCCGGGCGGAGCAGCCCACCCGTGCCCTTCCGCCCGGTCGCTCACGATGTCCCCTGGCCCACATCTTCCCGGCGTGCGGCACACGGCCCGAGGCATGAAGAGACACTCAGGTCGTGCGGCGCTCCCACGCGACGCGTTAAATGGGTGGCTCATGGACGATTCCAACGCCAGGCTGGTCGCGGCCCTGCTCGAGGCCCGCCAGCGCCACTGCTTCCCTCCAGACGTGCGCCGCGCGGCGCCCGAGTTCGTCGGGCAGGTGCTCGGCCTGCTCTTCCCGCACTTCTCCGAGCGCCTGGAGTGTACGGCCGCCGCCGTGCGCCGCGACGTCACCACCGTGGAGGCCAGCCTCCACCGGATTCGCGACACGCTGGCCCCGCTCTACCCCGACATCAACCCCGCCCTGCCCTCGCGCTTCATGGAGCGGCTGCCGGGCCTCTACGAGTGGCTCCGCGAGGACGCCCAGGCCATCTTCGAGGCCGACCCCGCCGCCCGCACCATGGACGAGGTCATCCTCACCTACCCGGGCTTCTACGCCATCGCCATCTACCGCGTGGCCAACGCCCTGCACACGCTCGGCTTCCCGCTGCTGCCGCGCCTGCTCACCGAGTACGCCCACCAGCGCACCGGCGTGGACATCCACCCGGGCGCCACCATCGGCCGGCGCTTCGTCATCGACCATGGCACCGGCGTCGTCATCGGCGAGACGACGCTCATCGGCAACAACGTCAATCTCTACCAGGGCGTCACCCTGGGCGCCCTCATGGTGGAGAAGGGCCTGGCCGACAAGAAGCGCCACCCCACCATCGAGGACGGCGTGGTGGTGTACGCCAACGCCACCATCCTCGGCGGCGAGACGGTGGTGGGCCAGGGCAGCATCATCGCCGGCAACGCCTGGCTCACGCAGAGCGTCCCTGCCAACTCCGTCGTCACCCGCCGCAGCGAGGTGCGTCCGCGCGGCGCGGACGGCACGCTCGACGCCATCGAGTTCCACATCTGAAGCGCCGCACCGTCACCGTCACGCCCAGCCACCCACCCGCGAGGTCCATGACATGAAGGCGAACAACATCCTGGAGACCATCGGCAACACGCCGCACGTGCGCATCAACCGGCTGTTCCCGTCTCGCGTCACCGTCCACATGAAGCTGGAGCGCGCCAATCCGGGCGGCAGCATCAAGGACCGCATCGCCCTGTCCATGATCGAGGACGCGGAGAAGCGCGGCATCCTCAAGAAGGACAGCATCATCATCGAGCCCACCAGCGGCAATACCGGCATCGGTCTGGCCATGGTGGCGGCGGTGAAGGGCTACAAGCTGGTGCTCGTCATGCCCGACTCGATGAGCATCGAGCGCCGCCGGCTGATGGCCGCCTACGGCGCCACCTTCGAGCTCACCCCGCGCGCCCAGGGCATGAAGGGCGCCATCGCCCGCGCCCAGGAGCTGGTGTCCCAGGTGCCCAACGCGTGGATGCCGCAGCAGTTCGAGAACGAGGCCAACATCGAGGTGCACCGCCGCACCACGGTGCAGGAAATCCTCAAGGACTTCCCGGACGGGCTGGACTACCTCATCACCGGCGTGGGCACCGGCGGCCACATCACCGCGTGCGCCGAGGAGCTGAAGAAGGTGTGGCCCAAGCTGAAGGTGCTCGCCGTGGAGCCCACCAAGTCGCCCGTCATCAGCGGCGGCCAGCCCGGGCCCCACCCCATCCAGGGCATCGGCGCGGGCTTCATCCCGAAGAACCTGCACAAGGAGGCGCTCGACGGCACGGTGCAGGTGACCGAGGAGGACGCCTTCGAGTTCTCCCGCCGCTCCGCGCGCGAGGAGGGCATCTTCGTGGGCATCTCCTCCGGCGCGGCGCTGGCGGCGGTGAACCAGAAGCTGGGCGAGATGCCCGACGGCAGCCGCGTGCTGTGCTTCTGCTACGACACGGGCGAGCGCTACCTCTCCATCGAGACGCTCTTCCCGGCGCAGCAGTAGCCGCGTCCCGCTAGAGGCGCGTTCGCACCAGCTCCACCAGCCGGTCCATCTCCTCGGGCAGGTTGTAGAAGTGCGGAGACAGGCGGATGCGCCCCCGGCGCAGGGAGTAGGCGACGCCGCGCTCGGCCAGCCAGTTGCCGAGCGCGCGTGCCTCGCCCACCGGAGGCAGGAAGGTGAGGATGCCCGCGCGGTGCTCCGGCGCGGGCCCCACGTCGCAGCCCAGTCCGCTCAGCCCCGCCTCCACGCGGACGAGCAGCTCGCGGATGCGCGCCTCGATGACGTCCATGCCCACCTCGTGCAGGAGCTCCAGCGCGGCGCCCAGCGCGTAGATGCCGGTGTACGCGGCGCTGCCCTCCTCCAGCTTGCCCGCGTCCGGGCGCAGCTCGAAGTGGCTGCGGTTGAAGTTCCACGCGTCGGTGGTGCTGCGCCAGCCCACCAGCACCGGGCGCAGCCGGGGCAGCACGTCCTTCGCCACGTAGAGGAAGCCGATGCCGGAGATGCCGAGCATCCACTTGTGGCTGTCCGCGCTGAGGAAGTGGATGCGGCTCTTCTTCACGTCCACCGGGACGCAGCCGATGCTCTGGATGCCGTCCACGCAGAAGAGCACGCCCGCGCGCTCGCACAGGGCGCCAATGGCATCCAGGTCCGCGCGGTAGCCGGTGGCGAACTGCACGGAGGACAGGGCGACCAGCCGCGTGCGCGGGGTGAGCGCCGCGGCCACCGCCTCCGGGGTGATGCCGCCCCCGGGCGCCTCGATTTCGCGCACCGACACGCCGCGGTCCTTCAGGTGCTGCCACGGGTAGACGTTGGAGGGGTACTCCAGTGAGGAGGCCACGGCCACCTCGTCGCCGGGCTTCCAGTCCAGCCCTTCCGCGACGAGGCCGAGGCCATGGCTGGTGTTGCGCACGAAGGCCACCTCGCCGGGCTCGGCGTTGACGAGCCGCGCCGCCAGTCCGCGCACCCGCTCGCAGTGCGCCTCCCAGCCGCGCTCGTGTTTGATGCCGTGGTAGACGAGGTCGTCCATCCAGCCCCTCACGGCCTCGGCCGCGCGGAGGCTGGTGGGGGCCACGCCAGCGTGGTTGAGGTAGAGCTGCTCCTGGAGCACGGGGAAGAGGGCGCGGTAGGACTCGAGCGGGCGCGTCATGACCGCGAGTGTACCCACGGGTGCGCTATACGTCAGGCGCTGGTCACGGAAGAGAGCACCACATGCGCCGCGACATCGGGGGAGTTGTGAGGAACTCGCTATTGGCGGGGGCCGCGCTGCTGGCGGGCTGCGCCGGCACCGTGAATGCGCCCTACCCGCCCATCCGAGCGGACCTGTCCCCGGCGGCGCTGGCGCGCGGGGCCACCATCTTCCACGCGAGCTGCGAGGCCTGTCACCGCGGCGGCGACGCGGAGACGGTGTCCGGCGCGCCGCTGCGCGAGCTGCCCTCGTACATGGGCCGCTTCCATGCATCCAATCTCACCTCGCACCCCACGGCCGGCATCGGCTCCGCGACGGACGCGGAATTGGCGCGCGCCATCCGCTACGCGGTGAGCCGGGACGGCCGGCTGATGGTGATGCCGAGCTACGGCATGGGCGACGCGGACCTGGCCGCGGTGCTGGGCTTCATGCGCTCGGGGCATCCGCTCTTCGCGCCGGACTCGCGGCCGGCGCCGCGCTCGGAGTTCAGCTTCATTGGCGGTATGGGCTTCCGCGTCATCACCGGCAACGAGCCGGTGGAGCGCCCCGCGTCAGGCATCCCCGTGCCGCCGAAGGCCGCGACGCGGGAGTACGGCCGCTACATGGCGCACGACGTGTACGACTGCGCGTCCTGCCACACCGACGGCTACAGCCCGCGCAAGACGGAGGGAGACGACGTCTTCGCCGGAGGCATGGCCTTCGTGGACCCGGAGGGGCGCAAGGTCCACTCCAGCAACATCACCTTCCACGAGACGGGGCTCGCCCACTGGACGCTGGAGGACTTCACGCGCGCGGTGCGTGACGGCATCGCTCCGGATGGCTCCGTGCTGCGCTCGCCCATGCCGCGCTTCCGGGGGCTGGACGCGGTGGAGGCCCAGGCCCTCTACGACTACCTGCGCTCCGTGCCCGCGCGGGACAACGAGGTGAAGGGCGCGAGGCCGCGGCTCACCGCCACCTCCGTACGTCCGGCCTGGGTGGCGGCGACGGGCGCGGAAACGACCGTGCAGGGCACCACCGTGGGCGCTCCGCCCGAAGGCTCCGCGACGGCACCGGGCCACGGGCCCCAACAGAACAACGTCGCGTCCACGACGAGCCAGGGCCCGGCGGGAGGCACCGCGACGGCGGCACGTCCTCCCTCACCCGGGAACGCGTCTGATGGCGACGGCGTGACGGCGCCCGCTTCGCCAGCGGCCGCTCAGGGTTCGTCCGTGAACACCGCCGCCGCGCCCGCCCGGAAGCCGCGCCCCGCCGCGCCGAAGGTGGATGCGCCGAAGCTCTTTGTGCAACTCGGTTGCGCGAGCTGCCATGGCCCTGGCGCGCGCTACCAGGACCGGCTCGCGGGAGTCGCGAACCGCAGCGAGGCCGAGCTGGTGCGCTGGGTGCGCAACCCTGAACAGTTCCTCCCTGGCACGCCCATGCCCACCTACGCGGAGCTGATTGATGAGCCGACCGCGCGGGCCCTCGTGCGGTGGGTAAAGGCAGGCGGCCCGGCCTCGCTGTCCTCCACCTCACGCTGAGCCGCCTCTACTCCTCGCACTCCAGGTGTGAGCCCACCCGGCAGCGGGTGGGAAATGACGGCCGAAATTGCCAGGAAAAACCCCTGTCGCCGTATCCCGATTGGAAGTTCCTCGGGGGTGATTCTTGGTTGCATCCTCGAGGCGCGTGCCACTCCGGTGCTAACCGGCCCCTGCCCCGGGGTGGCACGTGTCACTTCCATCTCGCGCTCACGGTTGCCTGATAGCGTCAGCCCCCGGCGATTCGTCGGAGGCGTGTTGACGACCGGGAACACGGAGTTGAGCGCTCGTCTCGTCCAGGTGCGGCGGAAGCTGGGACTGCTGCGGCAGCGGGACACCGCGCTGGAGGTGGAGGGCGCCAGCCACCACCGCTACAAGCTCGGGCCCCGCCTGTCGGACGCGGCGCTGCGGGGGTGGGAAGCGCGCCACCAGGTCACGCTGCCCGAGGAGTACCGCGCCTTCCTGATGGAGCTGGGCAATGGCGGAGCGGGTCCCTCCTACGGCCTGCGACCCTTGAAGGAGGACACCGCGCCCACCCCGGGCACCTTTCCCCTCTCCAGGGCCGAGGCCGAGGCGCGCGTGAAGGACCCCGTCGACGAGGAAGGCGACTTCCTCGAGCCGCCCTACGAGAACAGTCCCCCCGCCGCGCTCTGGATTTGCGACCACGGCTGCGGCGAGGAGGACTGGTTGATTGTGCGCGGAGACCTGCGCGGCGGGGTCTGGCACACGGGCGACTCGCACTTCGCGTGGTTCGACCTGGAGACCTTCCGGCTGTACGGCTTCCTCGACTGGTACGAGGACTGGCTGGACGAGGAGCTCGGCCCGTTCGAATCCCCCACCTGACACCGGATGTGGACCTGGAGTCCGGGCTGCGCCCGGGCCCCGGCTCGCGTAGGGTGGGTGCCATGACGGAGTGCCTCCTCAATATCGACCTGGGCGAGCTCCCCGAGGAGGACGAGCAGCTCTACACGCTCGCCCACGTGGCCAACATCGCCTGCGGCGGCCACGCGGGGGACGACGCGTCCATGCGCCGCGCGCTGGAGTCCTGCGCGCGATATGGCACCCGCGCCGGAGCGCACCCGTCCTACGAGGATCGCGAGGGCTTCGGCCGCAAGGCCCTGGAGGTTCCTCCGGAGGTGTTGCGGAGCCAGGTGGCCGCGCAGTGCTCGCGGCTCGCGAGGCTGGCGGCCGGCCAGGGTGTCCCGGTGCGGTACGCCAAGCCGCATGGCGCCCTCTACCACTCGGCCAACGCGTCGCCCGCGTTGGGCCACGCGGTGGTGGACGGCGTGGTGGAGGCGCTGGGCCGGGACGTCACCTTCATCGGCCCGGGCACGGGCGCCCTGCGGGACGCGGCGCGGGAGGCGGGGCTGGCCTACGCGCGGGAGGGCTTCGCGGACCGGGGCACCCGGCCGGATGGCTCGCTCATTCCGCGCGGACAGCCGGGCGCCGTGCTCACCGACCCGGCGCGGGCACGGGAGAACGCCGTGCGGCTGGCGACGGGAGGCACCGTGGACACGCTCTGTGTTCACGGCGACACCCCCGGCGCGGTGGAGCTGGCCCGTGAGGTGCGCGCCACGCTGGACGCGCTCGCCCTGCCCGCCGAGCCACTGGGTGACGGCGCGCTGCGGCTGATCCTCCCCGAGGGCCTGGAGCGCCGGGCCACGCGCGAGGCGTTGTGTGCCCTGCCGCGCGTGGTGGACGCCGTCATCACCGAGGAGCACGCCTGCGTGTACTTCGACCCGGCCTCGCCTCCCGAGGAGCCCCGGCTGGCCCTGGCCCGGCTGCTGCGTGTCCCGGCGCCCGTGGACACGCGCCCGCCCACCGTCATCCGCGTGCGCTACGACGGGCCGGACCTCGCGGCGGTGGCGGAGCGCGCGAAGCTGTCGGTGGACGAGGTGGCCCGGCTGCACGCGGGGCGCGAGTACTCGGTGCGGTGCGTGGGCTTCCTGCCGGGCTTCGCGTACCTCGGCGAGGTGGACCCGCGCATCGCCGTCCCCCGGCTGCCCACGCCGCGCACGCGGGTGCCGGCGCTGGCGGTGGGCATCGCCGGAGGGCGCACGGGCGTGTACCCGTTCGCGTCTCCGGGTGGGTGGAACCTCATCGGCACCGCGCTGGACTTCGCGGCCTTCACCCCGGACGAGGGCGCGGTGCTGCGGCTCGGGGACCGGGTGCGCTTCGAGCGGGTGGTGTGATGGCGGGCTGGCTCGAGATTGCCGGAGTGGGAAGCCCCGTCACGGTGCAGGACGCCGGACGGCCGGGGCAGATGCACCATGGCGTGCCACCGGGAGGCGCGCTGGTGCCGGAGCTGCTGGCCCTGGCCAACCGCGCGGTGGGCAACGCGTGGGGCGCGGCGGCGCTGGAGGCCTTCGGCCGGCTGGAGCTGCGGGTGCGAGGACGCGCGGCGCGGGTGTCCGTGGACGGGCGTGCCTTCACCGTGGCCGACGGGGAGACCTTCACGGTGCCCGCGCCCGAGGCGGCGAGCGTGCGCTACATCGCGGTGGAGGGAGGGCTCGCGGTTCCGGAGGTGCTGGGCGGGCGCGGCACGCTGGTGGTGGCGCGGCTGGGCGGGCACGAAGGGCGCGCGCTGCGCCCCGGGGATGCGCTTCCGCTGGGGGAGGGTGGCGGCACGCCGGAGACGGTGGCGCCTGGAGATGCACTGGACGTGGAGGTGCCCATCCGGGTGACGCTCGGACCGGACGCGGAGCGTTTTGATCCGGCGACGGTGTCCGCGCTGCTGACGGGAGCCTTCACCGTGTCTCCCGCGAGCGACCGCGTGGGGATGCGGCTGAAGGGGCCCACGCTGACGCACGGAGACGAGGGCGCGGGCACCTCGCGGCCCATGGTTCGCGGGGCCATCCAGGTGACGCTCTCGGGAGAGCCCATCGTGCTCGGGCCGGACCACCCCACGACGGGGGGCTATCCGCTCATCGCCGCCGTCATCCGCGCGGACTGGGGCCGGCTCTGCGCGCGCCGCCCGGGGGGCCCCGTGCGCTTCGTCGCGGTGAGCCTCGACGAGGCCCGTGAGGCCTGGCGCCGACACGTGGAGCGCTTCCTGTCTTCCTCCCATTGAGTGGCGGGACCTCGCGTCACCCGCGCCATGACGCTCCGCGGCGCTGGGAGACACGCCGCGCGGGTGGCCGTGGCGTGGAGCCCCGGGTCCTGGAAGGCACCGGATTGGGTTGCTGATACTTCCAGCTTTTATAGAAAATTTGGGCTGCGACCTTACGCGCGGAAATCCGTTATGATACTGTAACGGGGCTCACATCCATCTACTGCAAGGGGGCGCGGCCAGCTGGCGGGCCGCGTTGAAGAGACATCATGAAGCTGAGTGTGCTTGACCATTCCCTGATTGGCAGCGGAAGCACCGCCCGAGAGGCGTTCCAGAACACGCTGGAGCTGGCCCGGGCCACGGAGCAACTCGGCTATCACCGTTACTGGCTCGCGGAGCACCATGGCTCCGGTCACTTCGCTGGCGTGGCGCCGGAGGTCCTGGCCGCCCAGGTGGCCGCGGCGACGTCGCGCATCCGTGTGGGCACCGGCGGCGTGCTGCTGACGCACTACAGCCCCTTCAAGGTCGCCGAGGTCTTCCGCCTGCTCGAGACGCTGTACCCGGGGCGCATCGACCTGGGGCTGGGTCGGGCCCAGGGCAGCACGGACCAGGTCACCCGGGCCCTGGCGTACGGCGCTTCGGTGGGGCCGGAGACCTTCCCGAAGAAGCTCGCGGACCTCATCGCGTTCCTGTCGGGCACGGAGCCCGCGTCCGAGGAGTTCCGGGGCCTGCCCCTGCGGCCCGCGACCGAGGGCCGGCCGCAGTTGTGGTCGCTGGGCTCGGGTGAGCAGAGCGCCGCGCTCGCGGCCCGTCACGGCATCTCCTTCTGCTTCGCCCACTTCTTCAACCCCATCACCGGAGCGCCGGTGACGCGGGGCTACCGGGCGCAGTTCAAGCCCTCGGCGCAGCAGCCCGCCCCCTACTCCGCCGTCAGCGTCTACGTCGTGTGCGGCCGCACCGAGGAGGAGGCGCGCCGGCTGGGCCGCAGCAACGACCTGCTCGCGGTGAACACCCGCAAGGGACGCGCGGAGCTGCCCATCCCCTCCGTCGAGGAGGCCGAGGCGTATCAGTATTCACCCGAGGAGCTGGCGACGCTGGAGTTCGATCGCAAGCGGCTCGTTTTCGGAGACCCTTCCCAGGTCAAGGAGCAGCTCCAGCGCATGGCGGCGGACTTCGAGGTGGATGAGCTCATCATCACCACCATCTGCCATGACCACCGCGCGCGCCTGCGCTCCTACGAACTGGTCGCCGAGGCGTTCGCGCTCTCCGGCGCCACCAGCCGGCGAGCCGCCGGATAACGAGCTGCGTCGCAACCCGAGACGTCTCATCACGTGGCGCGTGCCCGTGATGCCGTGAGGCGTTGCAGGGCGATACGCGTTCGATAATAAGGTTTCATTCACAATTCGCCTTGCGCCATCCTGTCGATGATGGCCGCTCTGGCTGTTTCTCAAAGTCTGCTCAAAGAGGAGTGCCATCGCCATGGAAGCCGTGGACGTCCAGCCGGGCGATGAGTTCGCCATTGCCATCGTCGGTGTGGCGGGGCGTTTTCCCGGGGCGCCGGACGTGGAGACGTTCTGGCGGAACCTGCGAGCGGGCGTGGAGGGCATCCGCTTCTTCACGGACGCGGAGCTGCTGGCCCGGGGCGTGCCCGCGGAGCGACTGGCGGAGCCGGGCTTCGTGAAGGCGGGCGCGGTGCTGGAGGACGTGGGCGCGTTCGACGCGGCCTTCTTCGGGTACTCGCCGCGCGAGGCGGCGCTGATGGACCCGCAGCACCGGCACTTCCTGGAGTGCGCGTGGGAGGCGCTGGAGCGGGCGGGCCATGGGCTGGACACGGACTCGCGCTCCGTCGGCGTGTTCGCCGGAACGAGCCTGAGCACCTATCTGCTCTTCAACCTGCGCACCCACCCGGAGCTGCTCGAGTCGGGCGACAGCTTCCAGGTGATGATTGGCAACGACAAGGACTTCATCGCGACCCGGCTCGCGTACCACCTGGACCTGAAGGGCCCCAGCGTCAACGTGCAGACCGGGTGCTCCACGTCGCTGGTGGCCACGCACCTGGCCTGTCAGTCGCTCCTGGGGTTCCAGTGTGACGTGGCCATCGCGGGCGGCGTGTCCATCGACGTGCCCCAGCGCACCGGCTACGTCCACCAGCCCGGCGGAATCGCCTCGCCGGACGGGCATTGCCGCCCGTTCGACGCGGCGGGACAGGGCACCCTCTTCGGCAGTGGCGTGGGCGTGGTGGTGCTCAAGCGGCTGGCGGACGCGCTGGCGGATGGCAATCCCATCCACGCCGTCATCCGCGCCACGGCCGTCAACAACGACGGCGCCTCGAAGCTGGGCTTCACGGCGCCCAGCGCGGAAGGCCAGGCGGAGGTCATCGCCCGGGCCCAGGCGCTGGCGGACGTGTCGCCGGACAGCGTGGAGTACGTGGAGACGCACGGCACCGGCACCCTGCTGGGAGACCCGGTGGAGGTGTCCGCGCTCACGTCCGTCTTCCGCGCGGCCACGCAGGCCACCGGCTTCTGCGCGCTGGGCTCCGTGAAGTCGAACATCGGGCACCTCGACGCCGCGGCGGGCGTGGCCGGCCTCATCAAGGCGACGCTGGCGGTGGAGCACGGGCTCATCCCTTACTTTTATAAA
>NZ_JABBJJ010000410.1 GCF_012933655.1 Pyxidicoccus fallax | reverse complement strand
CGTCGGAGGCCATCCCCATGCCGCCTCCGCGCTCCGCCGCGCCGCCCCCGCCCGCCGCCATTCCGCTGCCGGGCCTGGGCAACTCCGCGGTGGCGCTCTCCGAGGAGCAGCACTTCCAGGAGGTCTTCCGCGAGTTCGTCACCACCCGTGAGCGGTGCGGCGAGCCGGCCGACGGCCTGACGTACGACAAGTTCGTGCAGAAGCTGCGCAAGAACAAGGAGCAGCTCGTCCAGAAGTACGCGTGCAAGACGGTGCGCTTCCAGGTCTATGTGAAGGAGGGCAAGGCCGCCCTCAAGGCCACGCCCGTCAAGGACTGACGCCTCCCACGCCCCGCGCGTGACACCGAGGGCCCGTGACCTCCCATCGAGGTCGCGGGCCTTCGTGCATGCGGGCTACCGGTAGCCGGTGGCGTCGGCGGGCTTGCCCGCGTCCTGGACCTCGGGAACGTAGCGCCAGGCGTCGGGCTGGGAGCCGTCCACGTCCGTGAAGCCGTACACCTTCGCGAGCTGCCCGCTGGACAGCGACTGCCCGCTCCAGCGCGCGACCAGCGGGTCCGCGGCGAGCGCGGCCACCGCGCGCCCCACGTAGGCCGGCGTCTCCGAGATGATGAAGTGCGGCTCCTTTGCCGTCGCGTCGCGCCAGTTCGCCTCGGTGACGCCGAAGAGCTCCAGCATCATCTCGGAGCGCATCCAGCCCGGCGTCAGCGCCACGGCGGTGGCCCCGTGGGCCTTCAGCTCGTGGGCCTGGCTCCACGCCATCCGGAGCACGGCCGCCTTCGCCAGGTCGTAGAAGAGCGACACGCGGTAGTGCGTGGCGTTGTACTCGGCCGTGCCGTCCGTGAGCTCGACGACGAGCCCTCCGGGCTTGCGGATGAGCAGCGGCAGCGCGCAGTGGCTGGTGATGAGGTGCGTGTCCACGGCCAGCCGCAGCATCCGCAGCCCCGCGTCCAGGGACTGCTCCCACAGGGGCTTGTTCCACGCGAAGAGCAGCTCGCCGCCCCAGATGTCGTTGACGAGGATGTCCAGCCGGCCCTGCTCGCGGTCGATGCGCTCCACCAGCGCGCGGACCTGTGCCGGCTCCAGGTGGTCCACCTGCACGGCGATGCCCTGTCCGCCGGCCTGGGTGACGCGCTCCGCGGTCTCCTCGATGGTCTCCGGCCGGTCGTACTCGGAGCGCTTCTCTCGCGTGGTGCGGCCGGTGCAGTAGACGGTGGCGCCCGCCGCGCCCAGCTCGACGGCGATGCCTCGGCCCGCGCCGCGCGTGGCTCCGGCGACCAGGGCCACCTTGCCGAGCAGGGGGCGGCGTGTGTCGGGTGTCTCGTGGGGTTTGGTCATGCGCGGCAGCCTACGAGGCTTTGTTGCCACCTCCTGTCATGAATGACGCGCGCCCCCGCCGCCAGGCGCTGCTGCCTCACGCGCGGCCCGAGCCATGCCAGCGGGCCCCAGCTCCAAGGTCCTGGGGCGCGGCGCAAGGACCGCCGTGAGACAGCAGCGCCCGCGTGTCCATCTCCCGAGTCCCCCTCTCGGCCCGGAAGGTGAGCGCGCGCTTCCAGGGACATCTGTGCCACGCGTCGCCCCTCCCGTTGCTCATGGTTCCATCATGCTCTCATCAGCAGGGGGGCATATCCCCTCCACGGCGCAACGACTCCGTGCCGGGCCCCATTGCTTGCCTCACGCAACGATTCCCGGAGGGCCCGATTGCTTGCCTCACGCAACGATTTCTGGCGCGAAGGACTCGCGGTGACACCTTCGCCAGCGAGCGGGTTTCCAGCCGCGAAACCCGATTGCTGGAGCATCCCGCATTGAGGCGGAGCCCGCGCTCGTCCTGGAACTGGAGGCCTACGGTGACAACGACTTCGTCACCCGGGACGACCTGGGCCTCCTGGAGGGGCTGTCCCTCTGCTTCCAGCGCACCGCGCAGGGCGGGACGCTGCTGCTGATGGACGGCCAGCCCGTGGGACAGAAGCAGTAGGCCGCCTCGCGGCTCAGGTCGCCTTCGCGGGCGACCCGGGCCGCAGGGTGAGCATGCACTGCCGCTCCGTCTTCTGGAATCCGACGGAGCGGTAGATGCGCTCGGCTGGGCCGTCCTCCACGGCGACGATGACGAGCACCCTCGCTCCCATCCGCGTGAAGGCATGCCGCGAGGCCGCGTGCACCAGCGTCCCGCAGACGCCCCGGTTGCGGAACTCCGGATGGGTGCCCACGTCCTGGAAGCGTCCCAGGCCGTCCTCGACGAAGATGCCCAGGTCTCCCACCATCCGGCCCTCCAGGAACGCGCCGAACCAGGCGCCCCGCCCGGCGTCCACCACCTCCCGGTGCCGCGCCATCTGGCGGTGGATGAAGGCGTCGTAGAGGGCGGTGGGCACCCCCGGTGGGTGCTCGTCCGCGAGGTGGAGCTGCGTCGCGGCGGCCCAGTCGGCGTCGCTCGTGAGCGGCCGGACGTCGAGCTCCGCGAGGGGACGCGGCGGCGGCTGGACATCGCGCGCGGTGAGGACGGTGTGCTCGTCGAGCGTGTAGCCCTTCGCGAGGAAGGGCTCCACCACGCCCCTCTCTCCCCGTGGGTCGTCCCAGCCGAGCATCACGTGCTGGAGGCGGGGCTCGTGCGCGAACGCCTCGCGGAACCGGCGGACCCAGCGCTCGTCGTCACCCGGGCCCGGAGCCGCGGGGAACAGCAGCAGGTTGCCGCTGTAGAAGTCCGGGTCCGAGGGCGTCTCCAGGCGGACGCAGTCGCCGAGCTCCGTCACCGTGCTGCGGACGGAGCGGAGCATGAGGTCGGTGCGCCAGGCCAGGGAGCGCGCTTCGTACATGTCAGAGAATCTCCTCGACGTGGCGGCGGATGTTGCCGCTGATGCGTTCGGTGGGCAGGTCGTTGGCGTCGATGCCGAAGGGGTTCTCGATTTCCTCCGCGATGAGCTCCATCGACGCCAGCACGTAGAAGATGAACGCCATCGCCGGGATGACGAACCAGCCCAGGCTGAAGGCCAGGCCGAAGGGCAGCGTCATCACGTAGAAGAAGATGAACTTCTTCAGGAACACCGAGTACGAGAAGGGGATGGGCGTGTTGCGGATGCGCTCGCAGGCCCCGCAGATGTCGGTGAAGGACTGGAGCTCCGGGTTGATGGAGAGCAGCTGCTCCCCCGTGAGGACCCCCTGCTTCTGCAGCGAGTAGGCCCTGCGCATCAGGTGCGCGGCAATCTGGTTGGGCACGTGCCGGGCCGTGTCCAGGTGGTTGAACTCCACGCCCCCGCCCGCGACGAACTCCTCCGCCTTGGCCTGGTCCCTCAGGTGGTTCTTCAGCGCGAAGGCGTAGTTGGGAATCATCGTCCGGAAGAACTCGCGGCTGTCCCGGTCCCCCTCGGGGAGGAGGGCGTTCATCCGCAGCGCCAGGTTCCGGCTGTTGTTGACGAGGGCGCCCCACAGCTTCCGGCCCTCCCACCAGCGGTCGTACGCGCTGTTGGAGCGGAAGGCGAGGAGCAGGGAGATGACGAAGCCCAGCAGGCTGTGCAGCAGCGAGATGTTCTTGACGCGGCTGTCGTCCGACAGCTTCCAGACAGCCGTCTCCAGCCACGCCACCAGCGCCGAGTACAGGCAGATGGCGACAATCATCGGCATCAGCTTCCGGACCGTGTCCGCCTTGTGGATCCGGAAGATGAAGGTGAACCAGTCCTTGGGGTTGTAATCAATCATGGTACGTCCGAGGGGTCCCAGGAGGTGTGCAGCTCCTCGTCGAGTCCATCGAGGATGTTCAGGTCTTCTGGGGAGAGGTCGAAGTCGAAGACGGCCGCGTTCTCGCGGATGCGGGTGGGGTGCACGGACTTGGGCAGTACCACCAGGTCGCGCTGGAGGCACCAGCGGATGAGCACCTGCGCCGCCGTCTTCCCGTGGCGCTTCGCCACCGCCCCGAGGCGCGGGTCGTCCAGCCGCTGGCCCCGGGTGAGCGGGCTGTAGGCCTCCACCACGATGCCGTGCCGCTGGCAGTACGCGCGCAGCGTCTCCTGGGCGAGGAAGGGGCTGAGCTCCACCTGGTTGATGGCGGGCACCACCTTCGAGTGGGCCATCAGCTCGTCGAGGTGGCGCTCCAGGAAGTTACTCACGCCGATGGCGCGGCACTTCCCATCCGCGAGCAGCTTCTCCATGGCCCGCCACGAGTCGAGCCGCAGCGACGGCACCGGCCAGTGGATGAGGTAGAGGTCCACGTACTCCAGGCCCAGCTCGCGCAGGCTGCGCTCACAGGCGCGCAGGGTGGAGTCATGGCCCTGGTCCTGGTTCCACAGCTTGGTGGTGATGAAGACCTCGTCGCGAGGCAGGCCACTCTCGCGCAGGGCCTCGCCCACGTCGCGCTCGTTGCCATAGATGCGGGCGGTGTCCACGTGGCGGTAGCCCGCCTGGAGCGCGTGGAGCACGGCCTGCCGCGTCTCGTCGCCACGCCGGGCCTGGTAGACGCCCAGGCCCACGCGGGGAATCTCCACGCCGTTGTTCAGCCGGACGGTCGATTTCAGGTGCAGCGCGCTCATGGTTGGCTCCCCTCGTCCCGAGGCGGGCGCGAGGGTAGCGCACGCGTGGCGGACGGGCGCGGACTCAGTAACGCGGGCCGGGCCGGGACGCAGCCGCCAGGGGCCTTCCGTTGAGGGCTGCCCACTCGGGGGCGAGGACGGACATGACGACGGAGTCGTACCAGGTGCCCTCCCAGAGGAGCACCTGCCGCCGGACGCCCTCGGTGACGAAGCCCGCCTTCTCGTAGGCGCGCCGGGCGCGGGGGTTGAAGTCGTAGACCTCCAACCCCACGCGGTGCAGGCCCACCGTCTCGAAGGCGTGCCCGAGCATCAGCCGTGTCGCCTCGGTGCCCAGCCCGCGTCCGAAGAGCTCGGGGCCGGCGAGCGAGATGCGGAAGTTGCAGGCGCGGTCGTGCGGCGCGTACTCGTTGAGCACCACCTCACCCAGGCACGCATCGGTGGCGGCGTCCGCGATGGCCAGGTCGAGCCGGTCCGGCGCCTCGTTCCGGCCCGCGTACCACGCCTCCACGGCTTCACGGGGGAAGGTGGTTCGCGAGCCGGTGAGGCGCATGCACTCGGGCTCGTGGAGCATCCGCCAGAGCGCGGGGACATCTTCCGGGCGGAAGGGGCGGAGGACGACGCGCTCTCCGCGGAGCACGGGCTTGTGGGCGAGCATGGCGGCGGCAGTCTGGCACGCACCGGCCGTGCCCGCGCGGTGTTCAGGGCCACGCCCCCGTGGCGCGGACTACGGTGCCGGGAGCGCCGCCGTGCCCTCGACCGAGGGTGAGTGCGAGATGCGCAGGGCGGGAATGTCCACTCGCGTGCCGTCCGTCCTCACGCGGGTACCGAGGATGACCTGGAAGGGCGGCTCGTCGATGGTGGGCGCACCGCCGAAGGCCATGAAGTACTGCTCCCCCTGGAAGACCACGTCCTGTTCGACCTCGCGGACGAACTCGTTGGCCGAGAGCCGGAAGCCGTCCGGTGTGGCCACGGTGCCATCGGACCTCACGAAGTTGCCGCGAATGGAGAAGCGGTCCGGATTCAGCCGGCTCCACGTGGCGAACACCTGCTGTCCGTCGTAGGCGAGGGAGGGCAGGGTGTCGTTCGGGCCCCGCGAGAGGGGCGCGCCGTCCGGGTCGGGGATGGAGCCGTCGAGCCTCACGCTCGTCCCGAAGATGCGGGCCGTGCCGCCGCGCGTGTCGCTCCACGCGACGAAGAAGCCCTGCCTCGTGCCGACGAGGTCCACCCAGGTCTGGCTCCCCGGCGTGTCCGAGAGGACGATGCCGCCCGGGTCGAGCACGTCTCCCTCACCCGTCACGCGCGCGGCGACGATCTTCGGCGTGAAGTCTCCGAAGCGGGTATCGCTCCAGGCGACGAGGAAGCGCTGGCCGGACCAGGCCACCGGGACGCCGTACGAGGAGATGGCGAGGGTGTGCGCGAGGGTGACCTCCCGCGTGGAGACGCCCGAGTCCTGGGTCTTCAGGAGGACGCCGCGAATCCTCCGGGGGTCTCCGAAGTCGACCCAGGTCGCCAGGCACTTGCGCCACGTACAGGCGATGCCGGGCGTGGAGGAAGGGTCCCCGCTGATGGCCGCGATGGGCCGGGGCCCGTCGAGCACCCTGCCATCCGGTTGCACCCGTACCAGGAGCAGCGAGTGCTCCCCCGGCCAGATGACGAGGAAGTGCCGTCCATCGAAGGCGACGGCGGGCGCTCCCGCCTGGAACGCGGGCGCGGGGTTGAGCTGGAGGGCGTTGGGGTCGAGCAGCCGGCCTCGCCTCGAGACGCGCGCGGCGTGGATTTCGCCCGGCCGGCTCCCATCCCGCCAGACCACGAGTGTCTGACTCCCGTCCGTGGCCACCTCGGCCCCGGACGCGAAGGACGGCGTGTTCCACGTGGGCGCGGGGAACTGGGAGACGTCGGCGGCTTCCGCCTGGGACGCCGGCGGCTCGGGGGACTCCGGCTCGATACCGTACGCGGTGAGCGTGAGCGTCACCGCCAACAACCACAGCCAGCCCCATCCCGGGGCATGACGACTGGAACCGTTCGCGCGCATGAGAGGAGCCTCCTCGTGGGTGGGTGGCTCTTCCTCAGGACGCCTGGGGCGCGTTTGTGAGACGGGGGACGGCGGTCAGGGAGTCTCGGACCGCAGCTGCTCCTCGCGGTTGCGGAGAATCGGCCGCACCATGCCGCGGAAGTGCTCCCAGGCGCTCGGGCTGGTGGGCGTCTCGAGCATCCCGACGATGCCCGTCAGGGGCACGTCCTGAGGGAGCCACGTCGCGCGCGACACGATGAGGACGGGCACCTTGGGGAAGGAGGGATTGAGCAGCAGCTCGCCGTAGATTCCCCAGCCGCTGATGTCTGGCAGGTCCAGGTCCAGCAGGACGAGTTGCGGCGCCGGCCCCTTCTTGAGGACGCCCAGCGCGTGCAGGGCGTGGTTGGCGACCTCCGCCTCCCAGCCCTCGGAGGACAGGAACGCGCGCAGCTCGCGCGCGAAGAACACGTTGTCGTCGACGATGAGGGCGCGCGGGCGCTGGGACTGCATCTGGCGAGTCTAGCCGCGAGACTCGGACGGAGGTGAACTCGCATTCAGGACCGTCTCGGGTGTGTTCACGTCCGGTGTTCCGGTTCTCACGCTTCGGAGCTGGCGGGCCGGGCTGGGGTCGCATCTACCCGGGCCGGCGCCCCGGGCCGGCGCTCGTACACGTCCCAGGCCCATACCAGCCCTCCCAGCAACACCACGGTGGCGACGAACAGCAGCGGCCACAGCGGCGAGTACGGGAGGTGCGCGTAGTACACGCCCAGGTAATAGACGTAGAACTGGAGGAGGAAGGCACTGAAGGAGTGGCGCCCCAGCAGGCTGGCGGGTCGCAGCAGGCGCCCGAGGCGGCCGGCGTGCTCGGCGCCGATGAGCAGGCCCAGACCGGCCAGCGCCAGGCCGCCGTAGAACAGGAGGTAGGCCGGCCCCGGCGGGAACTTCTGACGGGGCGAGGTGAGGGCCACCAGGGTGGAGGCCAGCTCCTCCGGCAGGTGCGCGCCGCCCGAGCGCCGCAGCCACACGTGGATTCCCACCAGCACCACGCCCAGGGTGACGAGCGTGCCCCCCGTCGTGACGAGGCGCCGCGCCGCCTGCCGCGCCTCGCCGGCCCGGAGCTTGTCGCAGAGCCACTCGCCCACCGCGCTGCCCGCCAGGTACACGCCGAACCAGGGCACCAGCGGGAAGTTGGAGAAGAGGACCGACTGCACCAGGTGGCCGAAGAGCACCTCCTCGACCAGGTTCGCCGCGAGCCCCGTCGAGTGCACGCCGAGGCTCAGCGCCCAGCTTGCCGTGAACAGCCCCAGTCCCAGCGCCAGGCGAGCCCGGGCTCCCAGGTAGGGCACCAGCAGGGGACCCATCAGCAGCGCCGCGCCGATGGTGTCGGTGACGAAGAGGATGCGGACCAGGTGCGAGGTCTCGTCCACCCAGGACAGGTAGGTGGGGACGATGAGCAGGTGACCCACGGTGAGCAGCAGCAGCCCCCGGCGCAAAAGCTTCGGACGGAGCCGCCCGAAGTCCTCTCGCCGCCGCGCGTACAGCAGCCCCAGGATGAGCCCGCTGATGAGCATGAAGCTGGGAGACGCCAGCCGTGTCACCATCTGAAGCTTCTGGCGCAGGGCCTCCGCCGCTCCGCCGAGCGGGCGCAGGTAGGCGTCCAGGAAGTGCGCCAGGAAGACCAGCAGCATGGCCAGTCCCCGCGCCGCATCCACCGCGACGAGCCGCCCGTCACCGCCTCGCGCGGAGTGGGGGGCTGCCGTCTCGGGATGCGGTCCTGCCGCGAGCGCGGAGGTCATGTCGGGATGCCCTTCGTTCCGGCGGCACAGCGCAAGGTCGCCGCGGGGTTGTCACCGGGCCCTGACGCCCGGATGGATTGGAGGGCGGCACGCTACCCGAGGAGGGTGACTCTCGCGCCTGCCTCAGAGGATGAAATCATCCGTTTTCTGGGTGGAATGGGGCGGGACGGTTGGAGGACTACCGGCCGAACTTCACTTCCTTCGCGTGAATCTCCTCGGCCTCCACCCAGTCCGCGTGGATTTCCTTGGCGTAGATGACGTCGGCGGAGACCTTGCGGACCTTCAGCTCGGAGCCACCCCAGTTCTCGCGGCGGGGCTCGCCCCGGATGATGCGGCCCACCCGTCCGTCCCGGGCCTTCACCTCCTTGGCGTAGATGACGCGGGCGGATACCCGGCTCGCGTGGATTTCCTTCACCTCGATGACCTCCTGCCGCGAGGGAGGCGGCGGCGGGGGCCGTGGCTGCGGCATCGGCCGTCCGGGCGGCGGCGGGCGCGGAGCCTGTCTCGGATAGGTGGGAACGTCGTGCACGGCCAGGTGGCAGCCCGGGGCCACCAGCATCAGTCCCAGGAGGAGCGTGAGCCGTCGCATCAGGGAATCCCCGTGTTGTCCACCAGCACCGCGTTGGAGCTGGGCACCGTGGCCTGACCGGCCGTGAAGCGGTTGCGCAGCAGCGTCACGCCGTTGCCGGTGATGGTGGCGCTGGCGATGTCCGAGAAGGCCGCGGAGAAGTTGTTGGCGTTGCTGGTCAGCCGGCCGGTGACCGTCACGCCCCGCAGGCGGTTGCCGCCGCCCAGCACCGTCACGTTGCCCTCGATGACGGACAGCGGCCCCCGCGTCGGAGACCAGGCGCCGATGATGAGCACGTCGTCCGAGCGCAGCTCCAGGTTGCCCGGGTACGTGCCCTCCTCGAGCAGGATGATGGTGTCGTCGGAGGCGGCCGCCTCGGCGATGCTCTCACCGGGCTCCACCACGACGACCTCGCCGCCCAGGGGGTAGCGCACGGGAGGGAACAGCGGCTGCACCGTGCCGTCGCGGTAGGACAGCACCACGTCGTACAGCTCCCGCTCCTGGACCACCTGGAACGAATACGTGCCCGGGTCGAAGTCCAGCGTCACCGTGCCCGTGGGCAGCCCCTCCACCAGGGCAAGCCCCGTGGAGTCCGTCTCCGCGACGGGCAGGTCCTCGACCTGGAACTCCACGCCCGCGCGCTCGGTGCCCGGCACCACCGACGTGGTGGAGCCCTGGTTGATGACCGGGTTGACCAGCACCACCGCGCTCGTCACCTCGCCGAAGCGTCCCGGCGACCGGGGCGGATCATCGTCTCCGCACCCCGCCAGCAGCAGGCCCGCCAGTACCGCCACATAACCTCGAAGCATCGTGACTCCTCCGGGGGGAGGGACCACCCGCGCGGGCTGGTGGCCACGGCCCGGAGGGGACTTTCACGCCCTGAATCCGAACCCTTACAGCTCGGCTCGACAATTGCGGCGGGGGGGATGCGGACGTGGGTGGGAACCTGTGCGCCGCGGGCTCAGCGTGAGCGGCCCTGCTGGCGGAGCAGCGCCGCGGCACGGGTGCGCACGTTGGCCATGGGGTCCTCGCGGGCGGCCTCTTCGAGGTAGGGCACGGCGGCGTCGCCCAGGTCCTTCAGGATGAAGTCCTGGCAGGTGCCGTGGAAGCGGTCGCTGACGAGGCAGCGGATGGCGTTCTGGATGACGGTGGGGTCCTCGCGGTACGAGGCGTCGTTGCGCAGCGCCGCGCGGTACGCCGCCACGCCGTCCACCCAGCGGAGGTTGTCGAAGTCGACGTTGCCCTCCAGGTAGCGCACGTAGGCGCTCCTCGGGTGCTTCGCCGCGAGCTTCTTCAGGGCCGCCAGCGCTCCGTCCCGGTTCCTGGCGTCGATGAGCCGGTGGGCCTCGTCCAGGCCCGGCAGGTCTTCCGGAGGCGGGCGCCACGAATCGCGGGGCGAGCCCGTGCGCGTCGGCTCCCGGGTGGACGTGTCACGCGCGGCCCTGTCCCTTATACACATCTCCGGGCCCACGAGACGTT